>NZ_JAUNEC010000011.1 GCF_030525755.1 Alysiella sp.
CTTTGAACGGTTCAGGTTTGGCGGTGGGTCGCGCTTTGGTGGCGGTGTTGGAAAACCACCAAAATGCAGATGGTTCAATCAATATTCCTGTGGCATTGCGTCCGTATTTGGGTGGCGCGGAGAAATTGGGTGGTTAAACCCATCCAAAATTAGGGTATGTGTTTTATCAGCAAGGTTGAAACTTTTGCAAAACTCGATTCGTAGGGGCAGATTTCATATCTGCCCTGTTTAGAATTGCAGAAATTTTTATTTTTATCAATAACGTGAACTCGGGATAAGTAACTGTCAATTTGCCAACAAACCTGCCCTCTCTCCCTATGGGAAAGCGTTGGAGAGAGGGCTTGTTGAGCAGCATACCCTCTCCCCAGCCCTCTCCCACAGGGAGAGGGAGCAAAGTGACTTAAATTTATCAATCACTTTTATCCCGAAATCGCGTTATCAATAAATTGAAAAAAGGGCAGATATGAAATCTGTCCCTACGAATTGAGTTTTGCAAAAGTTTTAGGTTGGGTATGGCACCCACATTTCCCATTATTTTGGAAAGGGATTTGTTGGCTTGGCAACCCAACCTAATTTGTTGATGGTCAATTTTAGACGAAGATAGCAATAGGGTATCCATGTTTCTTGTTGATTTGAAAGAATTATCTTGGCATATTGATTACGATGGGTTTTCTTGGTTGCTTAATGAAAGTAAATGGCGTTTTGAAGAAAATAAAGCCCATTATGCAGATAATTTAGGCTTAACTGAAGATATGTTACAAATGTCTTATATTCATAATGATGATTTATATGTGATAGATGTAGGGTGGTATCCTGATGGTGATGTTAATGGCAATTTTTGCATTGTTTTAATTAAAAATTCAGATTGGGTTCGCCCATTAGCCAAATATATTGTTCACTATCCCGATGAGGTTATCAATACAATTAAACAGCTCCAAGATAATGGTATAAAATAAGAATAAAAAAATTATCGTGAACCAAATACAAAATGGGGCATTATGTAGGGTGCAACAAGTGGCTCCCTTGTATGTTCAAACAGTTATCAACACAGCCATCACGCCCATTCCCTTGATTGGCAGATTCAGCGATGACATCAGCAAAGTTTTCGTTCATATGCTGAAAACATTGGTGCCTTTGCTGGCTGTGTATGCCTATGAACAAAGCAAAAATACGGTGAAAGCCAAGCTCAATTTGGGTGCAAAATCGCCCAAGTAAGCGCAAACCACACATCATTAAAGCTGTCTGAAAATGTTTTCAGGCAGCTTTTGGTGATAATTGCGCCCATTATCCAAGCATAGGGTGGGTGCTTTCACCCACACAATTTCAATATATCAAATCATTAAGCCATTATTTTCAGGCTGAGACCTTTGCAAAATTCCTAAAATTTGATTTTTAAAAATTTTAATATATTGAATTTTAAGAAATTTATTTTTCAGAAAAGTTCAAAAATAGGTTTTGCAAAGGTTTCAGGCTGCCTAAAACCCAAGTTGTTTTTTAGGTAGCCTGATTTTGAAATTAAATCAAGATTACGCTTGATTTTCTACTTGTTTTACGCGCAAACGCAAACTTAAATCACGCAATTGCTTGTCATCAACGGCATTGGGCGCATTGGTCAGCAAGCATTGAGCGCGTTGCGTTTTCGGGAAAGCAATCACATCACGAATGGATTCCGCGCCCGTCATCAGCGTAACCAAGCGGTCCAAACCAAACGCCAAACCGCCATGTGGTGGCGCACCGTATTTCAAGTTATCCAACAAGAAACCGAATTTTTCCTGTTGCTCTTCGGGCGTGATTTTCAATGCGGCAAACACTTTTTCTTGAATGTCTGCGCGGTGGATGCGGATTGAGCCGCCACCGATTTCCCAGCCATTCAACACCATGTCGTAGGCGCGCGCCAAGCAGTTTTCAGGGTCGGATTCCATCAAATCTTCGTGTCCCACTTTGGGCGATGTGAATGGGTGGTGTACGGCAACATAGCGGTCGGCTTCTTCATCGTATTCAAACATGGGGAAATCCACCACCCAAAGCGGTTTCCACTCGTCCACAAAATAGCCGTCTGCCGCGCCGTGTTCGTGTCCGATTTTGATGCGCAATGCGCCAATGGCTTCGTTCACGATTTTCGCTTTGTCCGCGCCAAAGAAGATGATGTCGCCATTTTGTGCGCCTGTTTCCGCGATAATCGTTTTCAGGCAGCCTTCCGACAAGAATTTCACGATGGGGCTTTGCAAACCGCTATTTTCATCATTGGTGATGTTGTTCACATCGTTTACTTTGATGTACGCCAAGCCTTTCGCGCCGTAAATGCCGACAAATTTCGTATAATCATCAATGTCTTTGCGGCTCAATTTTGCGCCATTGGGTACGCGCAATGCCACCACGCGACCGCCTTTCATATCGGCAGCAGCACGGAAGACTTTAAATTCTTCCGATTTCATCAATTCGGTCAATTCGGTGAATTTCAAATTCACGCGCATATCGGGTTTGTCCGAACCATAATAGAACATGGCTTCGCGGTAAGGCATACGCGGAAATTCGCCCAAATCCACGCCCAAAGCGTCTTTAAACACCTGTTTTGCCATGCCTTCGGTGATGTCCATGATTTCATTTTCAGACAAGAACGAAGTTTCCAAGTCAATTTGGGTAAATTCAGGCTGGCGGTCGGCACGCAAATCTTCATCGCGGAAACATTTGGTGATTTGATAATAGCGGTCAAAACCCGCCACCATCAGCAACTGTTTGAACAACTGGGGCGATTGTGGCAAAGCGAAAAATTCGCCAGCATGAACGCGGCTTGGCACGAGATAATCGCGCGCACCTTCGGGCGTGGAACGTGTGAGCATGGGCGTTTCAATGTCAATAAAGCCTTGCGCGTCCAAATAACGGCGCACACCCATCGCCACTTGGTAGCGCAAACGCAGGTTTTTCTGCATTTGTGGGCGGCGCAAATCCATCACGCGGTGGGTCAGGCGCACGTTTTCGCTGATGTTGTCTTCGTCAATGGGGAAGGGTGGCGTGGCGGCAGCGTTCAAAATTTCAATTTCTTTTGCCAAAATTTCAATTTTGCCTGAAACCATTTTGTCGTTTTCCGTGCCTTCTGGACGCGCGCGCACGCGACCTGTGATGCTCAACACATATTCGCTGCGCGCGCTGTCTGCCAAAGCAAAGGCTTTGGGGGTGTCGGGGTCAATCACGACTTGGACGATGCCTTCGCGGTCACGCAGGTCAATGAAAATCACGCCTCCGTGGTCGCGGCGGCGGTGCACCCAGCCTTTGACGGTTACGGTTTGGTCTAAATATTGTTCGCTGATTAAGCCGCAATAATTGGTACGCATATTGTTGGGTTTCCTTGTTAAGTATTTTTAATTAAATCAAAATTTTTGGTTTCAGGCTGCCTGAAAATCAAGCCGCCAAAACATCAAATAAATAATCTATGCTGCCATTTGGGTAATCGTATTTTTCACAATATTGTTGCACGATTTCAGCAGGTAAATTCAATAATTGACGTGCTACATGTTGTTTGTGTTCAGCATTATCCAGCCAATCTGTCATGATTTGCTGGTATTCGGGTTCATCATCGTCAAAGGTATCCACTGTTTCCTGTTGCCAAACATAATAATCCCAACTGGCATGAACAAAATGGATAATCGCTTGTGGTGTATCATTATTTTGCCAACGCTGCAAAAATGGGCGAATATCAATGTGCGCCTTGTGAAACATTTCCAAATAGGAAAAAATACTTTTATAATCAGTATTTTGTGTTAATAATTTATCCAAATAAGCATCGGCAAATTGTTGCCAAATCGCTAATTCTGCAACGGTAAATTCACTTTTCGGCACATAACCCACACGTGCAAAATAGATTTCCAGCGAATGATGTAATTCTTCATTTTGTGCAAACAATTCTATCATTCTCGGCAGAAAATATTTGATTTCGTTCGAATTTTGCGTTTTATCAATCACGCCACCGTTGTATTCATAAAAATGCTTTGCCCCTAATTCGCGCAAAGGCAAGGTTCGCATTTCACGTTCTAATTCAGGGGCGAGACAAATTGGGCAAATACAGGCATGTAGCGGTTCGTTTGGTGGTGGATAATCAAATATTTGGTAGCATTTTTGGATAATTTCTTCCATGTTTTGGGGCTTTCAGGCTGCCTGAAAATGAGTAAATCATTTCAAATCAATACTTTTCATTTTATTCAACGGCAAAGTAATATTACCCACCGCAAAATTTTGTTGATTTAAAATTTCGTTCAATTTGTCTTCTGGTAAACCTGCTTGTAATAAACTTTGGCGCAACTGGTTCATTTGTTGGATAAATGCTTGACGTGCATTTTCCACGCCATCTACGATAAATTGCGCGTCCAAATCCGCCTCTAATCGGTAAAATTTCACATTGGACACGCATTTGGCAAACCAATCGTACACCGCCGCGACTTCCTGTAATGCCAATGTGCCGTGTGCCTCGCTGATGTCATCGCTTGTGCTGATGTACACGCTGTCTTGAATGTTATCAAAACCGTGTTTTTTCAAAACAGTAGCGATATTGTAATAGGCATTATTGGGCGAATTGGCGTGATAATGTTGTTTTAAACAATCTTGGTTTAAATCAAAGGCAATCAAATATTTGTTCATGTTTTTCCCTTTTCAGACTGCCTGAAAAATCAAGGTAATGGCGCATTTTTATTTGCCAAAATTTTGTGGATTTTATCGCGGTAAATTTGTATGGTTTTGGGGAAAAGTAAGACAGAAACCGCAATCGGCAACAAAACCACATAAGCCACGCCAAGATATGCCAAATAGATGCACATTGCACTACCAATTAGCACCCCCAATATCTGCACAATCAAACCCCACAAAATGCCTTTGACATATTTCTGTTTTTCAGCAGGTAAATTATGCCATTCAGTTTCAGGCGAAAGTTGTTTCAATAAAAATGCAAACATGATTTTTCCCTTTTCAGGCTGCCTGAAGCCCAAATTCACACTTTTTCAGGCAATGTTTTGGGCGATTTCATCGGCAAATCATCGGGCATGACCATACCCAGCGAAATCACATATTTCAAGGCTTCGTCCACCGTCATGTCCAGTTCACGAATGTCGCTTTCGCGCACCATGATGTAGTAGCCGCCCGTTGGGTTGGGCGTGGTCGGCACATACACAGACACATATTTTTCGCCTTCAGGTAGCCCTATGGCCAATGCCTGCGGCACGCTGCCCGATACAAAAGCAATCGTCCAAATATTCGGTTGCGGAAACGGCACCAGAACGGGTGTTTTAAATGAGCGACTGTTGTCGGAAAGCAGACTTTCGGAAACTTTTTTGACACTGGAATAAATGGACTTGACAACGGGAATACGCCCAATCAGGCTATCCCAACCTTCCAATATTTTGCGACCCAATATATTGGCTGCCAAGATACCTGTTACAAATAAAACGACAACGGCTATCACAAAACCTAAACCTGGAATGTGAAAACCGAGATAATTAGCGGGTTGCCATTGGTTTGGGATAAAGGTAATGATGCGGTCGGTGGCGGAAATAATGTGGGTAATAATCCAAATGGTTACCGCCACAGGCAACCACACGAGTATGCCTGTTATCAGGTATTTTTTGAGTGCTTTGGCGATGCCGCCTGAACTGGGTTCTGCCATTTTTTGTGTGTTTGTCCTAAATTTAATTTTTTGCAGGCTGCCTGAAAGCCTTAAAAAATAAGCACGGTATTTTAACTGATTTTTCGTGAAAATGGCGGCTTAATTTTCAAAGTCATGTTCATTAACAGCCATTGATGCTAACAGTTTTGATGATGTGGTTACTTGTTGCCTGAAAGCCATGAAAAATGCTGTTTAATGCTGTCAATAATACTTTTTTTCCTTCTTTTTTGCTAATCCCAAATGCCCACACTGTTTTATTTCACTCAAACCTCATTTTGCAATATTTAAATTTCAATTCTGATATTTTTAAATACTTTAACCTGTATTCGTAAAATAATCCCATAAATGACACCGCATCGCTTAAAACTCGCTTTCTTGTGTGGTTTCTGCCGATGCCTTTTCCGATGCGGGCAGTGGCATCAAGGCATTCAAATTCAAAGCACTTGCATCAAGTGTTGGATAAGCATGGAATGTCAAGTGATAGCCACCGTTGTTATTGGGGCGCAACTGTGCGTGTGTTCCAAGTGGAAAACTGGTTTTATTGTTGATGTGTCCAAATGGAAAACCATTGAAAACGGGAATGCCGACAGTACGCGAAATGGTTTGCGCCACATTGTTCAAATTGTAGCTGCTGTCATACACATCGCGGATATTGCCCATGCGAAAATCACCCAACACAATCGCTTGCTGTTTCTTCAAAATACCTGCCAAATGAAGTGTTTGCAACATACGCTCAATGCGATAAGGTTGTTCTGCCACGTCTTCCAAAAACAAAATACCGCCATGAATATCGGGCATATAGGGACTGCCTACCAATGATGCCAATACGCTTAAATTGCCGCCCCACAATGTACCTGCGATTTCCTGTGCACGTTGAAATTGAAAAGCGGGGACAAATACCGTACTTTGTGGCTGGGTTGTGGTACGGATAAAACTGTCCATTGTGTAAGTATCGGGAATGGGTTTGGCAAATTCGCTGTACAACATGGGACCTGCGAAACTTGGCATGCCACTTTGCGCCAATAGAGCCAATTGAATGGCAGTTACATCACTGAAACCAAACAATAAAGTTTGCTTTTCTTTCATTCGTGCGCCCAAATTAACCCAGTCAATATGTGGCAATAAACGAGCTGCACCATAACCACCGCGCACACCCATTAGCACTTTGGGCGTGGGTACACGACCTGTTGCCACATCTTGCAAATCGGCAATACGTTCGGCATCATTGCCAGCGAAACGCTGAAAACGGCGATAAGGTGCAGCGGTATTGCTGACCACGAAACCTGCTGCACTCAATAAATCCAAGCCTCGCTGAATGCGACTGGTGTCTTCACAAAAACCCGAAGAGGCAAATAAACGCATACTGTTTGAGCTACCTGAAACAGAAAAAGGGTTTACATTCATATTGGACAATCGTTGTGAAGTGGAAGAAGATTGGCTTTGTGGCAACAATTTGTTTGGCTTACCGCCACAAGCCGACAACAATATGCTGCCTGAAACTGTCAAACTGGTCTGCAACAAACGGCGGCGCGATAATAAAGTGGGCATGGTTTTATCTCGGAATACAGACAAATTAAGATTGCGGAGCATTAAGGCGTTGTTTCACATCATCAAGCCAGTTTTCAGGCAGCCTGATGGTGTTTGTGCGTTGGCTGTTTGCCCAAATGGGTGCAGGGAAATGGGCATCGTCTGCAAAACGGGCGATGACATGCCAATGCAAATGCGGCACCATATTGCCCAAACTCGCCAAATTGATTTTGTGTACAGGCAAAACCGCACGCATGGCAGCTTCTACTTGATAAACTGCGTTCATCAATGTTTGACGGTCATTTGCGGATAAATCGGTCATCTCAGCAATGTGCTCATGCCAAATCACGCGACAAAAAGCAGGCACATTGGGTTCATTGTGTACCGCAATCACACGGTATTGTTCGGTTTGCAATAAAATGTCTTCGTGTCCTGTATGACAAAGTGGGCAAGTCATGGCGTTTTCCAATCATTTAATCTGTGGCTAATGGCAATTTTCAGGCAGCCTTGTATATTCCAGCCCCAAGTTAGGGGTAAATTGTAACAGTATCTAACTGTTTCGCAATTTCCAACCTGACTTCAATACACCATAAGCCAATGCTGAAGCCAGCAAAGCAAAAAACAGGGTCATGGTTAGCGACAAAACAGGGGGTGTGTCGCTGATACCAAAAAAAGCATAACGAAAACCGTCTATCAAATAAAATATGGGATTGACATGGCTCATGGTTTGCCAAAATTCAGGCAGGCTGCTGATGGAATAAAACACACCCGATAAAAAAGTGAGTGGCACAATGATGAAGTTTTGAAATGCCGCCAATTGGTCAAACTTTTCTGCCCAAATACCTGCAATCAAACCCAATGAAGACATAAACAGGCTGCCTGAAAGCGCAAACAGCAATACCAATAACACATTGTGCGGCAGGGGCAAACCAAATGGTGCAGTTGCCAATAATACACCGATGCCCACCATTAAACCACGCAACACAGCTGCACCAGAATACGCGGCAAATAGCACAAATGGCGAAAGTGGTGGTAACAAAATAAACACTAAATTACCCGTTATCCGCGATTGCATCAAGCTTGATGAGGTATTGGCAAAGGCATTTTGTGCCATGCTCATCATTGCCAATCCTGGAATCAGAAAAGCGTGATACGGCACATCAGGCAAGACTTCGATGTGTTTGCCTACCGCATGGGCAAAAATCAATTGATACAGCAAAGCTGTCAGCACAGGTGCGCCTATGGTTTGCAGCCAAACTTTGCTAAACCGCATCACTTCTTTGCGAAACAGCGTTTGAAAACCAATCCAATTCATGCTGCTTCTCCTGTTGTTAAACCCACAAAAACCTGTTCCAAATCTTTATCCAAAGTTTTCATGTCTAAAATCTGAACACTTGCATTTTTTAGACTGCCTGAAAGGGTAAACAGAGCATCAGGATTGTCCAACAGCAACACATAATGATGTTCTGCCAAAGTTTGCACACATAAGTGCATCAGGTTTTCAGGCAGCCTATTAGACAAATGCACCGCAAGACGTATGCCTTTGTCGTTGTGCAACAGATTTTCTGTTTTGTCCAAAGCGACCAACTTACCTTGTTTCATCACGGCAATGCGATGACAATATTGTTCAGCTTCTTCCAAATAATGCGTGGTTAAAATAATGGTATGTCCTTGTTGGTTCAACGATTGCATAAAGGTCCACAAGCTGTGGCGCAATTCCACGTCCACGCCCGCAGTTGGCTCATCTAAAATCAATAAAGGTGGACGATGCACCAAAGCCTGCGCTACCATCACGCGCCGTTTCATGCCACCCGATAGATGACGCATATTGCTGTCGGCTTTGTCGGACAAACCCAAATGATGCAACATTTCGTCTATCCAATCGTCATTGTGGCGAATACCAAAATAACCCGATTGAATCCGCAACACCTCACGTACCGAAAAAAATGGGTCAAACACCAACTCTTGTGGTACAAGCCCCAAATTTAAACGTGCATGGTATGGGTCTTTTTCCACATCGTAACCCATTACCTCAATTTTGCCGCCTGTTAAACAATTTAAACCTGAAATGGCAGAAATCAAAGTGGTTTTGCCAGCACCGTTTGGTCCCAATAAAGCAAAAAACTCGCCTTGTGCCACATCAAAATCAATGCCTTTAAGTGCCACAAAACCACCTGCGTAGGTTTTTTGTGCATTTTGAACGCGAAGGGCGAAAGTCATAAAAATGCTGCCTGAAAAATCAAAATAGCGATTATAACGCAGTTGCTGTGTGTTTTCAGGCAGCATTTGTGTATTTTAGGCTGCCTGAAATTCAGGTTAAAACACAACCCCAATCACGCTTCACGTTATAATACGACCCAATTCACTTTACAACATCATCATTATGCTGACCTACTCCGCACCACACGCTGTTCACAATCGCGCCACACCTGCCCCAAAACACCCATGGGCTTTATGTTTATTGGTGTTGGCGTGGTTGTGGTCAGGCGTGTTTTCACATGATTTATGGACACCAAGTGAACCCGAACTTTATACCGCAATTGAAGCATTCGTCCACTCGCCCACTTGGTTGCCCACGCTGTTTGGCGAACCTTATTGGGAAGCTGCACCCGTTTACATTTGGTTGGCTGGCAGCTTATTGAAATTGCTCTCACCCTTATCCCTAGACCCCTACGCCACCGCACGCATCAGCAGCGTGATATTTGCCAGCATCGGTTTAACGGCTTGTGGCATTGCAGGCAACAAACTATTGGGACAAGGTTTGGGACGTACTGTGGTTTTGATTTTAATGGGTTCAGCTGGCTTGCTGTTTCCCGCCCATTTTATCCATGCAGCAATTGTGCCTTTTGCCGCGATTGGACTGATTTTTTGGGGCATTTCCATTGCCACAAAACAGGTTTTCTTCGCCGCCATTTTAAGTGCAGCAGGTTGGATTTTAATCGGACAATCAATGGGTTGGCTGGTTGCTGGTACAGCATGGTTGGTGATTTTGCTGTGTGGCTTTTCCCCCTTGTGGCGCAGCAAACGTTTCAGCGTTTTTTTCGGTGTTGCCTCCGCCATTACCTTGCCTTTTGCCATTTTGCTGCCTTTGGTTTTGTTTTTCACACAAAACGCACTCTTTACCCACTATATACAACACCATATTTGGGGCGCATTTGGTGGCACAGCCCACTTTCAGGCAGGCTTTGCTCTGCATTATTACGCCACAGAATTACTGTGGTTTGCGTTTCCTGCTTTGCCATTGAGTTTATGGACACTTTCTCGCGGTGGCACACACACGCGTGCTTATGGCATTTTACTGCTATTGTGGTTAGGTGCATTCAGCTTGGTGCTGACTTTTCTGCCAGTACGCGACCAAGATAATTTAATGTTATTGCTTCCTGCTTTGGCGTTACTCGGTGCGGCACAACTGGACAATTTACGGCGTGGTGCAGCCGCCTTTTTAAACTGGTTTGGCATCATGACTTTTGGCTTTGCTGCCTTATTTTTGTGGGTCGGCTTCATCGCCATGAACTACGGTTTCCCAAGCAAACTGGCTGAACGTGCTGCCTATTTCAGCCCCTACTACACCCGCGACATTGCCATTTTCCCCGTATTGTGCGCCTTATTGTTTACCCCGATGTGGCTCATTGCCATCACACGCCGCCACATACGCGGTCGCCAAGCCATTACCAACTGGGCAGCAGGCACAACCTTTATCTGGGTTTTGCTGATGACCTTATTTTTACCTTGGATTGATGCAGCAAAAAGCCATCGTCCCATTGTGCAGCAAATGCAAAACGCGCTGCCCGAAACCGTACGCAACAGCCTGATTTCAGGCAGCCAATGTTTGTATATTGACCCACAATCCGAAAACACACGCATTGCATGGCAACAATACGGCATTTTGCCATTTAGCAGCAGCGACACAAACTGCCGTTATCATTTGTATGCCTTTCACCCCAAAAATCCACTTGCGGTTTCAGGCAGCCTATTGTGGCAAGGACATCGTCCACGCAATAAAAAAGAATACTTTGGCGTATGGGACACCCACGCTCAACCCTAAACACAATCAGGCTGAAAACACAGCGCCCATCTCTTTTCCACACCCATCGGCATCATCATGAAAAAATATTCAGGCGAACTTGCCCTATTCAGCGTTACCCTCTTGGCAGCATTGGGCTGGTTTGTCTCCAAATACGCCATAGCCGAAATGCCCCCAGCGGGTTTTTTGGCGGTGCGCTTTGGCATCGCCGCTTTACTGTTTTTGCCTTTTTCACACCAGCAACTGCGCCAACTGGATTCAGGCAGCCTATGGCGTGCCACGGCAGTAGGTTTGGCATTTTCAGCCAATATTTTTCTGTGGATACAAGCCATAACCCGCAGTACCCATTTTGGTGAAGGCGCGTTTTTAATGAGTTTATCCGTTTTGCTCGCGCCCTTATTATCTTGGCTCTTATTCGGTCATCGCCCTTTACGCGTGTTCTACATTTCATTAATCGTTGCCATATGCGGTTTGGCATTTTTGAATACAGGACGAACATGGGCACAATTTTCCCTATCCAGTTTCTTGTACGCCACATCAGCCCTAACAGGTGCATTGTTTTTCGTGCTCAATAATCAATACGCCAAAAACCTGCCCACGCTGGCATTGGCAACCGTACAACTGGCAAGCGCAGGTGTAATATGTTGCATTTACTCCCTCTTTTTTGAAACATGGTCACCCCACATTTCTCACACAGCGTGGATTTGGACAGCCATTTCCATTTTATTGATAACAAATTGCCGCTATTTTCTGCAAACATGGGGACAAAAACGCTGCACAGTAGGCAATGCAGCCTTAATCATGATTTTGGAACCCGTTTGGACACTGATATTAAGCATCATCTTATTAGGCGAAAACTTAACATGGCAAAAAGCCATAGGTGGCAGTTTGATTTTATTGGCACTCATGCTCTACCGTTTACCTTTACAACGGCTGAACAAACGTTTCAGGCAGCCTGAAAAACACAAAATGCCCAAATAAACACCCCAATCATGTACTTTCATTACAGGCTGCCTGAAACTTTCTGCTAAAATCCAGCCTGCTTCAAAACAGAATAAACCATTATGTCCGACACACCAAAAATCTACCTTACCCCAGCAGGGCAACGCGCCATGCAAAATGAGTTATACCAACTGGTACACAAAGAACGCCCTGAAATCGTACAAATCGTCAACTGGGCAGCTTCCAATGGTGACCGCAGCGAAAACGGCGATTATTTGTATGGCAAACGCCGCATGCGCGAAATTGACCGCCGCATTCGTTTTTTAAGTAAACGCTTGGAAAACGCGATTGTGGTTGACCCTGAAACACGCGAACACACCGACCAAGTGTTTTTCGCTGCCACCGTTACCCTTGAACGCGCCAATGGCACAGAACAAACCATTAAAATTGTGGGCGAAGACGAAATAGACATTAACCAAAACAAAATCTCATGGAAATCGCCATTGGCACGTGCCTTAATCAAAGCCCACGAAGGCGACCGCGTTTGGCTCAACACACCCGAAGGACGCGAACACATTGATATTTTAGAAGTGCGTTACATCAAAATTGATTGAGAACTTGTATTCATAGGATTTTTATCGCAAAATCATGCGAATACAAGGCAGATTTTGTACCAAAAATAAATTATTTTCATTTAAATCAATGAATTAGGTTTATGATTAGGCGATAGGAAACCGCTATCAAGATAGTGAATACAGGTTCTGACATTCAGGCTACCTGAAATTCCATACCCACCTTATCAGGCAGCCTAATTCATTAACTGTTTTATCTGCCAATCCAAACCCACTTTGTGAGAACACAACCATGTCCAACCCCACTTTTGAGCCGATATTCAAACAATTCAACGCCATTATTCTTGGTAAAAACCATGTTTTAAAACAACTCATTGCCTGTATTTTGGCAGGTGGACACGTTTTATTAGAAGACGTACCAGGTGTAGGCAAAACCACGCTTGCCACTTCATTGGCTGCTGTTTTGGGTTTACGTTATCAACGTGTGCAATTCACCAACGATATGCTGCCTGCGGATTTACTCGGTGTAAATGTGTTTCAACCCAATGAAAGCAGCTTCAAGTTTCACCCCGGTCCCGTATTCAACCAATTTGTGCTGGCAGACGAAATCAACCGCGCTTCGCCCAAAGTACAATCCGCTTTACTGGAAGCAATGGAAGAAGGACAAGTCTCAGTAGACGGCAAAACCTATCGCCTGCCCAAACCATTTTTGGTGGTCGCAACACAAAATCCCTCCGAACAACTGGGTACATTCGCGCTGCCTGAAAGCCAACTTGACCGCTTCATGATGCGTTTGAGCATGGGCTATCCAATTGAAGAAGCGGAAAAACACCTATACCACCACGGCGATCGCCGCCGCTTATTGGAACAAATCAAAGCCATTGGCTCACCCGAAAAATTGGCTGCATGGCAACAACAAGTACAAAACATCACCGTTTCCGAAGCAGTTGCCGCCTACATTTACCGCTTGGTTTCTGCTACACGCCGACCTGGCGTATTCGCATTGGGTTTAAGCCCACGCGCAGGTTTGGCGGTTGCCAATGCCGCCAAAGCATGGGCATTTTTAGAAGGACGTACGTTTGTGCTGCCTGAAGACGTGAAAGCCGTTTGGATTGCAGTGGCAAACCATCGCTTGCAATCGCTGCATCAACAAAGCAGCAGTAAAGTATTAGCGGAAATTGCCGAAAATGTCGCTGTTTAAAGAAAAAGAAATCGCGCTGCTCACACAAGAAACCGTATTGGCAAACCGCCATATCTCTTTGCGCCCTACCCGTTTGTGCATCAGCCTATGGATAGTCAGCTTGGGTGTATGGGTTGGTGCAGCAAATTACCAAGTCAATGTTGCCTATCTGATTTGCTTTTGGATACTGTGCTTCACAGGCATTGCCGCACTGCTGACACGTCGCCAACTGCTGGGTTTACACATTCACATTGATTACACAGACGAAGTGTTTGCAGGACAAACTACCCAAGCTCAATTTCGCACCGATGGTTCAGGCAAACGACCGCGTTTATTTTGGTTACGCAGCGAATGGGCATACGATATCGATGAAAACGAAACCGACAACATTGATTCATGGCAACGTTGTGAAATTTCAGGCAGTCGCAATGGTGCATTCCGTCAAGATTGGTACATTCCCATTAAACGGCGCGGTTATTTTCCACGCCCCTTATTATTGCGCTTGGCAACTTCCGCCCCATTTGGTTTATTTCATGCCGAATGTCGCCTTGAATGGCAAACCGATGCCCTTGCCTATCCTGCACCATTGGCACATCACGACTTTGGCTCACAAGCCATTCCCGACCCAGAACAAACACCCCAACAAGCAGGCATGCACGGCGAAGACATTGCCTATTTAAAAAACCACCAAGACGGCATTTCGCTGCAACACATTGCCTGGAAAGTGTATGCCAAACGCGGCGAATTGATGGACAAAGTGTTTGACGAACCGCCACCAATGAAACACAGCGAAATCATCTCTTACCGCGACTACCCAGCAGGCACACCCACCGATAAACTCGCCAGCTTACTGACCCATCGCGTCTTACAAGCCGAACAAATAGGCGTTCCCTACACGCTGGAATTACCCAACACCACCCTTACCCCACAAAACCAACAACGCGAAAAATGCCTGAACGCACTCGCACTGATGTAAAAACCTGTATTTGCAATATGATGAATACAAGTTTTGAGATTACTCACATGATGCACATTACCGAAACCCCAATTACCCATGCCCCCAATATTGAAAGCCACGTTTCAGGCTGCCTGAAAATCAATGGCATCAATTATTACCAAGCCGTCATAGTAGGCAGTTGGCACATTACTGAATTGCCGTCCACATTCACACCACAAGATTTAAATACACACAGTTTTCAGGCAGCCATAGACGACAAAGCTGAAGTCATCATCATTGGAACAGGCGACAAACAACAATTCTTAAATCCCCAAATCAATATTGCCCTTGCCCAACAAGGTATAGGCATTGAATACATGAACACCGCTTCCGCTTGCCGTACCATCACATTATTACAAAGTGAAAACCGCAATGTATGGGCATGGTTGTGGGCTTAAATTTTCAGGCAACTTTTGAAAATTTGGCAAGGCAACGTCAGTTAGAAATAAAAATTGAAAAATCATGAAAATAAATGATTCATGTAGGGTGGGTATTTGAACCCACCCTTTTCAGGCAGCCTGAAAAATCCATAATCAGAGCGATAAACGATGGGTTCAAGCCCCCCTACGGAGAACTGGCAGGTCTGAACTTATACCTGTTGAGATTAAGGAGGCTGCCTGAAACAAATAAGGCTATCCCAAATGGAACAGCCTTAATTCCTACCCCAAAATTCACAGGAATTTTAATGATAACATCACACCAACGGGGTAATCCCAACCACATCCTTAACTTCTGCCAACAATTCACGTGCTTGGTGTCGTGTTTTTTCCGCACCCGCCTGCAAAATCGCTTCAATACGTTTTGGGTTCGCCATTAAATCATGGTAAACATCGGTTTTATCGTCCAATTCTTCACCAATTTTCGCCGCCAACAGTTTCTTCGCTTCACCCCAAGCCAAGCCCTCATTGAGCATTTTTTCAAATTCTGCCGTTTCTTGTAATGTGGCAAAGGCTTGATAAATTTCAAATAGAGGGCTTTCGTCTTTTTGTTTAGGCTCCCCTGGTTCTTTCAAATTCGTGATGATTTTGTTCACGGCTTTTTGACGTTGTTTTGGCGTAACAAACAGCGGAATGGTATTACCATAGGATTTGGACATTTTTCGCCCGTCTAAACCCACCAGAAGTTGCACATTTTCATCAATCTTCGCTTCAGGCAGCGTAAACAATTCTTTGCCAAAACGATGATTAAAACGTTGGGCAATATCACGTGCCATTTCAACGTGTTGGATTTGGTCGCGCCCTACTGGAACTTCATGAGCATTGAACATCAAAATGTCTGCCGTCATCAAAATGGGATAACTGTACAAACCCATTTCAATTTGAAAATCATGGTCTTCTTGTCCATTATTCACATTATCTTGCACCGCTGCCTTATAAGCATGGGCGCGATTCATCAATCCTTTGGACGTGATACACGTTAAAATCCAATTCAATTCCAGAATTTCAGGCACATCAGATTGACGATAAAACGTAGTGCGTTCGGTATCCAAGCCACAAGCCAACCAAGTGGCAGCAACAGCTTGGGTGGACTCACGTATCATGGCAGGGTCGTGGCATTTGATGATGCCGTGATAATTTGCCAAAAACAAATAGCTGTCCACATTCTCTTGTGCAGCAGCACGAATAGCAGGGCGAATCGCCCCCACATAGTTGCCCAAATGCGGAATGCCTGTGGTGGTAACACCTGTTAAAACACGTTTTTTGCTGGTCATAACAATTCTTTCCAAAATATTTTCAGGCTGCCTGAAAGGGTTGTCCGGCAAGCGGAAAAACAAAATTGCCATCTTATCACACCGCCAAACAGAAAACACGTTTCAGGCAGCCTAAAATGCAGTCTGTTTAAAATCGGTGGCTGCGATTACCGTGTACAGATTAGTCGTTCAACATAGAAATAAGACAAGGTGGCAGCGACCGCAGTGTACAAATAGTACATAAGGGGGCGCAACACAGTATTATTTCTATGTTGGACGACTATCAATAATAAACCGCTTTATTGACTGCATCCAATCAATAAAGCGGTAACAGTTTTAAAGCGGTTTCAAGGTGCGGTCGCCATCGGAATTTTGAACAGGCGTGTTGCCGTTGTTGTGAATATTGATATTAATGGGATTGGGAGAGGAAACATTGCCGTCCGTAGGGCGAGTGCATTGGTATTCCTGTTCCACACGATAATGCACACAGTTTCTGCCCAAATAAGCCAAACAGGTTTTGGCCACATAGTCAAACGCTTCGGCTCCCTGATAACCCCATGATACACAGCGTTTTCTGGCCAAAGCCAAACCCTGACAACTATCGGACGGCGTATTTATCTGCCGCGCCTCCGCATCATAGGCCAGTTTTATCATGCCTTCCGCACGGCTGCCTCCTGCCGTTTTCCATGCCATAGGTTGCACGGGGGACCGCGGCTGTACATACGCCGCAACACACACCAGCAAAGCTGCCAAACCTATTTTTCCAACCGTTTTCATTGCTAAATCCGTCCTAAATTATTAAGATTTGTTAAATTTAGCAAAAAAAAAAAATAAGATGCAAGCCATTCCCGTCAAGACAGACTTATCCCCGAAATCCCGTGCTAAAATTGTCTGATGTTTATCAAAATAAAGCAACAGCAACAGGCTGCAATCCTTTTTATCTCATGGTCAGCCGCATCTCTGCATCAACATTATTTTACATTTTCATTCAGGAAAACATCATGGCTGGCAACACCTTCGGACAAATTTTTACCGTAACCACTTTTGGCGAAAGCCATGGCGCAGGCTTGGGCTGCATCATTGACGGTTGCCCGCCCAATTTACCGCTTACCGAAACCGACATTCAAGCCGACCTAGACCGCCGCAAACCCGGCACCAGCCGCCACGTTACCCAACGCCGCGAGCCAGACCAAGTGGAAATTTTATCGGGCGTGTTTGAAGGCAAAACCACAGGCACGCCCATCGCCTTGCTCATTCGCAACACCGACCAGCGCAGCAAAGATTATGGCAAAATTGCCGAACAATTCCGCCCAGCCCATGCCGATTACACCTACTGGCACAAATTCGGTACGCGCGATTATCGCGGTGGCGGCAGAAGTTCCGCGCGAGAAACCGCAGCGCGTGTGGCGGCTGGCGCGGTTGCCAAAAAATGGTTGCGCGAACAGTTTGGCACAGAAATCATTTGCTGGGTAACGCAAGTGGGCGAAAAAGCCATTGCGTTTGAACATGAAGATTTGATTTCGCAAAATCCCTTTTTTGCCGCCAACCAATCGCAAATTGCCGAATTGGAAGACTACATGGACAGCGTCCGCAAATCGTTGGACAGCGTGGGCGCAAAATTGCACATTGAAGCGCGAAACGTGCCAGTGGGCTTGGGCGAACCCGTTTTTGACCGTTTGGACGCAGACATTGCCCACGCGCTGATGTCCATCAATGCCGTGAAAGCGGTGGAAATTGGCGATGGTTTTGATGTGGTGGCGCAACGCGGCAGTTTTCATGGCGATGAACTCACGCCCACAGGGTTTAAATCCAACCGCGCAGGCGGCATTTTGGGCGGCATTTCCACAGGACAAACGATTACCGCCAATTTTGCGATTAAGCCAACCAGCTCCATCGCCACACCACGCGAAAGCATAGACATTTACGGCAATTCGGTGGAAATTGCCACCCACGGTCGCCATGACCCTTGCGTGGGTTTACGCGCTGCACCGATTGCCGAAGCGATGTTGGCTCTGGTGTTGATTGACCACGCTTTGCGCCACCGCGCCCAAAATGCCGATGTGCGTGTGGCAACGCCCGATATTGCGCGTTTGGGTGGAAAATAAAATTTCAGGCTGCCTGAAACCATTTTCAAAGGGAAACATCATGCGACAAATCCTTTATTTTGCCTTGATTGGTTTAACTGCTTGCACTGCAACCCATTATCCCATGCGTGAAGATGTGGTTTTATTCAATCAAGCCGACAATATTTTTTTGCGCAACCACCAAAAATTGCCCGAAGTCTTACCAATTTACACCACTTTGGCAGAAAAAGGCTTTACTGAAGCGCAATTTCGTTTGGCAACGGCTTATGAGGATTTGGCTTATCAAAGCACACAGCAATGGGAACGCACGTCATACCGTCAGCAGTCAGTATATTGGTATCACAAAGCAGCAAAAAATGGACACCCCATTGCCCAAAACAATTTGGCTTTATTCTATGGCGTAGGCGTGGACAATGTGCTTTCACAGGATTTAGAGCAAAAGTTTGCTTGGCTCCAACGTGCAGCACAACAAGGTTTTGCCACCGCACAAAGTAATTTAGGTGTGATGTATCATCGTGGCGAATATGTGGCACAAGATTTTGATATGGCAGATTTTTGGTATCGCAAAGCCATTTTGCAAAATTATGGAACAGCCAAACAACATTATGAAAATCTGTTGCGAGACAGAATAAATCAATCCAAATAACTTTTCAGGCAGCCTGAAAATCACCTGACCATGCCAACTTGAATGTCATAAAACAATATGAAAATCCTGCTTGTTCGCCTGTCTAGCATGGGCGATTTAATCCATACTTTGCCAGCCATTAGTGATTTAATGCAACATTGCCCTGATATTGAGCTACATTGGTTGTGTGAAAACGGTTTCGCCGATATTGCACGACTGCATCCTTTTGTGAAAAAAGTGTTGCCTATGCATTGGCGCAAATGGCGCAAAAACCTGTTTCAGGCAGCCGTACGCAGCCAAATGGCTGATTTACGCACACAACTGCTATCTGAACGCTACGATTGGGTTTTAGACAGTCAAGGTCTGATAAAAAGTGCTGTATTTGCCAAACTAACACATGCACCGATTACGGGATTGGACAAAAACAGTGCACGTGAACCTTGGGCTTCATGGTTCTATGCGCGCCAATTTGCGGTAGAAAAAGGGCGTGATGCTGTTTGGCGAAATCGCCGTTTGTTTGCACAAGCATTTGATTATCAAGAAAATCATATTGTGAATTTTGGTATCCAAGTCCCAACAGACATTTGGCAGACCCTTTCAGGCAGCCTGAATTTGTCCACACAGTATCACGTTGCTTTACACGCCACCAGCCGAGACAGCAAACTTTGGGCACAAGAAAATTGGTTGCAACTGTTTCAGCTTTTACATGAAACAGACGGTTTACCGATTTATCTGCCTTGGGGCAATGCAGCGGAAAAAATGCGTGCAGAAAATATGGCTGCTGCTTTGCCTTTTTTGCGCGTTTTGCCAGCCTTAAATTTATTGCAAGCTGCCACTTTATTGCAGCATGCCAAAGCAGTTATCGGAGTGGACACAGGTTTATTGCATTTGGCAAATGCAGCTGATGTGCCATTAGTGGGCATTTACACCGACAGCGATCCCATCAAAACAGGCGTGCAAACTTCACCTTATGCAGTCAATTTGGGAGGAGTGGGACAAATGCCCGATGTTCAAACTGTATTTACAGCAACACAAAATGTATTGACTGCGAAAAAATAAGTAATTTAGCTGGTCATTTGCTTATTTTTTCACGATAATGCCGCCGTTTTTCACTTTTAATTTAGGGACAATTTATGAAATCATGGCGTTTTAATCTATTGGTTTTGGGTATGGGTGTTGCATTGAGTGCTTGTGGTCAAACACCTGCTGCAACAGCCACCAAACCACAAGCTGCTTCTTCTGTACCTGGCAAACCTACTACGGTGCTTTCGGTTACCCAAGATGTCCCCGAGCAAACCGCCAAAACCATTACCGCCAACTTGGAACAAAACTATGCCACGCAAAATCTAAAAGTTAAAAGCATTGCCAACACACCGATTTCGGGCATATATGAAGTGGTACTCGATGGCAAACAAGTTGTCTATACCGATACCAACGGTCATTATATGTTGGTAGGCGATTTGATTGACACCCAAACCAAAACCAGCTTAACCGAAGAGCGACAATCTCAACTGAATGCCATTGACTTTGATGCCTTGCCATTAGAAAAAGCCATTAAAGAAGTGCGTGGCAATGGTGAATTGAAAGTAGCGGTATTCAGCGATGCCGATTGTCCTTATTGTCGCCGTTTGGAACGTGAATTTGCCAAAATGGACAATATCACAATTTATAATTTCATGATGCCCATTCCTTCTTTGCACCCTGATGCCCATCGTAAATCAGTACAAATTTGGTGTCAGCCCGACCGCACAGTAGCATGGACACAATGGATGCGTGAAGGCAAAAGCATACCCAATGTAGCCGAATGCAACAATCCCATTGCCGAAACCACCGCTTTGGGCGAGAGTTTCGGCTTCAACGGTACACCTACCATTGTATTCCCCAATGGCAAAGTCCAAGCAGGCTTTTCGCCCATGCCACATTTAGCAGAAATCATCAAACAAAACCAAAAATAATCCACTTTCGCATAAGGCTGCCTGAAAGTATCTGATTGCTTTCAGGCAGCCTCATTATGATGATACCCACTCAATCAAACGGCTTTTTATGCCACCATTTTTTCTCTGCCAATTTAAAAACATCAATCTGTTTTTGTCCATCAAACTGCAAAATCAAGCCTCCTTGTTTATCAGTTCTCAATAAAGATACACCATGCGCACGCAAACGGGTTTGTACTGTTGGATGCGGGTGGCGATAAGGATTGGCAAAACCGCTACTGGCAATGCCATATTGTGGCGCAACCGCATTGATAAAGCGACCGCTACTGGACGATGCACTGCCATGATGTCCTAGAACCAAAACTTGACTGTGTAAACTGTCACCATAATGTTGCCACAACCATTGTTCGCCGCGCTCACCTAAATCACCTGTAAGCAATACCGCTTGTTCACCAAATTGCACCCGTAAGACGCAACTTAAATCATTGTCTGTACCTTGTTGGCGCGTGAAATCAATGGGTGGCGTTAAAAATTCAAAATGCACATCATCAATCGTCCAAGCTGTGCCATTGGTACAATGTTTGGCATCAGCATAAAATTCAGGCTGTCCTGCCCATAAGTTGTCCCAAGTATGCCTGTGCGACAAGTCAGAAAAACCACCATCGTGGTCATTATCGTGATGCGACAAAATCAAAGCATGAAAGTGTTGCACACCAATTGCGCGTAAATTGGGCAATAAAGCACTTTCCGCTACAGGCATTCCCGTGTCAAACAAAACCCGTTGAGATGGGGTTTCCAATAACACCGATAGACCTTGTCCCACGTCCCACACCGTCATTTTCAAGCTGCCTGAAAACGGTGGCGGACGATAAAACGCAAACAGCAACAACATCAATCCTGCCAATGGTTGCACGCGCAAACCCACAGGCAATAAACACAATAAAGCAGCCACTACCGCCGCCCCCAATAATGGCGCAGGTGCGTGTGCCATCGTTATTTCAGGCAGCCTTTCGCCCCAATACAATAAAACCATCATGCTTTGTTCGCCCAGCCAAGCGGAAAAGGTTTGCACAAAATCCACAGGCACAAAGGAAGCCAATAAAGCCAATGGCACCAGAACCAACGTAAAAAACGGAATGGCAATCGTATTGACCAAAGGTGCAAACACAGCCCATAAACCAAAAAAATGTACTGCTGCCACGCTACCCAATAAAAATGCCGCCCATTGCGCACGCATTGCCACTTGTATTTTAACAAAGCCATTCACTTGCGTTTCAGGCAACCGCCACGCAAAAACCCACAACAAAACCGCAACCAGTCCAAATGACAACCAAAATCCAGCCGTCAATACTGAAGCAGGGCGATACAACAAAACAACCAGCAATGCTGTCCACCATGTTTGCCACGAACCAATGCGCCCACGCCAAGCCCAAAAAACCGCAAATACGGTCAACATCAATAAGCTGCGTAAAGCAGGAATTTCAAAGCCCGCCAACGCAGTATAAACCGCCGCCACACAAACCCCGAATGCGAGTTGCCAAACACGCGGTCGCGCAGGCAAACGCGGTAAAAAACGCATAACTTGTTTACACAATATACCTGCCAACATACCCATCATGGTAATGTGCAAACCTGAAATGCTGATTAAATGATTGATACCCAAAGGACGAAATGCCGCCCATGCTGTCATACTCAAACCCGAACCGTCGCCAATTGCCAATGCTCGCATCAAAGCCGTGCCTTGTGGATAAGACATGAAAACCGTTTGCCAATTTTGCTGAATGCGTTCACGAATGCGGTTGGCCAAAATACGGGGATAATCCCAAAAGTTTGCTGCTGTTTCCACGCTTTCAGGCAACTTCTCACGATCTGCACCTATTGTTGCCATACCGTCAAAATCATTTGCCAATGCCCATGCTTCACGGTCAAAACCCACCCGATTGCGTGTGCCAATCGCGGCACGCACACGCGCTTTCACTTGCCAATGCGAACCAACTTGCCATGCACGCCCCAAAAAATCTTGCGCTTGAACACGAAAACGGCGACCATCTGCCGTATGCAGTGTCGCCGTAAAACGAACCCTTCCTCTTTCATCGTATTCAGGCAGCCCAATGACCGAAATGGAAACGGATTGGGCAGGCGTTTCATCTGTTACTGTCCATTGCTGCGATAAATCCCAACTGGTGCGTGCCACACCATAAATCATGCCTGATACACACAATACAATAGCCAATAATGTGCGTGTTTGTGGTGTATTGCCCCAACGTTTCAGGCTACCTGAATACACAATAATGCTTATGCCCAATAAACCCAGCCAAAACCAGCCCGTTCCGCGTTCAGGCAGATAAAAAGACAACATCACACCAACACAAAAAGTCGCCAAATAAAATGATGAAAACATGAATTAAAACAAATTCTGCGCTAATGAAAAAATCGGTCTTTTTGAGATTCAGACAATCTGAAATACAGGTATTCTCAATTCAATACGCCCAATACCGCATCTGCCACATCGTCCGCACTATTGGGCAATGCCAATGTGCGTGCATTTTCCGCCCATTGTTGGCATTGCTCGCGTGTTAAAGCAGCAAACACTTGAGCCAATTTTTCGGCAGTAAGTTGCGATTGAGGCAACAATAAACCTGCTTGCGCAGCAACAAAATGCCGTGCATTGGCGGTTTGGTGGTCATCAACCGCATGTGGGAAAGGCACCAATAATGCACCCGTACCTGCGGCTGCCAATTCGGCAATGGTCAGCGCGCCTGCACGACATAAAAGAATATCAGCATCACGATAAACTGCCGTCATATCCTGAATGAACTCAATACATTGCGCTTGCACACCAGCGGCAAGATAGGCTGCCTGAACGCTTTCTTGTTTACCGCGTCCACATTGATGAGTGATGATTGGGCGTTGCTCTGCTGGCAAAAGCTGCATGGCTTGTGGCAAAATCTCATTGAACACTTGAGCCCCCAAACTACCACCTACCACGCTGACTTTCAGGCAGCCTGAACGCTTGGCAAAACGTTCCTTCGGTTCGGGTAAAGCTGCAATTTCAGCGCGCACAGGATTGCCTACCAAGCCTTCTTTTTTCAAATGGGGAAAAGCGTGCGGGAAAGCATACAACACTCGTTTTGCCCATTTTGCCAGTTGTTTATTTGCCATACCTGCAACGGCATTTTGCTCATGTATCACAATCGGAATGCCTGCCAATTTAGCAGCCAGGCCACCAGGAAAAGTAACAAAACCACCGAAACCTACTACTACATCAATTTGATGACGCACCAAAATGGCTTGAGTTTGACGTAAGGCTTTAAACAACATCAAGGGCATAGCAAGTTTGCGTTTGAAGCCATTGCCACGCAAACCTTTCATGGCAATGGTTTCCAGTTGAATACCATATTGTGGTACCAAACGTTCTTCCATGCTGTCTTGGCTACCCAACCAAACCACATGATGACCACGCGCTTGCAGAACCTGCGCCACAGCCAAAGCAGGGAAAATATGACCACCTGTACCACCCGCCATCAACAGAATATTTTTGCGTTTATCATTCATGATGCTCCCCTTTATTTGTTAAATCGGTGTTTTCAGGCAGCCTTTCACGCGGGTCTGCCACATTAAAACCGCGTAACACACGGCGGTTTTCGTAGTCCACACGCAAAAGCAAGGTAAAAGCAATCATCATCAAAAACAATGAAGTACCACCATAAGAAATCAAAGGCAAGGTTAAACCTTTATTGGGCAATAAACTGATGTTTACACCAATATTGATGAAACTTTGTGCCGCTACCCACAAACCTATGCCAATGCCCACAAAAAAGTTAAAATGCAAATCCAAATCGCGTGCTTGTTTGGCAATGGAAAAAGCCCGTCTAATCAGCCACAAATAAGTGAACATCAAAGCAATCACCGCTACCATGCCCAATTCTTCACCCATTACGGCCAAAATAAAATCAGTATGTGCTTCGGGTAGAAAACCGTGTTTCACAACGGCATTACCCAAACCTTTACCCCACAAACCACCTTCATGCAAAGACATCAATGAACCCAAGCCTTGAAAACCTGTGCCTGTTGGGTCTTCCCAAGGTTTCCACATCACGCTGATGCGGCGCATACGGAAATCGCTGCTGAAAATAATCACAGCACAAGCCCACAAACCGATGCCTACTGCCGACCAAAACCATTTCATTGGCATATTGACCAAATACAATAGAGCCAAAAACAGCCCCACCACCACAATCGCCGAACCCAAGTCGCGTGTTAAAAGCACCAATGCCACCGCAATCGCAATCGGCACGGCAACCCATTTAACCCGATGAAAATCATGCAAAATGTCCACTTTTCGCTTAAAAAAGTCTGCTACATATAAAATGGTTGCCAATTTCAGCAATTCACTAGGTTGAAAGTTAAAACCCAAAGGTAATCTAATCCAACGTACTGCACCTTTTACCGTATCACCTGTCAGCAAAACCACAATCAAAGACAATATTGCCAAACCCAAAAGATAACGCGCCCAGCGTTGCCAACGCCACAATGGCACATAAGACAAAATCAATGCCGCAATCAAACCCAATGTGGCAAATTCAGCTTGACGAATCAAATAATAAAAGCGGTTTTCAAATGTGTTTTGGATAGCAGATGCCGAAAACACCATAACCAAACCCAAACACAATAAACACGACAACACCAAAACCAAGGCTTTATCGTAGTTATCACCATTTTTCAAAAGATTGGGGCGACCCAATAAGAAATTTTCGTTGAAAAAATAACTGTGCTTAAATTGAGACCACATCGTTGTGCATTCTATAAAAAAAACAAAGAGATATTTTTCAGGCAGCCATATTTATTTAAGTATGGTCGCTTAAAATTAAAATAGGATAAGGCAACAACGAGAGCCGTGCATATACCCAATACATAAGGGCGTTGGCAACGCTGTGCCATTTGTATGCATTTGAAACGACTATACAATAAGCTACTAAACATCACAAAGCATGAAACGCTTCAATAAATACTTGTGCGCGATGAGCATAGTTTTGAAACATATCCAAACTGGCACAGGCAGGACTTAATAAAACCGAATCGCCTACTTTTGCTACCGCATAAGCTTTTTGCACTGCTTCGGGCAAACTGTTACAAAACACAATTTCCACGCCACAATCAGCCAAATCTTGTGCAATTTTAGGTGCATCAATGCCAATTAAAAACACCGCCCGCACTTTATCACGCAGAACTTCACGCAAAGGTGTGAAATCCTGTCCTTTGCCTTGTCCACCTGCAATCAAAACCAACTTTTCAGGCAGCCCTGCAATCGCGGCGACGGTTGCACCCACATTTGTGCCTTTGCTGTCATCAATGAACGTGATGCCATTTTTTTCGCCAATGGTTTCAACACGGTGGGGCAATCCCTTGAAACTGGCAATGTGACGCACCAATTCACAACGTTGTATGCCAATCGCTTCACATAATGCCAATGCCGCCAACACATTGGCAGTATTGTGGCTGCCTGAAAGGGGAATGTCTTTTTGCGCCATAATGGTTTGATTTTGGTGTTTCAGGCAGCCTGAAAGCGAGTCAAAAACATAATCTTGTGCTGGGTTTTGCAACGAAAAATAAACGGTTTGCCGTGCTTCTCGCCTCATGGCTTGACACAATACATCATCGCCATTTAATACTTGCGTGCCTGTACCATTGAAAATCTGGTCTTTGGTACGCGCATAATCCAATAAATCATCATATCTGTCTAAATGGTCTTCGGAAACATTCAAACAAACCGCAGCATCAGCATCAAGATAAGCCGTTGTTTCCAACTGGAAGCTGGACAATTCCAATACCCACACATCAGCAGGTTTGCCTTTGCGTTGCAACCATGCTTGCAAAACAGGTGTACCAATATTGCCTGCCACTACTGTATCCAAACCGCTTTTTTTACACAAATGCCCCACCAAACTGGTTACGGTGGTTTTGCCATTGCTGCCCGTAATGGCAATGATTTTATCTGATTGATTTTTCAATAAATCAGATAAAATTGCCACATCGCCGATTACCTGACCGCCACACTGTTCAAATTCACGGATTTCAGACAACCTACGTGTCATGCCTGGACTTAACACCAAAACATCACATTCACGCAAAGCATCTTTTAGGCTGCCTGAAAACAAGGGAAATTCAGGAAATTGATGTTTCAATTGCTGTTCACGTTCCGAAGACAAATGGGCATCGTAGCCTACTACCTTCGCGCCAATGTGGGCACAATAAGCCAAAACCGACACACCCGTATCGCCCAAACCTGCGACCAAAATTGTTTTATTTTTGAAATCCATGATTTATTCTTTCGTTTCAGAACGCTGTAATTGCCCATCTTTGTATTCTTGCACTTGCACCGAAATGATGCGTGGCTCGCCCGTTGGCAAAGGTTTTTCCAAAAATTCAGCAATATCATTGGGGTTCTGCATGGCTTTTTCAGGCAGCATTTGCGGTTGATGAGCATCTGCCACATCGGCTTGCACTTCAATATTGGGCGAGACCACATTCACTTGTGAGGCACTTTCGCGCAAAGAAACCCCCTCTGCCTCAAGAACAGATATTTTTTTGCTCCAATCATTGGCAGTTTGACGCAATAACACCCCTGCGCTCATTTGTGGATAATCTGCGCCACCACGTTCACTGTCGCCCACCGCTACAATTTGCGCCACCACACGGCGACTTTTTGCCGCACGCACTGCTTTACTTTGCCAACGTGGGTCTGTAATCACAAAATGGGCAAGTGTATTGCTGCCTGAAAGCAAATTCTCGGCAAACTGTGCTTCCACTACTGTCATTGGTGCAACGGGTTCATTGCCACCGTCTAAATACAGCTTAAAACCCACAAACACACCACCTGCTGCAAAATTGCCTTGATTGAGCAAAGACAAGCGAATGTGTGGCTCACCATTGCGATAAGCAAATTCGCCAGCTTTAATCAGCAAATCTTGACCATTGCTCACGCCCTGCTCAGCTTGAACCAACACAGTCAAACTGGCCGCACTGACTGCCATATTGATCTGCTGCTCAGCTGCAAGTGTGCTGCTGTTGTGGGTATTTGATGATGTTGATACTGTATGCTGCGCCATGTTTTCCGTATTGTGGTGCACATCTTGAATCAAGCGATAACCCAAATACGCCATACCGCCCAATAAAATGGCAGCAGTCAAAGCCACCGCCAAACGCACCGAATGTTTTGCCAACATTTTTTTACTCTTCTCCCATGCTGCCTGAAACAGCACAAAACGGCATGATTTTAACATTGTTTAAACGGTTTCAGGCAGCCAACACATTAGGGGCTATTGACAATTACCGGATTTTTAAAGTGGATAAACCCACCAATACCAACACAATCGTAATAATCCAAAACCGCACCACCACCTGCGTTTCTTTCCAACCTTTTTGCTCGTAGTGATGATGAATCGGTGCCATCAAAAAAATTCGTTTTTTCGTGCGCTTGTACCAGCTTACCTGCAGCATCACACTCAAGGCCTCCACCACAAACAAACCGCCCATAATCACCAACACAAACTCTTGGCGCACAATCACTGCCACCGTTCCCAAAGCCGCACCCAATGCCAACGCCCCCACATCGCCCATAAATACCTGTGCAGGATAAGCGTTAAACCACAAAAAGCCCAAACACGCGCCACACATCGCCGTACAGAAAATGACCACTTCATTTGCCCCAGCCACAAAAGGCAATTGCAAATACGAAGCAAATTGCGCGTGTCCCGTTGCGTACGCAAAAATCGCCAAACCGCCAGCCACCAGCACCACAGGAAATGCCGCCAAACCGTCCAAACCATCGGTCAAATTCACCGCATTAGACGTACCGACAATCGTCAAATAACTCAAAATCAAAAAACCCACCACCCCCAAAGGCAAGGCAATCTGCTTGAAAAACGGCACGATTAAAATATTATTGGCCGAATTATTTGCCAAATAAAACAAAGCCAAGCCTGCTGCCAAAGCCACCGCACTTTGCCACACCATTTTGAATTTCGCCGACACACCCTTCGGGTCTTTATAAACCACTTTGCGCCAATCGTCATAAAAACCCAATGCCCCAGTTGCCAACATCACACCGAGCAAAATCCACACATACGGATTATTCAACCTTGCCCACAATAAAGTTGCCACCGCAATTGCGGTTAAAATCAGCGAACCGCCCATAGTAGGCGTACCGTTTTTAACCAAATGCGTTTGTGGCCCATCGGTGCGCACCGCCTGCCCCACTTTCAAAGCCGTCAATTTGCGAATGGTCCAAGGCCCGAGCAGCAGACTGAATATCAATGCAGTCAAAGCCGCCATAACGGCACGGAAAGTGGTGTATTGAAAAACATTAAATGCCGTAATGTATTGTTGCAGATACTCTGCCAGATAAATCAACATTCTATTTATTCCTGTGCGTCATTTTGATGTATGTGTCAAAGGTTTATTGTGCCACCTTTGAACAATCATATTCATGGTGGTGCAAACAGGCTGCCTGAAACAAGCTAGACACGAAACCCGTATTTTTTCACAAATCCCACATTCAAGCAAAAGGCTTTCAGGCAGCTTGTTCAAGATGCAACTCAATAAACCATTCACAGCCAAGCCAATGCAACCCAAAATTCATGATTTTCCATAATCATTCAGTTGCTTATGACAAGTGGAAAAAATTAGGACATTTCGTAGGGTGCAACTTGTTGCACCCAATCCTTGTTTGATTAAGAAAATGATGCAACAAGTTACTCCCTACATTTGTCCTGTTTTCAAATAAATTAACCATAAAGTCAATGATTTTTGTGGTGTAAGTGATGACAGCTACCGTTTTCAGGCAGCCTCAAAATCAATTGTTACCACATTTATGGTCGTTTCAAATTATGGTAAACCCAATAGAAAACAGGACACACAAAAGGGCGAACACCTAATCCGCCCTTTTGTATTAAACTGCCCAATTTACCTTACCATTGAAACAATGCGCCTGCGCCGATGCCTGCTTTGCCACGCGTATCCACAGACACATTGCCTTTCACAATCCAATTACCGCTATCGGTCATCGCAGAGATGCCCAAAGCAAAGCTGGATTGACCTCGATAATGCCCCGTTCCCACGCCAAAACCTGTTGCACCAGGGCGCGTAACCTGTGGAATGGCAATCTGTGCGATGGTGCCTGCAATACCTGCACGCGCATCTTTATCCACATCATCAATACGTTGGTTTAACTGATTAATGGCAGGTGCAACGCTGTTACTGATGCTACGCGCCACTTGATACAACTGCGAACCATTGATGGCATCGGTAGAAGTTTCCGAAATTTCGCCTGCCGCCACATTTTGAATGCGGCGTTCTGCTCCTGATGAACCCACAGAAACCGCACCTGCTGCTTTCGCACCTTCAAAACCGCCGTATGTCACGCCATTTACCGTAGCGGAATTGACTTCACCTGTTGCACCCGCCGTTGTAGCGCGTGTACCGTTTGTGCCATTGGTGTTCTTGGTTTTCAGGCTGCCTGCGCCTGTGTATGCACCACCAGCGCCCACGTCCGTAATGGCTGTACCCGCACCCAAAGCAACCGAATTTTTCTCGGTAACCGTAACACCATTGCCCAAAACAAAAGTATCCGTATCGGTATTTTTGATTTCATTATTGCGACCAATGGACACAGAACGGTCGGCATCAACCTTACTTTGATCACCAATCACAACCGAACTGTTGCCCTGATTGGTCAATTCACGTCCAATTGCAATACCCGCTGTTTTATCTTCTGCCACCTTACTGTTTGTACCAATTACAACACTGTCATTGGACAAGGCTTTTGCACCCAAACCCAACGCAATGGCTCTGTATCCCGATTCAGGTTTACCTACTCTAGCCTCAACGGCAGCTTGCGCCCCCTCACCAATCGCAATCGCATATTTGGCATAAGCATTGCTGTTGATACCCATTGCCAAAGAGCGATTACCTTGTGCATTGGCATTATGACCAATGGCAATTTCGCCATAGCCGCCAACAGCAGCAGTTGTTGTGTCATAGCGAGCACCCGATGACGCATTAACCACAGACTCAATCCCTGCTTTTGCCCCTTGTCCCAAAGCCAAGGAATTGGTTGTACCTGCTTTTGCTTTATAGCCCGTTGCTGTTGCCCCACTTTCCATTGCTTCACTCAAAGTACCCGATGCCAAAGACCATTGTCCTGTTGCCTGCGCCTTATCGCCCAATGCGGTTGCTGACCCCCTATTAGGTCCTGAAGAACCTATAATATCCTTGGGTTTGGCAATCGCCCAATGTCCAATCGCCATAGAGTTTTGTCCCTCAACATTCGCTTCATCACCAATCGCCACACCCGAAGCAGTCACATCTGTACTACCTGCTACTTTGGCATTGTAACCAATCGCCACCGATTTTTCCCCAGAAACTGAACTCTGTGTACCCATTGCGATACTGTTCTTGGAATCATATCCACCTGTTGCATTAATTGTCGCTGCTGTACCAATGGCAATACTGTTCATTGAAGCATTGCCTTCAATTTTGGCATTCAGACCCACTGATACCGCATTTTGCCCAGTAGCAACGGCATTCACGCCCACCGATACCGTATTTTGCCCAGTAGCAAGAGCATTCATACCTGTTGCCACTGCACCTGCTGCTGTGGCTCGCGCATTATTACCTGTTGCCACCGTATTCCCTGCTGTTGCTTGGGCATTTACACCTGTTGCAACTGCACCACTTCCTGTTGTCTGCGCCCCTGTGCCTGTTGCAACTGAATTACCACCTATGGCACGCGCACCCTCGCCTATTGCTACGGCACTTTGCACAGCATTTGCACTACCATTTGTACCTGTTCGAGAAATGGCAATACCATTTTGATTACGAACAAAGTCAGCTGCCAAAGCAGGAGCAACCAGCCCCCCTGCCAGTAAAATCACACCAGCAACAACACTTTTGCGGGTGCTTTTGCCTTTGGCTCTCACATTTTCCTGTACCACAGCCCAAGTTTGGGTAGTGGCGTTCCAAATGATGCGGTAAATTTTATTCATGATTTGACGCTCCGATTGTTTTGATAGATAAAAAATGCTTTTTGTGCTTTCAGACAGCAAAAGCATAAGTATAATGGAATGCACCATCTAAACTCAAACGCGAACTTGAAATAAGAAAAATAACCTTTTGTTTAAAAAATTGTCGCAGAGTGGGTACGGGCATCCACCGTTTTCACACAACAATAATTGATTTTCAAGCAGCCTGAAATCATTTTGTGTAGAGTGCGTATCACGCACCAAAATCATTGCAATTGCTTTAAATTTGGTGCATGGTACGCACCCTATAATCAAAATTGCCGTGTAATAAAAATCTACCTGAACAATGGTGGGTGCAATCACCCGCGCTACAACGGCTTAAATTAAATTTAGATACCGCATAGGTTTGTCCTATGCCAGTCATTTATTTTCAAGGAAACCTCATGATTACCCCTCAACAAGCCCTTATACGATTGATTGACAACAATGAATTGTTTTACGATGAAATGACGGATTTGATGCGTCAAATTATGCGTGGCGAAGTGCCACCTGAACAAATCGCAGGTTTATTGGTTGGCTTGCGGATTAAAGTGGAAACCGTATCCGAAATTGCCGCTGCCGCCAGCGTAATGCGTGAATTTGCGCTAAAAGTAGCGGTTAAGCAGCCTGAAAAATTGGTGGACATTGTCGGCACAGGTGGTGATGGCGCAAAAACGTTTAATATTTCCACTACTGCCATGTTTGTTGCCGCTGCCGCAGGCGCACACGTTGCCAAGCATGGCGGTCGTTCTGTTTCTTCGTCCAGCGGTGCGGCTGATGTGTTGGAACACATGGGCGTAAATCTGAACCAGACACCCGAACAAACCGCTGCTCACATTGAAAATCTGGGTTTGGGTTTCATGTTTGCCCCAACACATCATACTGCAATGCGTTATGTTGCGCCTGTTCGTAAGTCTTTGGGGTTTCGCACCATTTTCAATATTTTAGGACCTTTGACCAATCCCGCAGGTGCTGCTAATCAACTGATTGGCGTATTCCACTTTGATTTGTGTGGCATTTTGTCGCGTGTTTTACAACAATTGGGCGCAAAACACGCTTTGGTGGTACACGGCAGCGATGGTTTGGACGAAATCACGGTTTCAGGCAGCACGCGCATCGCGGAATTGAAAAACAGAGTTATTCAGGAATACGATTTGCACCCAGAAGACGTGGGGTTACCCGTTTACCCTGATTTAAGCTGCCTGAAAGTGGACAATGCTGCTGAATCTTTGGCGATGATGAATCGTGTTTTGGCTGGCGAAAAAGGGGCTGCACGGGATATTGTTTTAATCAATGCGGCAGCGTGTTTGTATGCAGGTGGCATTTCAGACAGCCTAAAAGAAGGTGTGCAACTGGCGATTGAAGCGATAGACAGTGGCAAAGCCCAAGCCAAACAACAGGCTTTTATTGCAGCAACCCAACAGGCTGCCTGAAAACATCTTGCTCGTATCAAACCCAATCTCAATAAGGAAAACCACATGAAATCAAGGTATTTTGCATTATGCAATCTGTTTGTGGTCGGCACTTTATTAACTGCGTGTTCACAAAGCCGAAGCCCAACACCACAAATCGCGCCCGATGTTGCCATTACCACCCCCACACCTGCACCTGAAATGCAATCGGGCGTGGTGCTTTATGGACAAATTCACGGTGGTACGGAAAATACCACCATGCTCAAACGTGATGCATTTATCGGTTTATTGGGCTCGACAACAAAAGCCGAATACATCAGACCAATCGAAAACCGCGAACGCTACGGTAAAATAGACAACAACCCCGTGCAAACTGTGGTACACAATCCCGTTTCTACATTCAGCATAGATGTGGATACAGGCAGCTATGCCAATGTACGCCGTATGCTCCAAAATGGTAGTTTGCCGCCCAGCAATGCTGTACGCATTGAAGAATTGATGAATTATTTTGGCGTGCGCTATCGGCTGCCTGAAAATAATCTGCCCTTTGCAGTACATACTGAAACCGTTGATTCACCTTGGCAAAAAAACGCCAAGTTAATCCGCATTGGCATACAAGCACAAGATTTACAAAGCAAAACGTTACCACCTGCCAATTTGGTGTTTTTGGTGGACGTTTCAGGCAGCATGAGTAGCGATGACAAACTGCCTTTGGTCAAACACACTTTGCGTTTACTGACCGAGCAACTGCGTCCACAAGATAAAGTGAGTATCGTAACGTATGCCAGCGGCGAAAAGTTGGTTCTGCCTCCCACATCAGGCAAAGAAAAAGACACCATTTTGCGTGCCATCAATGAATTACACGCAAGCGGCAGTACCGCTGGCGAAAAAGGCATACGCATGGCATATCAAGCCGCACAAGATGCCTATGTGAAAAACGGCATCAACCGCATTTTGTTGGCGACCGATGGTGATTTCAATGTAGGCATTACCAGCTTTGATGCACTCAAAGATTTGGTTGCCGAAAAACGCAAAAGTGGTATTTCGTTGACCACATTGGGTTTCGGTACAGGTAATTACAATGAACACTTAATGGAACAACTGGCAGATGCAGGCGATGGCAATTACAGCTACATTGACAATCACAACGAAGCCAAAAAAGTCCTACAACGCCAGCTGTCATCAACTTTGGCAACAGTTGCTCAAGACGTAAAAATCCAAGTGGAATTCAACCCTGCCACCGTAAAAGAATATCGCTTGGTCGGCTATGAAAATCGCCTCTTAAAGCAAGAAGATTTCAATAACGACAGAGTAGATGCAGGCGATATCGGTGCTGGACACAGCGTAACCGCCTTATATGAAATCATTCCTGTTGGACAACAAGGCTGGTTAGATACATCACGCTACCAAACCACCCCAACCGTTTCAGGCAGCCAAAATGAATACGCTTTTGTGAAACTGCGTTACAAATTGCCCAATCAAAAAGACAGCAAACTTATCAGCCAAGCCATTGGAATCCAAAGTAAACCTATTGCACAAGCCGATACCAGCACACGTCTCACAATCGCCGCAGCGGCTTACGGTCAAGCCTTGCGTGGTGGACAATACAACGGCAAAATGACATGGGACGACATTATCCAATTAGCCCAAACCGCCTCAAAACCCGACCCTTATGGTTTACACGAAGAATTTGTGGCATTGATTCAAATTGCCAAAAGTTTAAGCAGTAAACCACGTTAAAAATACAGGTCTAAACCCAAATACCATTTTATTCAATAAAAACCATATGCAACCCTTGCAATACTGCCAAAACAAAGCACAACAAAGCGGTTCCAGCTTTTTAGCAGGCTTCCGATTTCTCCCCACGCCCCAACGCGAAGCCATAACGGTTTTATACGCCTATTGCCGCGAGTTGGACGACATTGTGGACGACTGCACCGACATCAGCATTGCCCGCACCACATTAGCATGGTGGCGACAAGATTTGGCAAAAGCGTTCGTCCCCAACCAGCAACCAGAACACCCTGTTCATCAAGCCCTGCAACCCATCGCCGCCACTTTCAGGCTGCCTGAAAATGAACTGGTAGAAATCATCAATGGCATGGAAATGGACTTGCACCATGTCCGCTACGCCACATTTGACGACCTGCAATATTATTGCTACCGCGTAGCAGGCGTGGTTGGGCGACTGATAACGCGCATACTTGGTTTCAGACAACCTGCAACGCTGGATTATGCCGAAAAAATGGGCTTGGCATTGCAACTGACCAACATCATACGCGATGTAGGCGAAGACGCACGAATGGGGCGAATTTACCTGCCAATGGACGAATTGGCACGGTTTAACGTACCAGCACACACCATTTTATCCGCCCAAGCCACACCCGAATTTGCCGAATTGATGCGTTTTCAGTTCAACCGCGCCCAAGAAACTTATCGCCAAGCCATCTGCATGCTGCCTGAAAGCGACAAAAAAAGCCAAAAAACAGGCTTGATTATGGGCAGCATTTATTACGCGCTGCTTTTGGAAATTGAACGCGATGGTTTGGTAAACATTTTGAAATACAAAATCAAAATCCCCAATCCGCGTAAAATGCGGATTGCGCTAAAAACGTGGTTATTTGGGTTTAAACCATAATAAACATTTATTGCACCCCATATTTTCAGGCAGGCTTCCAGTACATGACCATAATTAAAAAAACGCACCCTATATCAAATCTTGAGACGGTCTAAAACCAAAATCACAGAGGAACCCTATGAAACACATCGCCATCATCGGCGCGGGTTGGGCAGGTTTGTCCGCCGCTGCCGAACTTGCCACACAACACCACGTTACATTGTTTGAAGCATCGCGTGTTGCAGGTGGGCGTGCACGTGGTGTGCTAGCAAACGGTTTTTCTTTTGCCGATAATGGTCAGCATCTGTTGATTGGTGCATATGCTGGCGTGTTCGCGCTACTTGATAAAGTGGGCGTGAATATGCGTCAAACCTTTGTACGCCAACCTTTACAATGGCATTTGGCAGATGGCGTGCGTTTTCAGGCAGCATCATGGTTGCCTGCACCCTTGAATTTATTGTGGGCAATTTTGACCGCACAAGGGTGTAAACTGTCTGAAAAAATGGCTTTACTCCAACAAATGAATGCGTTAAAAAAATGGCACCATGCCAATTTACCTGACCAATCGCTTGCATCATGGTTACAACAAAATACAGATGATTTCTGGCAAAAACAATTTTGGTTACCTATGGTATTGGGTGCGCTAAATACCCCTTTGGAACATGCCAGTTTGCGTGTATTGTGCAATGTGTTGGCAGATGGCGTGTGGGCAAAACGTGCCGCCAGCGATTATTGCCTGCCACGCATGGATTTAACCGCCTTGCTTGCTGAACCTGTTTTACAATATATTCAATCACATGGTGGCATTTGGCTGCCTGAAACACGCGTGGCACAGTTATCTTGCAAAAACGGTAAAGTGTGCGTGAATGGCACATGGTTTGATGCGGCAATTGTGGCGGTTGCGCCTTATCATGTGGCAAAATTGCTGCCTGAAAATTGGGGTAATGGTGTGCGTGCGGCGATTGAAGAATTGGATTATCACGCGATTACCACAATTTATCTGCGTTACAAAAAACCCATTAAACTACCTGCCTTAATGACGGGTTTTGCCGATGGCACAGCACAATGGCTGATTGACCGCACACGCATCAATGGCGCAAATGAAGTGGCAGCGGTTGTGAGTTTATCGGACGTTCTTTCAGGCAGCACCCCAAACCGCGATTGGGCAACAGCAGTACATCATGATGTATTGCGCATTTGTCCCAATGCTGGCGAAATTGTGGCACAACAAGTGATTACCGAAAAACGTGCCACCATTGCCAGTACGATAAACCGTAAGCTACCTGAAATGTCAGATTTGAACACAGCCAACATTTGGCTCGCTGGTGATTGGCTCTATCCGCGTTATCCCGCCACTTTGGAAGCAGCAGTATTGAGTGGTAAAGAAACCGCAATAAAGGTTACACGCTGCTTATGATAAAATATAGATTGATTACTCAACACGCCCCAATATGGCATAAATCTCATTTTTCAGGCAGCCTGTAAAAAAACAGCTACCACAATCCACAAACCCCACTCAACTTAAAATTTATGGCTCACTCTCCTTTGCTTACCCCATTGATTTACCTTATCCGCGCCCTGCCCCTGTCCTTACTACAAGGTTTTGCACGCAACATTGCGCGTTTACTCATCACACTCAATCGTCAAAAGCAACTGAAAACCGTACGCCTGAATCTGGCGATTGCTTTCCCTCATTTATCCAAGACCGAACGCGAAACATTAAGTGAACTTGCTTACCAAAACGAACTGCAATCCTATGCCGAATTCATCAAAATCTGGGCAAATCCAACACACAAAAACATCGATTTAATTCATTGCGTTACAGGAAAAGAATTATTGGAGCATGCCTTAAATGAGCAAAAAGGCGTGGTATTGGTCGTACCTCATTTCGGCACTTGGGAAGTCATGAACCCATGGGTCAGTCAATTTACCCCCATGAGCATCATGTACAAGCCCTTCAAAAATCCATACATAGACCAATTTGTTCGCGATGCCCGCAGCCGTGAACAAGCCATATTGGCAACCAGCGATGAACAAGGTGTCAAACAAGTCTTTAAAGCCCTCAAACAGGGTGGCATTACCGCCATTTTGCCCGACCACAACCCACAAATTGAAAATGAAATGAACACATGGTTTGACATACCTTTGTATTCCAGCCAACTGGTCGCCAAACTCATTCAAAAAACCCAAGCCACGCCCCTGATGCTCTACGCCATTCGCAACAAACAAGCAGGATTTGATATGTTCATTGAAGCCTTACCAGCCCAATTACACAGCAACAAACACAATGGCATGGAAATACTGTATCAATCCATAGAAAAACTCATTGAAAAATACCCCAGTCATTACCATTGGCATTACCGTCGCTTCCACACCAATCCACAATTACGAGACATTTACCGACAGGATTTTGAGCAAGCTTTAGCACAAGTTCAACAAGTACGCGAACAACATCAAACACAATAAATCATGTCTAAATCCGATGTCTTTCAGGCGGTTCAAAACAAATCACACCAAACAATCTCATAAAGCGTTAAAATACGCAAAATTTGCCATTTCAGAAAGCCCATAATGGAAAAAGCATTACACAATAAAACCATCTTAATCACAGGTGCATCACAAGGCTTGGGTGCAGAAGTTGCCAAAGCATGTGCCGCTGCTGGTGCAACAGTAATTCTGGTGGCGCGCAATCAGAAAAAACTGGAAACAGTTTACGATGAAATTCTTGCCACAGGCAGCCCCGAACCGTTTGCCATGGTATTTGACATGATGCCCGCCGAAGAAAAAGAATTTGAACAACTGGCACACACCATTGCCGAAGCCACAAACAGCAAATTAGACGGCATCGTACATTGTGCCAGCTATTTCTACGCACTCTCACCTCTGGATTTTCAAACCGTAAACGAGTGGGTCAATCAATACCGCATCAACACCGTTGCACCTATGGCTTTAACACGCGCCTTATTGCCCTTATTAAAACAATCAGATGATGCTTCAGTTGTCTTTGTTGGCGAATCACACAGTGAGACACCGCAAGCCTACTGGGGGGGCTTTGGTGCAAGCAAAGCCGCTTTAAACTATCTGTGTCAAGTCGCCGCTGATGAATGGACACGTTTTGAACATTTACGCGCCAATGTATTGGTACCAGGGCGCATCAACTCACCACAACGCATCAAAACCCACCCTGGTGAAGCAGCTTCTGAACGCAAAAACATGACCGACATCACACCCGATTTTGTTTGGTGGTTAAGCCAACAAAGTCGCGGACGTTCAGGTGAAATTGTGTATTTATGAATTTCAGGCAGCATCAAAAGCATTTGTCGCACAGCAAGCCATTGTGTACAATTCATCAAAAAACCATTACCACTTATGGAACAAAAACTTATGCTGTGGAATATCCCCATTTTTCTCACTTGGATGCGGATTTTACTGATTCCTTTTTTTACCGTTCTGTTTTACTTACCCGATAACTGGCTCAGTAGCCAACTGACCAATTTAATAGCTGCCGCCATTTTTGCCATCGCCAGTGCAACAGATTGGCTAGACGGTTTTTTAGCCAGACACTGGAAACAAACATCTGATTTTGGTGCTTTTTTAGACCCCGTTGCCGATAAACTGATGGTCGCAGTTGCCTTGATTTTATTGGTAAAATTAGACCGAACTCTAGCATTGTATGCCATGATTATCATCGGTCGCGAAATCACCATTTCTGCACTAAGAGAATGGATGGCACAAATGGGAAAACGCAACAGCATCGCCGTAGCCTACATCGGCAAATTAAAAACCGCTGCCCAAATGTTGGCGATTTTTCTTCTGCTGCTCAACTGGAATGATTTTTACGGTTTTAACTTCCAAATATGGGGTAACATATTGATGTTTATCGCTTCTGTTCTTACCATTTGGTCCATGTTCTATTATTTAAAAATGGCTTGGCAAGAATTTCGTTAATTTTTTACCGCAACACTTGACAAAAACACCAAAAGGTTTATAATTCGCAGCTTCTTTGCTTTACAGCAAAATTCAAGCGGGAATAGCTCAGTTGGTAGAGCGCAACCTTGCCAAGGTTGAGGTCGCGAGTTCGAGACTCGTTTCCCGCTCCACTCTGATTACGATGTACCAAGCGGGAATAGCTCAGTTGGTAGAGCGCAACCTTGCCAAGGTTGAGGTCGCGAG
>NZ_JAUNEC010000012.1 GCF_030525755.1 Alysiella sp.
GCAAAGAATAGCGTGGCGAACCTGCGTAAACCGCGTCTGCGCCAAAATCGTAGGCGGCACGCATGCGTTCTAAACCGCCTGCGGGGAGAAGTAATTCGGGGGATTTCATGGGTTTGTCTCAATCAATGGTATTTTCAGGCAGCCTTACAGTACACAGTAAAAATCATTCAGGCTGCTTGAGAAGGTTCAGTTCATTTTAATCGGTACGACTTGATAGCCTTGCTGACGCAATAGTGCAATCAAACCGTTTTCGCCTGCCAAATGCGCCGCACCAACGGCAATGGTGTGGCTGTTGGTAGGTAACATGGTGATGATTTTGGATAGCCAGTTTTGGTTGCGTTGTTTCAGCAGCTGTTCGTAAAACAGGTGGTCAATCAGTTTGGCATCGGCTGCTGATAAGCCATAAGATAGGCTGTTGGACTGCTTGACCCATTGCCACAAATCCTGCAAGCGACCTTGCTCATAAAAGCGAAACATTTGGGCGTTTTGTGCACCCAGTTTTTGTGGATTTGCAAGCACGGCATCAATGGCGCGAATGGCAACATCATCTGGTATTTTTTTCAGCATTATCAGGGCTTCATCGTGTTCTAAACCGATAATGTGTTTGCCCGTTTTTTCAGCTTGGCGTTCCAGCTGCATGTCTATGCCATTATCAAGATCGTAATGGTCTGGCACTAAATCATAACTGAAATAAAACCATACCACCCATGGCGCAATTTGAGCTTCTGGCGTGAAGATTAGATTGAGTTCAGGCAGGCTACTTTTGGCGTAAATTCGGCGAATGGCTTGTAAACGTTGTATGCCTAATGTTTGCCTCAAACTTTTCTTGTGCGTGAAATGGGTGAACATCTGCATGGCTTCGTAGGGATTTTGTGCTATGTATTCAGGGGAACTGCGCGTTTCTAGAACCAGAACCGCGCTGTTGTTTAAAGCTGCCTGAAACGCTTTGGGCAATGTGCTGCCTTTTTTGCCTAAATGCAATGTACCAATGAGATAACTGTTGGGTTGTCCTTTTTTGCTGATTTGCCAGATTAAGCTATCGGCTGTTTCTTTGGCAATGGCGGGCGACACCATAAAGATGAAGAAAAACAGAAACAGAAAAAAGGAGCGATAGAAGGTTTTGTTTATCATGTTCAATCAGTTTAAGTAAAATGTAAGCACCTATGCTTTCAGGCAGCCTGTACAAAATTAAGGCTGCCTGAAAGCCGTGATGATTCAATCAAAATCACCCAATTTATTCCTCATAAGCATCTTCTGGCTCATCACCATCGGTTTCATCACGTGTACCTTCGGTAATGCGAACGGTAGTACCCGCAGCAGCGCGAATTTTGCCCTCAATTTCTTTTGCCATTTCGGGGTTTTCTTTCAACCAAATGCGGACATTTTCTTTGCCTTGACCGATTTTGTTGCCTTCGTAGCTGAACCATGCACCCGATTTTTTGATGATGCCCAAGTCGCTACCAATGTCAATTACTTCGCCTTCCCAACTGATGCCCTCGCCATACAAAATATCAAAACCTGCGCTGCGGAATGGTGGGGCAACTTTGTTTTTGATGACTTTAACTTTGGTCTCTTTGCCAATCGGCTCTTCGCCTTCTTTGGCTTTGATTTGCGTGGTACCACGAATGTCAATGCGAACCGAAGCATAGAATTTCAGCGCATTACCGCCTGTTGTGGTTTCAGGATTGCCAAACATCACGCCGATTTTCATGCGAAGTTGGTTGATGAACACCACCAAAGTATTGGTTTTTTTGATGTGTCCTGCCAATTTACGCAAAGCTTGGCTCATCAAACGGGCTTGCAAACCAACGTGGCTGTCGCCCATATCGCCTTCAATTTCGGCTTTGGGAACGAGTGCGGCAACCGAGTCCACCACCACCATGTCCACACCGCCTGAACGTACCAAAGTATCGCAAATTTCCAAAGCCTGCTCGCCTGTATCGGGTTGCGACACCAATAGTTCTTCCACTTTTACACCCAAAGCACGCGCATAAATTGGGTCAAACGCATTTTCAGCATCAATAAAGGCACACACGCCGCCATTTTTTTGACATTGGGCAATGGTTTCCAAACACAAAGTGGTTTTACCCGAAGATTCAGGACCAAAAATTTCCACAATGCGACCACGCGGCAAGCCACCAATGCCCAAAGCCAAGTCCAAGCCCAGCGAACCTGTAGAAATCACTTGGATTTCATCGGCTTCTTGTGTGCCGTCCATTTTCATGACCGCACCTTTGCCGAAATTTTTCTCAATTTGTGCCAATGCCGCTTGCAGCGCAGCGGCTTTGTCTTTGGGGTCATCAATTTTGCTCACGGTTTTGTTTTTAGATGATTTTTCTGCCATTTTGTTTACTCACAATCAAAATTTGAAAACGCGCCATTATCTCACAAATCAGGCTGCCTGAAAGGGATTTTGTTCTGCTTTCAATTGGCATCATTGGCGATAAAAAATGACCACGCTGCACAACAAACAATCATATAATGCCATGGTTTTCAGGCTGCCTTCATGAAACGACACACACATCAGGCTGCCTGAAAATGATTTCTCATGAAAAACCCATTTGTATCCCAGTCTGTATTTTTCTTCGTACGAACGCCTCACCGTGTGATTGGGTGCAGAAAAACCACACGATTATTTTAAAGTGCAGATGAATGAATGCGGTTTTTGAACAATCAATCTTTCTTTTGGAGAACACTTTGATGGACGGTTGGACACAAACATTAAGTGCTGGTTCGCTGTTGGGCATTGCCGCAGTTGCCATTGCCTTAATTCTTGTTTTAATCATGAAATTTCGCGTACATGCTTTGTTGACTTTGATTTTGGTCAGTCTGTTTACCGCGATTGCCACAGGTTTGCCTTTTGGCGCATTGGTCAATGATGTGCTGGTCAAAAACTTTGGTGGCACTTTGGGCGGTGTGGCTTTATTGGTGGGTTTGGGTGCAATGCTTGGACGATTGGTGGAAACTTCGGGCGGCGCACAATCGCTTGCTGATGCGATGATTCGTGCTTTTGGTGAAAAACGCGCACCTTTGGCTTTGGGCGTGGCATCATTAATTTTTGGTTTTCCCATGTTTTTTGATGCGGGTTTGATTGTGATGCTGCCGATTGTGTTTGCAACTGCGCGGCGCATGAAAGCCAATGTGTTGGCATACGCTTTGCCGTCTATTGGCGCATTTTCGGTAATGCATGTTTTCTTGCCACCTCACCCAGGCGCGATTGCGGCATCGGAATTATATGGTGCAGGCGTGGGCTATGTTTTGATTTTGGGCTTACCGATTGCGGTTTTAACGTGGTTGGTCAGTGGCTATTGGTGGGGCTTAACTGCCAATAAATTGTTCCCTTTGCCCGTACCCGATTTGGTAGCGGGTGGCAAACAAGATGACGACCAACCACAACAACCTGCCAGCGCAGGTTTGGTCATCGGTTTGATGCTGATTCCCATGTTCCTGATTTTTATGAACACAGGCTTGCACATGGCTTCATCAGCTGGCTTGGTGGACGACAAGGCACAATGGGTACAATTTTTACGCATGATGGGCGCAACACCGATTGCTTTGCTGATTTCGGTGTTGGCGGCAATGTATTTCTTGGGACGAAAACGCGGTATGACTGCCAGCGCGCTGGAAAAAACACTTGACAGTACACTCGGTCCAGTTTGTTCTGTGATTTTGATTACAGGTGCAGGCGGTATGTTTGGCGGTGTTTTGCGTGCATCGGGCATTGGTAAGGCATTGGCAGACACAATGGGTGATTTGGGTGTACCTGTGTTGTTGGGTTGTTTCTTGGTGGCTTTGGTTTTGCGAATTGCACAAGGTTCAGCAACGGTTGCGCTGATGACGGCTTCGGCTTTGATGGCACCTGCTGTTGCGGCAATGGGTTACAATGAATGGCAACTGGCAGGTGTGGTTTTGGCAACCGCCGCAGGTTCGGTTGCCGCCAGCCATGTCAATGATTCAGGCTTTTGGTTGGTTGGTCGTTTGCTGAATATGGACGAAGCAACCACACTGAAAACATGGACAGTAAACCAAACCTTGATTGCCATGATTGGTTTTGTATTATCGGCGATTGCGGTGGCGATTTTGGGATAAAAGGTTTTCAGGCTGCCTGAAAACAGTTAATCCAAACAAGTTTCAGGCAGCCTCAACAAGTTGAAAAGGAAACGCATGACAAAACATTTCGTAATCATGGGCATTTGCGGTTGCGGCAAAACCACTGCCGCACAAACCGTACAAAAACATTTTAATTTATGTCCCTATGCTGAAGGTGATGACTTTCATACCCAAGCCAACCGCGACAAAATGGGCAGTGGCATTCCCTTAAATGATGACGACCGCCGTCCTTGGCTGGAAAATCTGCGCGATTGGATGAGTGAACAAGCGCGTAATGGCAAACCATATAGCGTAGTAACGTGTTCCGCCTTGAAAAAAGCCTACCGCGATATTTTACGTGGTGCAGAAGGCAATGTGTATTTCATTCATTTGTCGCCACCGATTGACGTGAATCGCCAACGCATGGCGGCACGACAAGGACATTACATGAAAGCCAATATGGTGGATTCGCAATTGGCGATTTTAGAGCCTTTGCAAGCAGACGAGCAAGGTGTGGTCATTGACAGCGCAGGCGCACCCGAAGAAGTGGGAAAAATCATCACAGCTTGGCTGGATACTGTTACGCAAACAGCCTGAACAAGCTGTATTCACACACCCTTTCAGGCAGCATAAACGCATTATTCAGGCTGCCTGAAACCCAAATCTCCTATTACCATCATGCCAAGTCATTTCTTAAAAAATCTGCCTTTTTTGGTTTTGCCACCCCTTTTTTGGGCAGGCAATTTTGTGGTGGGCAAGGTCATACGCGACGACATTCCGCCTTTTTCATTGTCTTTTGGACGCTGGGTTTTGGCGTTTTTATTCATTTTGCCATTTGCATGGCGATGGGTACAGCGCGACTGGACATCATATCGTACCCATTTTGGCAAAATCGTGGCAACCTCGATTGTGGGCGTGGCTTCATTCAACACCCTGATTTACAAAGGTTTGCATGACACCACAACCACCAATGCATTACTGCTCAATTCCTGCATTCCTGTATTGATTATGTTGATGGGTGCGGTGTTTTACCAACAAAAACTGAAATACAATCAAATCATGGGTTTAATTGTATCCATGTTGGGCGTGACAAGCATTATTTTGGCAGGCGACATTCAACGCTTACTGACTTTGTCATTCAATTCAGGCGATTTATGGGTGTTTTTAGCGATGATTTGTTGGGCGTTTTACACGCTGTGGATGAAGCAGATTCCACCCGAAATCAATAAAATCGGTTTAATGGCAGTACAAATTGTATTGGCACTTATCACATTGTTACCCTTATTTTTATGGGAAATTTTGTTCCACAATCAAACCATTCATTTACACCAACAATCCATTTTGGGATTGGCATACATTGGCGTTTTCCCGTCTGTTGTCGCATATCTGTTGTATGCGTTCGCAGTAACAAAAGTAGGGGCAATACGTGCAGGTTTATCCATTCACCTGATGCCTGTGTTTGGCGTGCTATTATCGGTAAGCATATTAGACGAAATATTTCAGGCTTATCATGCCGCTGGCATTGGTTTGATTGCATTGGGTTTGATTCTTTCCAATCGCACCCAATAATCTCATGGTCGTTTCAAATACAAATCAGGACAAGACAACAACAAGAACCATGTACACACCCAGTACATCAGATCATTGACAACACGGTACAACTTGTATTTGAAACGACCATAATTTAAGGTCAAAAACGCGTTTCAAGCAGTCCAATCACATCAAGGCTGCCTGAAAGTGAGCACACAATTTGTTTAAAATAAACACGAACAAAGCGGTAACGCCGTACTGCTTTTTCAATTCCGCAACCATACATTTTAAATGTCCATAACTTCGGATATCGTGATGCCATATTAAATCACATATTCCACTATTTCAGGCAGCCTGAATACTTTAGTTCGTGTAGGTTTAAACCAAATTTGCTCGCCGATTTGCGTTTGAAATTGTTGATAAAAATCAGTGCTTAATACAATTTGTACAGGCTTTTCGCTCAAAGGTGTGGCAACTGTCAAACGCGCCACCGAACCCAATAAATTTTGTTGTACAACTTGCGCTTGCCCAATTGCATTTTCCAAAGGCATACGACTGATGTGAAACTCGTGCGGACGAACGTACACACTCACTTTGGGGTAATTTTGGTTTTGTGAATGCGGCTCACGGTAATCGCCCACTTTCAGGCTGCCTGAAAATATTTCGCCTTGCAAAACATTCACTTCACCCAAAAACTCGGTTACAAACACGCTCTGCGGATTGTCATACAATGCCACGCCCGAACCAATCTGCTCAATTTTGCCATGATTCATCACGACAATTTCATCAGCCATTTCAAGTGCTTCTTCTTGGTCGTGCGTAACCAAAATGGTGGTGATGCCCAATTTTTGCTGAATTTGCCGCAACCAAGCACGCAATTCTTTGCGGACTTTCGTGTCCAATGCCCCAAAAGGTTCGTCCAATAAAAGCAATTTGGGCTGGGTTGCCAAAGCGCGTGCCAATGCAATGCGTTGGCGTTGTCCACCCGACAGTTGTGCTGGATAGGCTTTTGCCAAATGTTCCAACTGCACCAATTTCAGCAATTCATCAACTGTTTGTTTAATTTGAGTTTTATTGGGTCGTGTGGCGCGTGGTTTCACTTCTAAACCGAAAGCAATGTTGTCTGCCACATTCATGTGCCGAAACAGCGCGTAATGTTGAAACATGAAACCCACTTGCCGTTCGCGTACAGGCGTGTGGGAAACATCTTGATTGTCAAACAGAATTTGTCCATTGGTGGCGGTTTCCAAGCCCGCGATAATCCGCAACAGCGTGGTTTTGCCGCAACCGCTTGGCCCCAGCAAGGCGGTTAGGCTGCCTGTGGGGACGTTCAAATTGATGTCGTGCAAGGCGTGGAAATCGCCGAAAGATTTATTTAGATTTTTGATTTGGATAGACATTTTTGATTTCCATATTTTTGGTTTCAGGCTGCCTGAAAAGGCGTTTCATGACATTATTGATGTGTCTCTCGCGCCGCCATTGCCAAAGCTTTACGCTGTCGCCAATCCAAAAAATTTTGCAACAGCAAAGTCAGCAAAGCCAAAAACGCCAACACACTGGACAAGGCAAATGCCGCCGTAAACTGGTATTCGTTGTACAAAATTTCCACTTGCAAAGGTAAAGTGTTGGTTTGACCGCGAATATGCCCCGACACCATGCTCACCGCGCCAAATTCGCCCATCGCCCGCGCATTGGTCAAAATGATGCCATACAGCAACGCCCATTTCACATTGGGCAAAGTAACGCGCCAAAACATCTGCCACGCATTCGCACCCAAGATTAAGGCTGCCTGTTCTTCGCTGCTGCCCTGCGTTTGCATGATGGGAATCAATGACTTGGCAACAAAGGGAAAGGTAACAAACAAAGTTGCCAAAATCATGCTGGGCAATGCAAACACAATCTGTATGTTGTGCGATTCCAGCCAGCCACCCATTGCCGAATTTGCGCCAAACAGCAACACAAACATCAAACCCGCCACCACAGGCGATACGGAAAATGGCAAATCCAATAAGGTACTCAGCCATTGTTTACCATAAAAATCAAAACGGGTCAGCAGCCACGCCATTGCCATACCCAAAATCGCATTCAATGGCACAACAATTGCCGCAATGGTCAGCGTTAATTGCAGCGCGTGCAAGGCTTCGGGGTCAGTCAGCGCGGCAAGATAGAGCCGCCAGCCACCTTCCAGCGCATAATAAAACACCGACAGCAATGGCACCAGCAACATCATCGCCAAAAAAAGCAATGCCACCGCAATCAGAACACAGCGCAAATAAGGGGGTTCGGTTAAATGTTGGTTGTCCATAAAAAATCCTTTCAGGCTGCCTGAACCATTCAGCCACCCACACGCCGATTCAATCGCCATTGCCAAATGTTCAACACAAACAAAATCACAAATGAAATCATGAGCATCATCAATGCCACCGCGCTCGCCCCTTGAATGTCAAACAACTCAAATTTGCCCGCAATAATCAAAGGCAAAATTTCCGATTCCATCGGAATATTGCCTGCGATGAAAATCACCGAACCGTATTCGCCCGTTGCCCGCGCAAACGCCATGCCCGCACCCATGACCACAGCAGGCAAAATTTCAGGCAGCAACACCCTGCGAAACACCACCCCACGCCCAGCTCCCAAAGTGGCAGCCGCCTCTTCGTATTCGGGCGACAATTCTGCCAACACAGGTTGCACCGCACGCACCACAAAGGGCAAACTCACCACAATCAGCGCAATCCAAATCCCAATGGGGGTAAAGGCAATTTTGAAAGGAAACAGTTGCCCAATCAAACCATTGGGCGCGTACAAACTCGCCAATGCCACCCCCATAACGGCAGTAGGCAAGGCAAAGGGCAAATCCACCAGCGCATTCACCACACTTTTGCCCCAAAAATCATAACGCACCAACACCCACGCCACCAAAGTACCAAAAAACACATTGGTCAGCGTGGCATACAGCGACATTTTCAGCGTCAAAGTCATGGCAAACAGGGTGCGTTCATCGCCCACCGTGTGCCAAAACGCCTGCCAGCCCATATCCGAAACGGTGTAAAGCAACATCGCAAGCGGCAAAAACACCATCAACGATAAAGCCAAAACACCCACGCCCAAACTCACACCAAAACAGGGCAAAACGGTGTGTTGTTTTAATAATTTCATTTTGGTGGTAATCCTTATCGTGCCAGCATTTCGCTCCCTCTCCTGTGGGAGAGGGCTGGGGAGAGAGCAAAAGTGCCACAAACTCAACGGTTTTTACCCTCTCCCTAACCCTCTCCCACAGGAGAGGGAATGAGATTTGTGGCACATCAAAAATGCTTTCAGGCAGCCTGAAATCCATTTAACCATCAACGCTTGTTAATCTGGTCAAACACACCGCCATCGGCAAAATGCGTTTTCATTATCTCGTCCCAAGAACCAAACACATCATTGGCACGAAACGTTTCCACTTTCGGAAAACGCGCTTCGTGTTTTGCCAAAATTTCCGCCTTGCTGGGGCGCAAATACAATTTTGCTGCCAATTCTTGTGCTTCATCGCTCCACAAATGCGCCAAATAATCGTGGGCAATTTGCGCCGTGCCTTTTTTGTCCGCCACGCCATTCACAACGGCAACAGGGCTTTCCATCGCAATGGAATAGCTGGGATAGACGATTTCAAATTCGCCTTTGCCAAAAGTTTGCGCGGCTAAATTCGCTTCATTTTCAAAGGTAATCAGCGCATCGCCCATTTTGCGCTCAATGAAAGATGTGGTTGCGCCGCGTCCGCCCGCTTCCAAAACGACAGCATTGGCAAACAATTTTTGCGTGAACACTTTGGCGGCATCGTGATTGTTGGCGTTTTCTTTCAAGGCATAGCCGTAAGCCGCCAAGAAAGTGTAGCGACCATTGCCCGAAGTTTTGGGGTTGGCAATGACCAGTTTCACATCAGGCTGGGTCAAATCTGCCCAATTTTTGATGTTTTTCGGATTGCCTTTGCGAACCAAAAACACGGTGGTGCTGGTAAACGGTACGGCATGATTCGGCAATTTTTGTTGCCAATCTTTTGAAACCAAACCTTTTTTCTCCAACAATTCAATATCAGACGATTGATTCATCGTCACCACATCGGCTTTCAAACCATTCGCCACCGACAAAGCCTGCTTACTTGAACCGCCATGCGATTGTTGAATGTCCACCTGTTTGCCTTGCGCCTGATAATGCTTGATAAACAATGGGTTAAATTCTTTATAAAAATCACGCATCACATCGTAAGACACGTTCAAAATTTGCGTGGCGTTGGCTGCCTGAATGGGGGCTGCACCTTGTTGTGGCGGATTGTTTTGCGCCTTGTTGCCACCACCGCAGGCTGCCAGCGCAAAGCCCAAACCCAAAACGGCAAATAAAGTTTTATTTTTAAAAATCATGATGTTGCTTCTTTTTCTGAAAAGGGTTAAACAAAAAGCACAATCATATTAGACACAATCACACATTTCACAAAATACCCTTATTCAATATTGAATATTCAATTTAATTCTATGCGGCAAAATGGCAATTTTTTCATCAAAAAATGATTTAAATTCAATAATTAGACTTAAAAATTATATCTTAAATGGATAAATGGTATTTCTATCACTTTTCAGGCAGCCTGTAAGATGGAAAACACCAAAAACGACAGCAATTTCGCTCCCTCTCCTGCGGGAGAGGGCTGGGGAGAGGGTTTGCCGCCCCACCAGCCCTCTCTCCATCTCTCTCCCAGAGGGAGAGAGGGTCAGATGGTTGTCAATTTAACAATATGCTGATTTCAAATAAAAAATACAGGAACACAAAACATGGACTACCTGCCCTTATTTTTCAATTTGCGCGACAAACCCGTTTTAGTGGTGGGGGGTGGCGATGTTGCCACGCACAAAAATCGCCCTGTAAACAGCGTAGATGATTTGGCGCATTGCGACATGATTTTTCCGTCCATTATTGACCGCAGCCCCGTGCAAATTGCCATTTCCAGCTCGGGCGGCATTGGCATTTGACTTTGTTTATTGAAAACGGGCATTCGCAAAATTGCCGAAATCCACGCAGGCGATTTTCGTTTAACCGCCAATCAAAATTTAATCGTGGCAAATATTGAAGAAAATCAAAAAGCTGTGATTGAGCAAATTGCGCGTTACAGGCTGTCCCAACGGTTGCGGACGGGCGATGTTGGCGGAAATCGGTTTGGTGGGCAAAGCAGTGGGACACTACAATTTGCACGTTGGCGGCAACCGCGAGGGAACACGCATTCCACGTTTGTTCCGCGAAAACATCACAGCAGATAAAATTTTGGCGATTTTGCGATTCGAACGAATATTGTGCAACTAGAATTTCTCTTACGCAATCTTCTCTCCACAAGTGGATGAGGAAACAAGTTATTAAAGGTTTTTTCAATTTTATTTTGGGCAGTTATGCCCATAGGTGGGAAGCCAAAGTTGAACTACACAAAATTTTGTTTCTGAAAATCAAACATGAATTCTCACCTATGCAAGAGGGGAACGAAGCAAACTTGTGAAACTCATGAGAGTAGTTTTGATATTTCAAGTCGCATTTTAATTTTTGTCGTATATTGTAAGGCTGCCTAAAATGATTTTGCGTTACAATATCCCTTTAATTGTGGTCGTTTCAAATTATCACTGACATAATTTGGAACAGGCTCAAGGCAGAGAACTAACGCTGTAACTGTTTTAAGTGTATGAGCCGTAAAATAATATGGTGTTACTGGTTCTCTTGTGTACGAGATGTACACGATTGTTCATTTGAAACGACCATAAATACAGATGTTACCAATCCGAAAAACCTTTGTAAAATCAAGATTTATTCAAAATTGAATCGTGATTTTGCCATTTTTAGGAAAGTGCTATCATTAAATGTGGTCAATAGATATTTTGTTGCCCCTGATTTTGGCTGGTATCAGCGCAGGATTCATCGCAGGCTTATTGGGATTGGGTGGAGGCACAGTGATCGTACCGATTGTACTGTGGCTATTACATAAACTGAATATAGCAGGAGAATACAACCAACATTTGGCATTGGGTACTTCATTTGCAGTTATGGTTTTCACAACCATTATCAGTGCCTGGTCTCAACACAAACGTGGCGCAGTAAATTGGCGTATTGTGCAATATTTATCACCCGCCATCATTGTAGGCAGTTTATTGGGCGCATGGCTAACACAATACATTTCCATGTGGTTTTTACAGTTGTTTTTTGTTGTTTTTCTGTATGCCATCGCCATTCAACTTTTACTGAAATTAAAACCCAGACCCTCACGACAATTACCAAAACCCATCGGCTTATTCGGTACAGGAGGTGTAATTGGGATATTGTCCAGTTGGGCAGGCGTAGGAGGTGGGGCTTTATCTGTACCATTTATGACTTATTGCAATGTACCCATTCATGTGGCAACTGGTACTTCCGCAGCATTGGCATGGGGTTTATCTGTATCAGGGCTAATCGGATATGTTTTTTCTGGCTGGCATGTAAACGGCCTGCCTGAATATACTTTGGGATTTATATACACCCCAGTAGTTTTCATTTTAGCAATTTGTACCATGACATTCGCACCCTTTGGCGTAAAAGTAGCACACAAACTATCAGCAGATAAATTAAAAATAGCAATGGGATTGTTCTTATTATTGATTGCTTCACAAATGGCTTGGAAGTTAATTTAATTATTTGTTTTTATTATATTAAAATTTTAAATGACATAAGCACAACAAAAGTCGTTTACACTCAAACATCGGAAAATACAGTTGTAGAAATGAAAAAGAGCAATACGAGGCAACAATGAGAGCCCTGTACACCTTATATAAGGACGCTGATAACGCCATAGTGCTGCTTTTTCAATTGCGACTATTTTTGCCAAAATCATTTTGAAAACAAACGCAGGGGCAGATTTCATATCTGCCCCCTATTCTTTTCAGGCTGCCTGAAAAATCAAGCCCGTTTCGGCAACACAAAACATGCCAGTACAAAAGCCGTTGCCGCCGACAAAATTGCCCACTCCAACCATTCATTTAGCATAAAATTGCTGTATCTTCTTTGAAATAAAACATAGCCATAAACCGCACCGCACAAAGCACCGATGACAGCAGCCGCCAACAAGCCCCACAAATTGCGTCTCAAACGGCAGCACACAATCAACACACCACACAAAGCCGCAGGCAAATGGGCAATCACGCTGCCATAAAGCCCAAACAAAAAAATCGCCAAAACCCAAGCAGCCAAGAAATTGGTAGGTTCATGTGTTTTCACACCAAACATCAGCCAAGTTGCCAACAAAGCACCGCCCAAACCGCCACCCCAAAATGCATAACTCAAAATCACTTTGGTAATTGGGTAGTCTGTGCGTGGGGCATTTTTGTGAATGCGAATGCGTTTGGACATGACAGCCACCTTATGACAAAAACAGCATTCTAGCAAGAAAAACCTTTTCAGGCTGCCTGAAAACAAAAAAGCGAAGTTCACAGGAAAAAATCCTGCAAACTTCGCTTTTGATTAGGGTGCTGTCAATTAAACAGTACGCGCTTTTTCAACCAACTCTTTTACCACCCAAGCTTTGGTTTTAGACAAAGGGCGAGATTCTTCAATCACCACAATGTCGCCAATGCCATATTGGTTTTGCTCATCATGAGCGTGGATTTTGGTAGAGCGGCGAACAATTTTACCGTACAAAGGGTGTTTTACTTTACGTTCAACCAATACAGTAACGGTTTTGTCCATTTTGTCGCTGACCACTTTGCCTTGCAAAGTACGAACAATTTTTTCAGTACTCATTATTTGGCACCTTTCTCGGCAATAATGGTTTTCACACGAGCAATATCGCGGCGCACTTGCTTAATCGCGCTGGTTTGACCCAACTGACCCGTAGCATGTTGCATACGCAGACCGAATTGTTGTTTCAGCAAATCAACCAAAACTTCGTTCAGTTGCTCAACTGATTTTTCTTTCAATTCATTGGCTTTCATTATTTACCCACCTGTCTTGTTACAAAGGTTGTTGGGATAGGCAATTTAGCCGCAGCCAAAGCAAACGCTTCACGCGCCAAAGACTCAGCCACGCCGTCCATTTCATACAACACTTTACCGGGTTGGATTTCGGCAACATAGTATTCAACCGAACCTTTACCGCCACCCATACGCACTTGAATGGGTTTAGCCGTAATCGGTTTATCGGGGAATACGCGAATCCAAATGCGACCACCACGTTTGATGTGGCGCGTCATCGCACGGCGAGCCGCCTCAATTTGACGAGCAGTCAAACGACCACGACCCACAGCTTTCAAACCAAAATCGCCAAAGCTAACGGTGTTACCGCGTGTTGCCACGCCCGTGTTGCGACCTTTGTGCTGTTTGCGGTATTTCAGTCTAGTTGGTTGCAGCATTGCGACCTCCTTTACGGTTGTTGCGGCGGTTTTCGCGTTGTTCAGGCTGCGCTTGAACTTGACCTACTTCGCCTTTGTACACCCATACTTTCAAGCCCAAGATACCATAAGTGGTCAAGGCTTCGCTGGTAGCATAATCCACATCAGCGCGTAAAGTATGCAAAGGCACACGACCTTCACGATACCATTCGCTACGCGCAATGTCCGCACCGTTCAAACGACCAGACACCATAATTTTGATGCCTTTTGCGCCAGCGCGCATGGCGTTTTGCATGGCGCGTTTCATGGCACGGCGGAATTGAACACGTTTTTCCAATTGTTGCGCGATACCGTCAGCAATCAATTGCGCGTCCAATTCAGGTTTGCGGATTTCTTCAATGTTCACATGAACCGCCACACCCAGCAATTTTTCCAAATCGCGTTTCAATACTTCAATGTCTGCGCCTTTTTGACCGATTACCACACCAGGGCGAGCCGTGTGAATGGTAATGCGTGCAGATTTAGCAGGACGCTCAATCACGACACGGCTAACAGAAGCATTGGCTAAACGTTTACGCAAATATTCGCGTACATCAATATCTTGTTTCAAAACGGCGGCAAAGTCGGTGCTTTTGGCAAACCATTTTGAAGACCAGTCTTTATTGACTGCCAGTCGGAAACCAACTGGATGAATTTTTTGTCCCATGGTTATTCCTTAGTTGCCTACCACCACGTTGATGTGGCAAGTTTGTTTTTCAATGCGGTTACCGCGACCTTTGGCACGCGCTTGGAAGCGTTTCAGGCTGGGTCCTTTGTCCACGAAAATCGTTACGACTTTCAATTCATCAATGTCGGCACCGTTGTTGTGTTCGGCATTGGCGATGGCGGATTCCAACACTTTTTTAATCAATTCAGCACCTTTTTTGGGGCTGAATGCCAAAATGTTCAGGGCTTGGGCAACGTCTTTACCACGAATCATGTCTGCCACCAAGCGGGCTTTTTGAGCAGAAATGCGGGCGTTGTTATGTTGTGCAGTTACTCTCATGTTTCACCTTATTTTTTCTTGGCTTTTTTATCAGCCAAATGACCTTTAAAGGTACGGGTCAATGAGAACTCACCCAATTTATGACCGACCATGTTGTCGCTGATGAACACAGGCACATGTGTGCGACCGTTGTGTACAGCAATGGTTAAGCCGATGAAATCAGGCAAAATGGTAGAACGGCGCGACCAAGTTTTGATTGGACGCTTGTCGTTGTTCGCACGAGCCGCATCTACTTTTTTCAATAAGTGCAGGTCAACGTATGGACCTTTTTTCAATGAACGAGCCATGTTAATTAACCTTTGTTAGAGTAGCGGCGGCGAACAATCATATTGTCCGTGCGTTTGTTGTTACGAGTGCGATAGCCTTTGGCAGGAGTACCCCATGGGCTAACGGGTTCGCGTGCTTCGCCTGTGCGACCTTCACCACCACCATGTGGGTGGTCTACTGGGTTCATCACCACACCGCGTACGGTTGGGCGAATACCACGCCAACGGTTGGCACCTGCTTTACCGATTTTTTTCAGGCTTTGCTCTTCGTTGCCCACTTCACCGATGGTGGCGCGGCAATCAACGTGAATGCGGCGAACTTCGCCAGAACGCAAACGCACTTGGGCGTAAATGCCTTCTTTTGCCAACAACACTGCAGAAGCACCAGCAGAACGCGCGATTTGTGCGCCTTTACCAGGTTTCATTTCAATGCAGTGAATGGTGGTACCAACAGGAATGTTGCGGATTGGCAAAGTGTTGCCCACTTTGATGGCGGCTTCTGCACCGCTTACCAATACTGCACCTGCCTGAATACCGCGTGGGGCGATGATGTAACGGCGTTCACCGTCTGCATAGCACAACAATGCGATGTGTGCGGTGCGGTTGGGGTCGTATTCAATGCGCTCTACTTTGGCAGGAATGCCATCTTTATTGCGTTTGAAGTCCACAACGCGGTAATGGTGTTTATGACCACCACCTTTGTGGCGTGTGGTAATGTGACCGTTGTTGTTGCGACCTGCGGTGGTTTTTTGTTTTTCCAACAAAGGAGCGTAAGCTGCGCCTTTGTACAAACCTTCAGTTACCACACGCACCATGCCGCGACGACCTGCAGAGGTCGGTTTCATTTTTACGATAGCCATGCTTATTCCTTATCTGCAGCGGCTGCGGCTGCTTCCAAATCCAGCTCTTGACCTGCAACCAAGCTAACATAGGCTTTTTTCACATCGCTGCGGCGACCCAATGTGCGACCAAAGCGTTTGGTTTTGCCTTTGGTAGTGGTGGTCGTTACAGAGGCAACCTGAACATTAAACAACAATTCTACTGCTGCTTTGATTTCGGTTTTGGTTGCGTCTTTCAATACTTTGAAAACCATTTGGTTGCGTTTTTCAGCCAGCATATTGCTTTTTTCTGAAACAATAGGAGCCAAAATCACTTTCATTAAACGTTCTTGGTTCATACCCATTGCTCCTCTAATTGTGCAACAGCGTCCTTAGTCAGCACCACTTTTTTGTAGCGCAACAAGCTGTAAGGGTCGGTTTGCGTGGCTTCCAGCACCAATACATTGGGCAAATTGCGTGAAGACAAGTACACGTTTTCGTCCAATTGTTTGGTGATGAACAAAACTTGTTCCATGCCCAAATTTTTCACTTGTTCAGCAAATTCTTTGGTTTTGGGTGTCGCGGCAGACAAAGTGTCAATCACAAACAAACGCTCATCGCGTACCAATTGAGACAAAATGGTTGCCATGCCTGCACGGTACATTTTGCGGTTCACTTTTTGTGTGAAGTTTTCATCGGGTTTGTTTGGGAATGCGCGACCACCTTTACGCCACAATGGTGATGAGGTCATACCAGAACGGGCGCGACCTGTACCTTTTTGACGCCAAGGTTTTTTGGTAGAGTGTTTCACTTCGGCACGGGTTTTTTGGGCGCGGTTGCCTGAACGGGCATTTGCCAAATAAGCCGTAACCAGTTGGTGAACCAATGCTTCGTTGTATTCACGGGCAAACAAGGCATCAGAAACGGCAACACTGCCTGAAACTTGACCTTGTGCATTAATCAGTTTCAATTCCATTACGCACCTGCTTTCTTCACGCTGTGGCGAACGACCACGTTGCTGTTTGCTGCACCAGGAACGGCACCTTTAACCAACAACAGGTTGCGCTCCACATCAACACGAATGATTTCCAAGTGTTGCACGGTAGATTGGGTGTTGCCGTATTGACCTGCCATGCGTTTGCCAGGGAATACGCGACCAGGATCTTGCGCCATACCAATGGAACCAGGCACACGGTGCGAACGGGAGTTACCGTGAGAGGTACGTTGTGCGCCGAAGTTGTGGCGTTTGATGGTACCAGAGAAACCTTTACCTTTGCTGGTGCCAGTTACATCAACCAACTGACCTGCTTGGAACAATTCTACGGTAACAACATCGCCTGCTTTCAATTCGGCGGCTTTTTCTTCAGAAACGCGGAATTCGTGCAAGCCACGACCTGCTTCTACACCTGCTTTGGCAAAGTGTCCAGCTTCGGGTTTGTTCACACGATTGGCTTTTTTCTGACCAAAGGTAACTTGTACGGCGGTGTAGCCGTCTGTTTCTTTGGTTTTTACTTGGGTAACGCGATTGGCAGTCATTTCCAACACGGTTACAGGGATAGATGCACCCTGTTCGGTAAACACGCGGGTCATGCCTACTTTGCGTCCAACCAGACCTAAAGTCATGATTTTTTCCTTGTTAGATTAAGGGATTGCCTGCGATTGGGCAATCTTTAATGGACATAAAAAATTTCTTGGCATTTCTGCCAAGGCGACTAATATAACATGATTCTATTAAAATACACAAGAAAATCTTTTTATTTCAAACGCCAATGTGGATTTTGGCTTATGATTGATTGTGGCATACATTGAACAGGCTGTCTAAAATCCAAAATTGGGTATAAATTGATTGAAATTTGACTGAACATCTCTGTTTAATTATCATAAATGATTTTCAACAGAAAGGCAGAAACAAATGACGGCGATTTTGGGTATTTTATTGCTGATTGTATCCATTGCGTATTTAGTTTATTGGGTTAAATCGTTAATTATCATGAAACACGAAGTTGTGTTTTTGATTTTGGGCATTTTCTTATCACCTTTTGCTCAAATTGGTTTTATGCTGACCAAACGCGATACGATTGAAGATGAACAAGCTACTACTTTGAAGCGTTATTTCATGGTATCTGTTGCTTTATTTGTGCTGTATTTTGTGTTTACATTTATGGCATTGAGTCAAGTTGCGGCACAACAAGCGATGTAAATTTGATTTCAATCTATGCAAAAGGCTGCCTGAAACTTTTCAGGCAGCCTTAAATTATTTTTAGGACATCACATAAACAAGCGTTTTGCCAATGGGCTGGCAGGTTCTATACCCATACTTTCCATTTCACGTTGTAAAGTACCAATGTAATCACGCACTTCTTTAAGCCATTCAGTTGAAAGTGGTTGAATTTGGTCATCAACCAAATCCAAGTTTAAATCGCCTGATAATTTAACTGCCAAACTCATAAATTGGTTGAAATTTTTTTCTCCTGTGGGTACTCGTGTGATGTCAAACAGCATACTGAAGCCTTTATAGGCTTGGCTGGACAATAAGGCTTCGGTAAACGCGCTACCGTCTAATGCCACAATACTGTATCGTGTATCACCGTTTTCCGCAGCATAAGTGAATGTGCCGTCTGTTTGCAATGCAAAACCGTAGCGTTCCAAAGCTTGACGCAATTCCACGCCCAAAACACCTGTACGCGATACCAAATGAATGGCAATGGTTTGGTCTACACGTGCGCACAATTCGTCTAATTTAACGGCTTGTGCCAAAAATTCGGTTGGGTCTTCTACTGCGGCACGACCGTCCATCTTTTCGGCAAATTGATGCACTTGGGCAGCAAAATGGCGCAATTCATCAATCGCCACTAAACCATTACGGCTGATGCTTTGCAAACCAATGACAAAGGCTTGATAAGCCACACCTGGAATGGGTTCGGCAGCCTGAAAACGCCCATCTAGGGTGCAAGCGACCATTTGGAAACGGTGTTTACCCGATAAACGCGGCACAACTTGTAATTCTTTGGCTTCATACAAACCAATATAAGCCATATAATCAAAGCGTTTATCAAACCATTGCAAATCGGTACATGCCAAATCGTTTAAATCCAATAAGGTGCGACGTTTGTCGCTGCTTTCGGTAAAACGTTTTTCGTATTTTAAAGCAGTGGCATCGGGGGCAGTCAATTCAAAATCTGGCGTTTCTGCTGCATTGATGACAATGTGGTCTTCAATTGTTTCTGCTTCTGCTGTATCCTGATGTTCAAGCCGCCTGAATGACGATGCTTCAGTAACTTCAATCAATTCAGCCACTTCATGATGTGATGGCTCTGGTTGCATTTTGTTGGCATCTTCAACAGAAACGATTGTGTTTTGTTCTGATTCGGGCTGTTGTGGTGCAATGTGTTCGTCAAACAATGAAGGGATAGCACTTGTTTGAATGGGCGCACGGTGCAGTTTTTCGCCAGTATCTGCACCAAAAAATTGTCCATCGCGCACCGATGCAGTTTTCACTTCCATTAACACATCTTGGTCGGCATGACCAAATTGGCGGCGGATTTTTTTACGGTATTGATTTTCTTGATACATATTGTAGCCTGCCACCACAATCAATACGAGCAGCAGCACCACAATTAAAGTCAGGAAATTCGGATTCATAAGGTGTTCCGTAGGTTTGTGGCTGCCTGAAAACTGGATTGCCCTTTTCAGGCAGCCTTTAATTCTGTGAAATAAAGCAATTATAGCTTAATTCAGGCGTTTCAGGCAGCTTCAAACGCCGTTTGATTACGGTCAACTGGCAAACCTACTGCTTGCAAATGCGCCCAATCAAAAAAATGCCCTGGGTCAGTTTTGCGTGCTGGGGCGATGTCTTGATGACCCGTGATTGCCGAAATGGGATAATGCTGACATAGGGCAAACAATAAGGTTTCCAATGCATCATATTGCATTTGGGTAAACGGTTCAAAGTCGCAGCCTTCTATTTCTATGCCTATGGAAAAGGCATTGCATTTTTCGCGTCCGTGAAACGAAGACACGCCTGCATGATACGCCATGTCATCACAGGAAACGAATTGCATGATTTCACCATCACGGCGCACAAAAAAATGGCTGGATACGCGCAAATCCACAAGCTGCCTGAAAAAAGGGTGGGCATCGGGATTAATGGTGTTGGTAAACAATCGTTCTATGGCATCGCTGCCATATTCAAAAGGGGGTAAGGAAATATTGTGCAACACAATCAGCGATATTTTTTCGCCTTCTGCACGTGAACAACAATTCGGCGAAACGCGCTGCACCGCGCCTTGCCAGCGACCGTTTTGCCAAATACAAATATCAGGTGAAACAGAAAGGGAAGACTTCATTCAACAACCATAATAAAATAAATATGTGATTTCAGGTAAATACAGTCGTAGAAATGAAAATGCAGTACAAGTCAACAACACCCGCCGTGTGCAAATAGTACATAAGGACGTTGGCAACGCCGTAGTGCTTTTTCAGTTCTGCGACCATACATAAACAGGCTGCCTGAAACCCGTATGCATGTACAATAAGGGTTTCAGGCAGCCTATTGGCTTATTTTTGCACCGAAAGTTTAATCGTTTGTCCTTCACGCACTGCTTTAAACGGTGGTGGTACTTGCATCAACATAGCGTCCCAATCTGCATCGCTCATGGGTACACCCGCCTGATTGAAGATGCCCAAGCTGTCCAATAAAGATTTGGCAACTGTTGCATTCAAACTGTATTGCAGTTTTTCAGGCAGCTTGCGCATGACTTCTTGACTGTTGGCATACTCGCCTGCTGGTACGGTTGCCGCCATATCCAAAGTAGCTTGATTGCCATTTAAGCTGACTTGATTGCCTTTGGATTCAATGCTGAAGCCATCTTTCAACATCAATAAAGCCGATTGCTCCAATTCTTTTTGAACTTCGCTGGGTTTAACGCATTCTTGTCCTTGTCGCTTGTCAAACGCCAACCATTTTTGCAAAGCAGCTTGGCTGATGCCTTTGATGTTCATATTGAATTTGAAATCATTGAATACTTGATTTTGATAACGCAAACTGCCTATGGTGGTTTCAGACAACACATCTGCCACTTTATCCGTACTGTTTTGCGTACTGGTTTGACGCAGGTTTTGCAGTTCAAATGCCATTTTGTCGGCATTCAACAGCAATTTACCCAAAGACACTTCGCCCTTGCCTGTGCCTATGGTTTGATTGAGCGCACCTTCTGATTTTACATCCATGTTTTGCAATAAAAAAATGTCTTTGCCACTGCTTTCTTTCAATGCCACTTCAGGAATGTGAAACACCCAATCGGCTGCCTGAAAACCATCTTGACCACCATTTTTGATGTTTACTGATGCAGTCATATCCGACCAAGTTAATTGACCTTGCCCACTTTCTCGCAAGCTATTGAGCGCGTATTGTCCCGCAGGAATACGGTATTGTACGCTGCCATTGCCCGACCAATTCCATTTGCTACTGGCATCAAGCAAAAAGAACTCTTCTGCCTGTTTTTCAGGCAGTACATAAATTTTGGATTCAATTTGATAACCCGTTAAACCGCGCGAAATGGTGTCTTCACCACGCAATTTAAAATGCACATCAGGCGAGCACAAATCAGGGATAAGGGTTGCCGTCCATTTTGCTGTGCCACCCATTAAACCCATATCGCTTTTGCCTTCAATTTGCATACGTTTATCCTTGATGATGCTGCCATCGTAAAACGCGGCAATTTTCTTGTCGCCATACATCGCCGCACCATACGCACCCACACCTGCAATCAACAAGCCAACCACAACAGCCATTACTGTTTTATTCATGTATTTTGGTCTCCAAAGGTGTTTTTCAGACAGCCTTGTAGTACCCTACATTATTCGGTATTGATAAAAACTACCGTGTACTGCAAAGTAGCCTGAAAACATTAGTCTAAAAAATCGCAATCATAACACCAAAAACCCTATGCTTCACTTCAGGCAGCATAAATTAAAAATTCATTTATATATCAATAATATGAATATAATAAGGGTAAAAATTAACACAATTTATTGTTTTTTTACAACAGTTTTTCTTATAGAATGACAACTTTCAAATTGCTCAAACGGCTTCAAATTTCAACAAACCCGATTATTTTTGATGACGGAACAACATCATGGCAAACAAATTATCCTTTTTCTCTTTGAGCATGAGCTGTTTTTTTCTTGCGGCCTGTTCGCCCAATCCTGAAACCACCGACACATCAAATACACCTTTCCCACAAGCAACGGTGGGGGCATCCATCAGCAGCATTGAAACCAATCCCTTTTTTCAGGGTATGTACCAATCCCTTGAAAAAGTGGGCAAAGAACAGAGTAACCTGAATTTGATGTTGGATCACGCCGCCAATCAACAAGACAAACAAAACACCCAATTAGACAGCATGATTGAACGTGGCGCAAAAGCTTTGGTGGTGAATTTGGCTGATGTGAAATTTGGCGCAGAAATGGTGAAAAAATATTGCGACAAAACAATCCCTGTGGTGTACATCAACCGTTCGCCCAGCGATAAGGCTTTGGCAAGTTGTGAAACCGCTTATTTTGTGGACGGTGATGCAGCGCAAGCGGGTGTGTTGCAAGGTTTACAAGTCTTAAAAGCATTCAAAGCCAATCCGCAATGGGATAAAAACCAAGATGGTAAAATCCAATATGCCATGATTGAGGGCATTCCCAACCACGCAGGTGCTATGGCACGCACCAAGTGGGCTGTCGGTACAATGGAAAACTACCCCAATTTGGGTATGCCCGTAGAACAAGTCTTCCAGGAATATGCCATGTTCCAAGCACAAGCCGCCAAAGATTTGACCACCAAATGGCTCACTCTGCCTGAATTTGCCCGTGTGGAAGTGATTTTGGCAAACAACGACACGATGGCTTTGGGCGCATTGGAAATTTTACAAGCCAACGGTCAAAAAGTCCCCGTTTTTGGCATTGACGGCTCAAAAGTTGCCTTAAACGCACTTCATTCAGGCAGCCTATCGGGTACAGTGTTCAATGATTTTGACGCACAATCACGTACCGCCGTTCGCATGGCAGCCAATTTAGCAGCAGGTAAACCTGTTTTAGAGGGTGTGGCTTATGGAATGGAATACAAAGTGGTGAAAATCCCATATCAAGACATTCACAGCGACAACCTAAACCAATTCATTCAAATTCAACAGTAGCCCTGCTGCACCTACGACAAACAGGTCAAAAATTATGAATGCACATGTTTCCCCCAATCAAGCAAATACCCATAAATATCTTGGACTGACCATTTTGGTGGTATCGTTTTTGGTTTTAACCGTAACCATGTTGGTTACCAACTTTTTTGCCACACGATACTTCACCAAGCAAGCCCAAATTACCACGCTTGCCACGCAACAAGGTGTTGTGATTCAACAGATGTCCAAAAACCTAATGGACACCGATTTGGCAATACGCGCCCAAATTTACGCACTCAATACATCAGATCCCGCTACCCATTTGATTGCACTGGACACACTTTCACAAGACACTTTATACCGCATCAGCGAAATTAACAGCCTAAAAACCGAGTTTGAGCAGTCTTTGCAAACTTTTGAAAAAGGCGGCAAATTGCATGGTACAGAAATTCAGGCAGCCACAGGCAAAGCCGCCGACCACGTTCGCCGCATTCGCGAAATTTGGCAACCTTATTTGGGCTTGATTGAGAATTTCATTGAAGATACCAGCAGCAAACAAATCAATCCCAAAACCAGTGCCTATTTGGTTGATTATACGAGACTTTATAACCAAACTCTGCTCAAAGAAACCCAAGCTCTTGCCGATATTCTGAACGCACGCACCCAATATCAAGCCAATATTTGGCGTACCATTCAACTGGTAGCGGTAGCATTGGCGTTTGTTTTGTTTGGCTGGATTATGTTTGGTACACTGCGCCAACTGACCAAAGGCGACAAATTAATTGCACGCGCCAATCAGGAAATGAGCGAAATCATGGCTTCGGTACGCGAAGGTTTGTTTTTGATTGACCGCCATTTCGTCATCGGCAATCAATATTCCACACACTTGGAAGAACTCATTGGCATCAATAATTTAGCAGGACGCAATTTTCTGGAAATTGCCGAAACACTGCTGCCTGAAAGCGAAATTGAAACCCTGCAAGTGTTTGTGGAACAGCTTTACAGCGAATGGGTGATGGAAGACTTAATTGAAGATTTGAACCCATTACACCGCATCACCATCATCAACGACAACAATCAACCACGTTATTTGGATTTCCGCTTTTTCCGCGTGATGCACGACAACAAAATTGAACGCGTACTGGTAAACGTGGTGGACAGCACCCAAGCGGTATTGTTGCAAGAGAGTTTGGAAGCGCAACAAGAACAAGAAAAACGCGAAATGGAAATGCTCAATACCATTTTGAACACCGACCCTGCCATTTTGCATGGCTTCATTGAAACCACCAAGCAACGCTTAACCGAAGTGAACAACACGCTGAAAAAAGACGAAACCAGCCAAACCGAATTGCGCAATAAAGTGCATTTCATCGGTCGTGTCATACATGGCATCAAAGGCGAGTCTTCGGCACTTAAACTGCGCCGCATGGTAGAGATTTGCCACACATTAGAAGACACTTTGGTTTTTTTACGCAGTCAAAAACAATTAAGTGGTCAAGACTTTTTGGGCTTGGTGGTTTCGCTGGAAGACCTTTACCGTCTCAACGACATTTTGAGCAATTACAGCCAGCGTGTTAGCCCACACGTTGCCCCACATCATGAAGCGAATGCAACGCAATCCAAGCACCAACCCGTTTCAGGCAGCTCCTCGCTTTCGCCTGTTCACGCTCGCTTAACACATTTGCAAAAATTCGTACAAGACATCGCCCAGCGTGAACACAAACAAGCCCGATTAAGCACAGAAGGTTTTGAACACGCCAATTTGAGTGAACAGCAATGGCAACAGGTGCAAGACATTTTGATGCAAATTCTGCGTAACGCTGTGGTGCACGGCATTGAAAAACCCGAAGTGCGCGAAACACGACAAAAATCCACTATAGGCTGCCTGAAAATCACGTTCAGCCAAGATGAAAACGGCTTCCAAATCATCGCCCAAGACGATGGCAACGGCATTGATTTTGATTCAATCCGCCACAAAGCACAGCAATCAGGTCGCTATACCGAAGAACAAATCGCCCAATTCAGTCGCAATCAACTCTTAACCCTGATGATGAGCGATGGTTTCTCCACACTGAACCATGCATCAGAAGATGCAGGCAAAGGTATTGGTATGGGCATTATTAAAGAGACGGTACGCGATATGGGTGGTAAAATCAATATTGCCAGCGCATTCACTCAATACACGCGCTTTACCTTCTCTTTTCCCAAAAAAGCCTAAATCACAACAAATCAAGCTACCGCCTATAAGCGGCAGCCCAAGATTAAAGGAGATTTCATGTACCAACTCATGATAGTAGATGATTCCAATGTCATCAGAAACCGCATTGAACGCAGCAGCAAGCAAATCCAAATGCAAGTTGCCGCCACCGCTGCCAACGGTGAAGATGCCATTGAACTGTATCAAAAACACCGCCCACACTTTGTTACAATGGATTTAACCATGCCTTTAATGGACGGTTTAGAGTGCATACAAAAACTCAAAGCCATAGACCCAAATGTAAATATTTTGGTGGTTTCCGCCATTTCCGACCGCAAAACAGGTTTACGAGCCCTACAATATGGCGCACGCGGCTTCATCTACAAACCGTTTACCGATGACCAACTGATAAGTGCATTGTGCAAATTGGCAGAACACTACCGCCAACATCATAAACCTGCTTAAACATCATGGAAACCTTTACAAGACTCATTTTAATACAGACAACAAGGGCGGATTTCATATCCGCCCTTTTTGCAATGTTGTTATAGTCGTAGAAGTGAAAAAGCAATACAAGGCGACAACGACCGCCGTATACAAGTAGTAATTAAGAACATTGGCAACGCTGTACTATTTGTATTTGAAAAAACTAATAAGTTGTTTGAAATTGACACTCATCTTTCAAAACCCAAATCAAGCTCAAACAACTAAAAACAGTTATAATTACCCACTTTACATTTTTCACTCAAACATCAATACCATGACTGAACAACAAACTGATATTGAAAAAATGCTTGCCATTGCCGTAAACGCTTTGGAAGACATCAAAGCCAAAGACATCATCGTTTTGGACACCAGCAACAAAACCCCTTTATTCGCCCGCATGATTATTGCCAGCGGCGATTCCACACGCCAAGTTAAGGCATTGGCAAATAATGTACGCGTGGCTTTGAAAGAGGCAGGCTTCCCTATTCTTGGCAGCGAAGGTCAAGACAGCGGTGAATGGGCATTGGTGGACGCTGATGATTTATTGGTACACGTTATGCTGCCTGCTGTACGCGACTTTTATGACATTGAAGCCTTGTGGGGTGGCGAAAAACCGTCTTTTCACGCAGGTTCAAACAAACCTTGGCACGCCGCCGATAATTGATTGACTTTACCTTTCAGGCAGCCTGAAACCATGTCCGCCCAACAAATACAGCATCACATTGCCGAATTGATACAAGCCACACAACTGTCTGTTGCCAAACCGCTTTTACAAACCTTACACCACAAAACCGAAACCCAATACGGCACACAAAGTGATGAACATTTACAAACCCTATTGTTGATTGCTTGTTGGCACACTGCTGCAGGCGAATACGAAGCCGCCAAGCCTTTATTGCAAAGGCTTGCCGAATACCCACACTTGACCGATGCCAAAATTGCTTTGGCAAAACTGTATCGTGAATGTGGTGCATACCCAAACGCACAAACCCTGTTACAAGAGCTTTTGCCCAAGCTGCCTGAAAACAGCATTCAATATGCCCAAGCACAAAATGAAATGGGTTTGGTCTTACTCGGTTTAGAACACCCTAATCAGGCTTTAACACAATTTGAACACGCTGCCGCCCTGTTTCAACAACTTTGTGGTGAACACCATCTGCACACCGTACGCGCTTTTCGTAATGTAGCAACGGTTTACCGCATTCAAAGACACCACAAAGAAGCCCTATCGGTACTCAATAGCCTGTTATCCATTAGTGAAAACCTCTACCCCCATTCTCACCCAGAAACCGCCGAAATTTTGGCAGAAATCGCTCAACTTCACGATGAATGCGGCGAACACGCACTGTCTACCCCTTTGTATCAACGTGCCATTGCCATTTTGTCGCAAACTTTGGGCGAACAACACCCTTTATTCGCTCGCCTATTGTGTCGCCACGCCATTCATTTTATGCAGCAAAGGCTGCCTGAAAAAGCCCTGCCTTTATTGCATCAAGCAGCGGTGATTTACCTGAATGTATTTGATGAAACCCACCCCGCCGTACAAAATTTATTGCGTTTTATTGTGATAATGCAGCTGATGTCGGACGGATTTTTCCCCGATGTAGATACGGTCATTCAATAGTTTTCAGGCAGCCTAAACTTTTGTGTCATTCATTTTTAAGGAAGCACCATGCCCATTATGAATTGGTCGCAACTGATGTCCACCGTTCGTTTTCGTCCCAATGAAAACGGTGAAATTCAAATGCCCACACCCAAAGCTGATAAACAAACTGACCCATTTCGCAGCGATTTTCATGTGGATTACGACCGCCTTGTGTTTTCCAATGCCTTTCGGCGATTAGGACGCAAAACCCAAGTTCACCCACTCGCCCGCAATGACCATACCCATAATCGCTTAACCCACAGCGTAGAAGTATCTAGTGTGGGACGCAGTTTAGGCAATAAAGTGGGCGGTATGCTCGCCATCAATGGCAAACTACCTGAACACATCAGCCCTGCTGATTTAGGCATGGTAGTACAAGTAGCATGTTTGGCGCACGATTTAGGCAACCCACCTTTCGGACACACAGGCGAAGATGCCTTGCGTACATGGTTCAGGCAGCCTGAACACGCCGTGTATTTAACATCATTAAACGAAGCCCAACGCAATGATGTACAAACCTATGAAGGCAACGCCCACAGTTTGCGCCAAGTGGTTAATTTGAAAATGTACCGCCATCGTGGTGGTATGCGTTTAACCGCCGCTTCCATTGGTGCCTTACTCAAATACCCATGGACAAGCACCCATCCAAATGGACGCACCAAATTCAATGTTTACCAAACTGAATTACCCTATTTGCGTCATGTTGCCGCAGAATTGGGGTTGCCTGAAATCGCACCCAACACTTGGGCGCGTCACCCACTTTCCTATTTAATGGAAGCCGCAGACGACATTTGTTACGCATTGATGGATTTAGAAGATGCCATAGACTTGGGTTTATTGGACTACCGCGAAGTGGAAAACATCATGTCGCACTTGGTCAGCACAGAAATCACATGGCAAGCACACAATACCCAAGAACGTACCGCCATGATGCGTGGTTTGGCAATTGGTCGCGCCATAGACGATGTTGCCCAAACATTTATGCGCCATCACAATGATTTGCTAGACGGGCAATTCAAAGGCAAAGACCTGCTGGACTTATGCAGCGAAGACGTACAAACCACGCTTGCCGAAGCCAAAAAACTGGCACGCGAACGCATTTACCGCCACCGAAGCAAACTGATACACGAATTAGCAGCTTTCCCTTGTTTGGCTTCCATGCTCAATTTGCTTGTACCCGCTGCCCACGCTTTTTTAAGTGGTCAAAATGTCAGCACACAACAATCGCTGGCTTTGGATTTACTGGACAGCAACCCAATTTTGCCAAGTGACAGTTTGTATCAAGCCTACATGAAAATTTTGGATTACATTGGTGGCATGACCGACAACTACGCCGCCCAAACTGCGCGTGAATTATCGGGTGTGGGCATGGTGTCGTAAGCACAGATTTCCTATCTGACCTTTTCCAATTTATTGATAAATTTATTGATAGAAATAAAACTTTTTATGGTCGTGGGGTGAGTGCTTGCACCCACTATTTCACAAAAATGTAAATGCTGCCTGAAACCCAAATAAGTTTTCAGGCAGCCTTTTATCACGCCACAATATCATCAAAACGAATTATTGAACTTCACCAAACCACTTTTTCAACAATTGCTCGTATGTACCATTGGCTTTTACCGCCGCAAAACCCTCATTGATTTTTTCTACCAATTCAGTATTGCCTTTTTTCACCGCAAAAGCAATATTCTTCGGCTCATCGCCCAAATCAATCAAACGGGTTTTGATGCTCGCATTTTTGGTTTGATAATACTGCAAAATGCGTCTATCGCCCAAAGTACCATCTGCTTTACCTTTATACATTTCACTTAAAGATAGATAGTAACTATCTGCCATAACAGCATTTTTATCTGAACCCGTTAATTCTGTAATTGTATCGATACCTGTTTTACTACCAACATTAATGGCAATTTTTTTGCCTTTAAAATCTGCTGGCGATTGTAAACCATCATTTTCAGGCTTATCCAATACCTTAATTGCACGAGAAAAATTCATATATGGTTTACTAAAATCCATTTTTTCTTGACGCTCTGGCGATACAGATAAAGTGCTTGCCCAAATGGAAAATTGCCCATTATTTAAAGTTGGCACCACTTCACCGCGTTTGGCATCAATAAAATCAACATTGAATTTGGCTTCTTTGGCAATGGCTTGCAACAACTCCACCTCAAATCCCGTTGGCAAACCGCGCTCATCTTTAAACGCGAAAGGTTCGTAACTGAGTTCCGAACCCACCAAATAAGTGGGATAATCGGGATTGCTTTTTTGAGTTTGATTTTCGGCAACAGAAGCCATTTGAGTTTGAGACGCTACAACAGGTGCTTTATTTTGCGTGTTTGATTCAGAACACGCCCCTAACATAAAACCAGTAAACAAAAAAATACTGGCTTTCAGATATTGATTGAAATTCATTTAATTCAAAACCTTTGAAGTTAAAAAAACTTTATATAGTAAATCAAATACAAAATGGGACACTATGTAGGGTGCAATTTGTTGAACCAAATCCATGTTTTATTAGGAAAATGGTGCAACAAGTTGTACCCTACACCTATCCTATTTTTAAGTGAATTAACTATATCATTTCTTAAATCAAAATAGCAAGAAATTAGTGTAAACTCGGGATAATAAAAAATAACCATTTGTTTTAAATATTTATTGTAGATACCATCTACGCCAGTCATTTATTTTCAGGGTATATTCAAGATTATTATTCTGGGTTTACGTTAAATAAAAATACAGCTGTTTAATACAATATTGCCAACGCCCTTTTATGTATTACTTCTAAACAGTCGTCGCTGTCGCCTTGTTTATGTTGATTTTAAACGACCATTATTTTCTGGATAAAACGCCCATTCTGACCTAAAATCCCAACAAATGCAGTAAAACACCAATGTGATTTTCAAATGGTTTATCTAAATTAAACCCTGTTTTTACCATTTCTTTCTCATGGCTGCCTGAAAGGGTTTCAGGCAGCCTACAACAAGGAAAAAGGAAAATTTGATGACTCAAAATGAACTCAAACGTATGGCAGCAGAAAAAGCCGTTGAATTTGTCCCCGAAAACGAATACATCGGTATTGGCACAGGCAGTACTGTGAATTTTTTTGTTGAAGCACTGGGCAAGAGCGACAAACGCATCAAAGGCGCGGTGGCAACTTCACAAAAAACCGCCGAATTGATGGCACAATACGGTATTCCTGAAATTTCTGCCAATGAAGTGTCTCGTCTCGCAGTTTACATTGATGGTGCGGACGAAATTAATCACACTTTACAAATGATTAAGGGCGGCGGTGGCGCACACGTTCCCGAAAAAATCATCGCGGCTTTATCGGAAAAATTCATTTGTATTGCCGATGAAAGCAAATATGTAAGTCGTTTGGGCAAGTTCCCTTTGCCTGTGGAAGTTTTACCTATGGCACGTTCTATGGTGGCACGCGAAATTGTGCGTATGGGTGGGCAACCTGAATTGCGCATTGGCTACAAATCTTTGCATGGCAATGAAATTTTGGACGTTTTGGGTTTGGATTTGTCGCAACCTTTAACAGTGGAACACCAACTTAATGCCATTACGGGTTTGGTGGACAATGGTTTATTTACCCAACACCCTGCTGATTTGCTGATTTTGGCACGCAAAAATGGTATTGAATTAATTAAACCCCATGTTTAAAGCTGCTTTTCAATACACGACAAAAAACTCAAGCTGCCTAAAAAAACGGACACGACATAAAGCGTGTCCATTTTTTAAGCAATCAAATTGCTGTTAATCAACCAGTTTAATTTTGCCACTCATCATTGCTGCATGACCAGGGAAAGTGCAGAAAAATTCAAAATCGCCATCTTTTAATTTGGCAGTATCAAAAGTGATACTGTCTTCTTCGCCACCACCCAACATTTTGGTGTGAGCCACAACACGTTCATCATTGACTTTCAAATAACCGTTTTCGGCTTTGGCTGTCATACCATCGTTTATCACAGCGGTTTTATCGGCAGTTTTGGCGATAACCAAATTGTGTCCCATTGCAGCAACAGGTGCTTTACCTGTGTGTTTCAGCGTAATGGTAAATTGTGCACAGCTTGATTTAATTGCAATTTCTTTGGTATCAAATTGCATATTGTCATTGCTGTTTACCACTACTGCACAATCGCCTGCTGTCGCAGCAACGGGTTCAGATGCAACTTGGTCTTGTGATGCAACAACAGGCATAGGTTCAGATGCAATAACAGGTTCAGAAGCAGGCATTGATGCTTCTGCTGCGGGGGCAGGTGCAGATGGCACAGCAGTTTGTGCAGGTTTGCTTTCACCACCACAAGCTGCCAAAGTTAAAGCTGCTGCGGTAATTAAACCGAGATACAGTTTCATGATTTTCCTTTCCTGATTGATGGAATGTTTACAAAAATGGGTATTATGCGCTTGTTTATCATCATGATGTTTGATATTTATCAATGTATTTTCTTAAATAACTTGATTTTGACAATGAGACAATAAACTTGCAATCATCAAAGCATCATCTGGGCGCGTTAATTTTAAATTGCGACTGTCCCCTTCAACCAAAAGTGGTTGCAAGCCCAATGTTTCTATTGCTGATGCTTCATCAGTAACGTTATTTTTGTCAGCCACCTGCAAAGCGCGTTGCAATAAGGCTGCCTGAAAAAGTTGTGGCGTTTGTGCTTGCCACAATCCTGTGCGTGATACGGTTTCGACACAACATCCATCGCTGTTTTGGCGTTTTAAAGTATCCGCCACAGGTAAAGCCAAAAGTGCACCATCGGGATAATCCGCTGCATCAAGTAAACGGTTTAATGCTGTTTCAGGCAAACAACAGCGTGCGGCATCGTGTACCAAAATACGGTCTTGTTCATTAGCTAAACCACAGTTTAACAAAGCATTTAAACCATTTGCCACCGTTTCAGCACGACTGGCACCGCCCACGCGATACACTGCCGCGTTTTCAGGCAACCTAATCAATACATCAAAATGGGTGTCTTCGGGCGAAATGATGATGGCAATGTATTGAATGCGCGTGCAAGTGGCAAACAAATCCAAAGTATGTTGTAAAACGGTTTTTCCTGCAATTTCAATGTATTGTTTGGGTTTATCTGCACCAAATCGGCTACCCACACCTGCAGCAGGTATTAGAACAATATTGCGTTTTTTCATGTATTTAAGTGATTTTTGTCAATCAAATGAAAAGGGAAACTACCTGAAAATCATTAAACAATACGGTAAATTGAACCACCGCTTTCCTTATCTAAACCGTCTAAATAGGCTTCATGAGCCACCAATTCATTGGCATCAGCACGCACTATTTTCAAATATTCTGGTCGCGTGGTAACGGTATTTTGTATGGCAACTTGTTGTTTTTGTGGTTCAGTTTCTTCAACCAAACTGAATTGTCCACGTGTCATTGCCAAATACACACCGCCCAATAATTCACAGTCAATCAACGCACCGTGTAACACACGGCGACTTCTGTCCACGCCTAAACGCGTACAAAGTGCGTCCAAACTGGCTTTTTGTCCTGGATACATTTCACGCGCCATTGACAAAGTGTCGGTAATTTTGCAAACCGTCCCAATTTCAGGCAGCCCCACACGCGCAAATTCGGCATTCAGAAAGCCTACGTCAAACGGTGCATTATGGATAATCAGTTCCGCACCTTTAAGAAAATCAAAGATTTGCTGCGCTACTTGTGCAAAAACAGGCTTATCTTCTAATTGTGCCAAAGTAATACCATGCACGGCTATGGCTTCTTCGGGAATGTCGCGTTCAGGATGCACATATAGATGCAAATTGTTGTCGGTAAATTGACGATTGACCATTTCCAAGCCCGCAAATTCAATCAAACGGTCGGGATTTTCCGCTGCAAAAGCGTGTAAACCTGTGGTTTCAGTATCCAAAATGATTTGGCGTTGAGTCTCACTCATGATTTTCATCCTGTTATTATTTCAGACAGCATTGTAACGCAAAGGTTGTCTGAAATAATGATTTATCCCCATCTTATTCAAAAACCTTAATTTTATCCACAATGCTTCTTTATTATTTCAAGTTATTTCAATGTGGTTTATCCACAAATTTGTGTTTAAAATAATAGATTGTTTTTTAAAAAAATTTAAACTTTTCCACAACATTGATATTCATTCATTTATCAACCTAATCTATATTTATTTTTTTATTTATTTAATGTAAAAAACAAAAGGGTAAATCTACATTTACCCTTAATTTCACAAAAAACCATTTGATTTTCAGGCTGCCTGTAAAGTTTCTACACCAAAAAATGCATCGGGTAAACTGTGGTTATCAGGAAATGTTACCCATTCATAACTGCTGTCATCTGCCAAAATGGTACGTAATAAAGCATTGTTGATGGCATGACCTGACTTGTAACCTTCAAATGCGCCAATAATTGGGTGCCCCACAATATACAAATCACCAATTGCATCTAAAATTTTGTGGCGCACAAATTCATCGGGATAGCGCAAACCATCGGGGTTTAAGACATCGGTTTCATCAATCACAATGGCATTGGTCAAATTGCCGCCCAAACCCAAATTAGCAGCACGCATCATTTCCACTTCTTGCATGAAACCAAATGTACGTGCTCGGGCAATTTCTTCAATATAGGATTGCCCTGCAAAATCAATTTCAAAAGTGGGTGAGGAACGATTGAAAACAGGGTGGTCAAATTCGATGGTCAAACGTGCTTTAAAACCATCGTAAGGCGTGAATTTCACGGATTTATCGCCTTGTTGTAAAGCAACTTCTTTTAAAATCCGTAAAAAACGTTTTTCAGCGTTTTGTTCCACAATACCTGCATCTTGCAACAAAAAAATAAATGGTAAACTGCTGCCATCCATAATCGGGATTTCGGGTGCATTTAATTCCACCAAAACATTATCCACACCATAAGCAGCAAAAGCAGACATGATGTGTTCAATCGTGCCAACTCGTACGCCATCTTCGGTTACAACGGTAGAGGACAAACGTGTATCATTGATTAGATAAGGCGTAAGGAGAATGGTTTCGCCTTGTTTACCTGATAAATCACTGCGACGAAAGGCAATGCCATGATTTTCAGGTGCGGGGTGTAAAGTGAGCAAAACACGTTCGCCTGAATGCAAACCTACGCCTGTGGCACGCACAGAACGGGTAAGGGTGCGTTGTTTCATGTTGTTTCCTTTTAAAAATTGGTTTTCAGGCAGCATGATACAAGATTTTAGGCAGCCTGAAAGCCTGATTATGGTAATAAACACATTTGATAAAGGTGTTTTATCCACAAATAATGTAATTTATGCTTATTTTATCCTTTTTTGTATTCAGACTACCTCAAACTTAAACACGGTTTTTCAAGATTTGATTTTTCTTTAATTTTATGAGGTTATAGAATTTATCCACAATAAATTGATGTTTTCATCTTAAATCTTCCATTTAATGTTTTAATTTTGTTTTTTATTTTATGGTTGTTTTCAGGCAATTTAAAATAAAAGTAGTTTTTTGTAATCCCAAAGTTTTGGCATAAAATAACTGTACCATTAACCTCAAATAAGGAAACATCATGAGCATTAAAGTTGCTATCAATGGTTTTGGACGCATTGGTCGTTTGGCATTGCGTCAAATTATCAAAACAAAAGACATTGAAGTGGTTGCGGTAAACGATTTAACCCCTGCTGATATGCTGTTGCATTTGTTTCAATACGACAGCACACAAGGTCGTTTTCATGGAGAAGTGGCATTAAATGAAAACAGTTTTACGGTAAATGGTAAAGAAATCAAAGTATTTGCTCACGCCAATCCTGAAACATTACCTTGGAAAGATTTGGGCGTTGATGTGGTTTTGGAATGTACTGGTTTATTTACCAGCAAAGAAAAAGCTGAAGCCCATATTCGTGCTGGTGCACGTAAAGTCGTGATTTCTGCGCCTGGTGGCAATGATGTCAAAACGGTGGTTTATAATGTGAACCATGCTGTTTTAGATGGTAGCGAAACCGTGATTTCTGCTGCATCGTGTACCACCAACTGTTTGGCACCTATGGCAGCAGTATTGCAGCGTGAATTTGGCATTGTACAAGGTTTGATGACCACCATTCATGCTTATACAGGTGACCAAAACACTTTGGATGCACCACATCGCAAAGGTGATAAACGCCGTGCGCGTGCCGCCGCTGTTAATATTGTGCCAAATAGCACAGGTGCTGCCAAAGCCATTGGTTTGGTGATTCCTGAATTAAACGGTAAATTAGATGGTGCAGCACAACGTGTTCCTGTTGCTACTGGTTCTCTGACTGAATTGGTGTGTGTATTGGCAAAAAATGTGGATAAGGAAACTATTAATGCGGCGATGAAAGCGGCTGCCAATGAATCTTTTGGTTATACAGAAGATGAAATTGTGTCATCAGATGTCATCGGTATTGAATTTGGTTCTTTATTTGATGCCACCCAAACCCGTGTGCAAAATGTGGGCGATAAACAGTTGGTCAAAACCGTTGCTTGGTACGACAATGAAATGTCTTACACTTGTCAGTTGATTCGCACTTTAAAATACGTTGCCCAAAAAATGTGATGATTTATGGTCGTTTTAAGCTAATACAGATAAGGCAACAGCGAGCAGCCGTGTATATCCAATGCATCAGAGTATTGCCGTACGGTTTATATTTGAAATGACTGTATCATTAAAAAATAAGCTGCCTGAAACATTTCAGGCAGCCTGAATGAAAGCGGCTCACAGCATGAATATTTATGATTTTACGGTATTGAAAAATGGTATTGAAGTGCCATTGTCGGATTATCGCGACAAAGTTTTGTTGATTGTGAATACTGCCAGTAAATGCGGTTTAACACCACAATACGAAGCCCTGCAACAACTGCATACCCAATACCACAATTTAGGCTTGGAAATTCTCGACTTTCCATGTAATCAGTTTCGCGAACAAGCACCTGAAAATAATGAGGAATATGCCAAAGTTTGTCAAATGAAGTTTGGTACACAATTTCCCATTTTTGACAAAATTGAGGTTAATGGAGTCAATGCCCACCCACTTTATGTTTTCTTAAAACAACAACAGCCAGCAGACCAAGGTGGCACAATATTTCAAGAATTGCTGTTGCGTTTGGTCGCTTTGGGCGAAAAACGCGAAGGAAATGACATCAAATGGAATTTCACCAAATTTTTGATTAACCGTCATGGTGAAGTCATTGCCCGTTTTGCACCCAGTACATCGCCTTTGGGAATGGTTGATGTTGTGGCGGCTCTGCTTTAACTTCACGTAATTTAACATTTCATCACATGAAATCCGCTAAAATGCGACAGCGTTTTGAATTTGATATGTAAACACCAGAGTACAATCAAAATCAAACTGCTGTCGCATTGTTTTCTCAGGCAGCCACAAATAAGGCTGTCTGAAAAAAACATTATGCTAAATTGCATTGTTGTTTCATCCACCAGATAAGCCATCACATTTTGTCTGAAATGTGTTCAGCTAACCCATTTCACATCATGAAAATATTGACCTTTTTCCAACACAAATTACTCTGCCTGCTGTTTTCAGGCAGCCTGTTGTTGTCTGTTGCACATGCTGCACCAGAAGAAGAGGACGCTTTAAATCAGCTTATCCAACAACAACAGCGCACACATCAGAAAGATACAGACGGTTTAGAAGCATTGATAGACCGCAAAATTCAGGAACATGAATCTTCTTCGGCTTCTCGTTCTTCATCGCAACATAATCAGTCTAATGCCCCTCCCAATTCTCATGCTGCCCGTCAGTCCACAAATATTGCAAGCAGCAGCAATACGCCGATTGCCAAAAAAGATGCTGATGAACTCTTATCCAGCGCAATGGGTTTTCTTGGGGTAGCTTACCGTTTTGGTGGCACTTCACCAACAGGTTTTGATTGTAGTGGCTTTATGCAATACATTTTCCGCAAAACTTTTGCCGTGAATTTACCCCGCACATCAGCCGAACAAGCTCAAATGGGTGTACAGGTTAATCGTGCTGATTTACAGCCTGGCGACATGGTGTTTTTCCGTACCTCGGGTAATCGCATTTCCCATGTGGGTATGTATGTGGGCAACAATCGCTTTATCCATGCGCCACGCACAGGTAAAAATATTGAAATTACCAGCTTATCGCATCAATATTGGAATAGCCGTTATGTTACCGCCCGCCGAGTGAAGCGCCATAATGCACAGCAATTCATTAAGTAATAAATCAATTGAGGACATTAAAATGGCACAACCCCCAATGCCAAAATGGTTAAGCGATGATGGTACACCCGTTTCGTGTACCGAAAAAATCAAAGTCATGACACAAAATATGGAAGAATTGTTCCAAACCACGCAAGATGCATTTGAAGATGCTTTGCTTATGGGGTGCAGCGAAAGTCAGTTGCGTGCTTATTTGGTAGAATTGGTTAATGGGGTGGAAAACCCATATGGTCAAAATTAATTTAATGGTTATTTGAAATGAAAATCATACAGTCAATTTCCTTATGTATTTAGGTGTACACAGTAGTTGTAGAAGCGAAAATGTAAAATATAAGGCGTAGCCACAGACAATATAATAAGTAGTACGGTAAGCCAACACCGTAGTGCTTTTTCAATTCTGCGATTTTATTTTAAAAGCCAAGTCATGCGCGACTTGGCTTTTGTATTGGTAATTAGTCGTTTCAAATACAAATTGTACAGCGGTGGGTGTATACGGCTTGCCGCCTTATCCATATTAATTTGAAATAACCATATAATTAGAAAAGAAATTTAAAAATGGCATGTTAAGAGCGGATAACTTACTATTGAATTGGCTGAATTTAGGGACAGTAACAAAAAACCTGATAATTTTAATATTAAAGAAAAGAGCCTAAACAAATGTTTAGGCTCTTAAAATTTGGTGGGTCGTGAGCGATTCGAACGCTCGACCAACGGATTAAAAGTCCGCTGCTCTACCGACTGAGCTAACGACCCGAAAAACATTATTATAGGTAAATGACCTATTCTCGTCAATACTGAATGAGAAAAAAATCTCAAAATAAAGATAATATTTTGTTTTTATTGTATATTAAATATTGAAAATATCTTCAAGCTGCCTAAAACAGCAAAATTAACGATAAATCGCCTTATCCGCAATGTCTTTGCGGAACTGCATGCCGTCAAAATGAATGTGGCTCAAAGCGGCATAGGCTTGCGCTTTGGCTTGCGCCACGCCATCGCCCAAACCCACCACGCACAACACGCGACCGCCATTGGTGATGATTTCGCCCTGTTCATTCAAAGCCGTGCCTGCGTGAAACACTTTGCCCATTTCATTTGCCGCGTCTATGCCTGAAATCACATCGCCTTTTTTCGGTGTGTCGGGATAATTTTGCGCTGCCAACACCACGCCCACAGCGACTTCATCTTTCCATTGTGCGGTGGTTTTGTCCAATTCGCGGTTTAAGGCTGCCTGAATCAAATCCACCAAATCGCTTTGCAAACGGCTCATAATCGGCTGCGTTTCAGGGTCGCCAAAACGACAGTTAAACTCAATGGTGCGCGGTGCGCCAGTTGCGTCTATCATCAAACCTGCGTACAAAAATCCTGTAAATTCATTGCCTTCTGCTTTCATGCCGCGCACGGTGGGCAAGATGATTTCATTCATCACGCGCTCATGCACTTGTGGCGTAACCACTGGTGCGGGGCTGTACGCGCCCATGCCGCCCGTGTTCAAACCCAAGTCATTGTCCAATAAACGTTTGTGGTCTTGGCTGGTCGCCATCGGCAAGACGTTTTCGCCGTCCACCATCACGATGAAACTGGCTTCTTCGCCCGACAAATAATCTTCAATTACCACGCGGCTGCCTGCGTTGCCCATTTTGTTGCCGAGCAACATATCATCAATCGCGGCGTGGGCTTCGTCCAAAGTCATGGCGACAATCACGCCCTTGCCTGCCGCCAAACCGTCTGCTTTGATGACAATCGGTGCGCCTTTTTGGTTCACATAATCGTGGGCTTGTTCGGCATTTTCAAAGGTTTGATACTGCGCGGTGGGAATGCCGTGTCGCGCCATAAACGCTTTGGCGAAATCTTTGGAGCTTTCCAACTGGGCGGCGGCTTGGGTGCAACCGAAAATCGGCAAACCTGCGGCACGGAAATCGTCCACAATGCCAGCCGCGAGCGGTGCTTCGGGGCCTACGAGTGTGAACGCGATTTGCTCATCGCGGCAAAATTGAATCAAATCATCGTGTTGGGTTAAGGCGATATTGTGTAACTTGGGTTCACGCGCCGTGCCAGCGTTGCCCGTTGCCACAAAAACGGTGGACACTTTGGGCGATTGCGCGAGTTTCCATGCAAGGGCGTGTTCGCGTCCGCCGTTGCCGATAACGAGTAATTTCATG
>NZ_JAUNEC010000070.1 GCF_030525755.1 Alysiella sp.
CGTTTCAGGTGTCGATGCGGTACTCGCGCTGCTGGAAAACAACCCGATTTTTGAAAGGTTTATCCGCGTGAAAAAAGAAGTGAACAAAGAAGCGGTGCTTAACGAACCCGAATTTTTTGCCGCCAACCCCGTAGCAGGGCTGAAAATCGTGCAGGGCAAAGAATATTTTGTGATTGAACCGCACAATCAGGAGCTTGCTTGATGAAACTCTGGCTGATTGAAATCATTCACAACTTCGATATGTTGTGCAACACCGCCTTTTGGTTTTTGACGATAACTGCATTCATCGCTTTTTGTGCCAGTCGCAATTGCTCCATCAGTATCAATCGAAAACTGTTGCGGATTTGGCAACTTTCCGCTTTGGGCGTGTTGTTTATCCCAAGCAAAGCAACATTGACCCTGCTGATTCTGCGATTTCCAGCTGCAGGAAGAACCGCAACGGCGCGGCGGATAACGCGCCATTTTAAAAACCTTTTAAAACGGAGTTAAAAGCATGAATAAAACCGAACTTATCCGCCACATGGCCACTGCTGCCGATTTGACCCAAGCCGAAGCCAGTGATGCACTCAATGCTGTTTGTGCTGCGATTGAAGTTGCTTTAAAGAATGGGCAAGACGTGCAAATCACAGGCTTTGGCACATTCAGCGTGGCAGAGCGTGGCGAGCGGCAAGGGCGCAACCCCAAAACGGGCGAGCCTGTGCTTATCCCTGCCAGTCACACTGTGAAATTTAAGGCAGGCAAAAACCTCAAAGATGCCATGTAGGTCGGGCATTGATGCCCGACATCTGCCAGACAATGCCAACAGGCTGCCTGAAGGCTTCAGGTAGCCTGAAAAATCCCAAATCCAAACGGGTTTAAAACCCCATTTCAAGCCCGTTTCAGTTTGTGATTTGAAACAAAAGAAAGGAAAAACATCATGGCAAGAATGACTTATGAACAAAGACGGCAAGGCTTAATCGCCAAAATCCATGTTGCTCAAACCCAACTTGCACTGGACGAAGACAGCTACCGCGCGATTTTGCAGCGCATTACAGGACAAAAATCCTGCAAAAACTGCGATTTGGCGCAATTGCAGCGCGTGATGGACGAAATGCAGCGTTTGGGCTTTAAACCGACCAAAAAATCCATTGGGCGCAAACCACTTCATTTTACCGATGTGTCCGATTTAATGGCCAAACTGGGCGTGTTATTGCGCCAGACCGAAAAATCATGGGCATACGCCGATGGCATGGCACGTCAAATGTTCAAAAAAGACAAGGTCAATCAACTGGACGCACGGCAATTGCACAAACTGATTGCCGCGCTGAATTACCATCATCTGAAAAAACAGGCTAACGCCGCAAAAACGGCATAAAAAAATCCGCCAAAACATGAAAAATCATGGTCGGCGGTGTGAAAAAATATCAAATTAAACAAAATTATACCACAATTTCACATAAAAGAAAGCCGACCATGAACACTTCATTCAATACCGCCAACCTTCCTGAAAGCGTATTGCAAATTGCCGACATCATCGGTTTGTCTGCCACCGAAAAACTGGTTCGTGCCATTGGTGGCACACGCTTTAAATTTGGCAAAGGTCGCCATGACACCGCTCGCTTGAAAATTCTGCAACACACCATCGGTAAGGAAAAAACCGAACAACTGCTGGCGGTATTCGGTGGCGACACACTGTACATCCCACGCTGTCAAATTGCCTTACAACGTCTGCGTAATCAACGCTTTCGTGCTGATTTTGCTGCTTTAACCAACAATGGCGAAACCAGCAAAGCAATGGCATTGTTGCAATTGTGTCCGCAATACGGTATTTCTAACCGCACGGCGGACAAGATTTTGGGAGAACGCGAATATGCACCCGTCAAACAAGCGAGCTTGTTTTAAAAACCAAATCCAAACGGATTGTGTGCAGTCCGTTTCAGTTTGGTTTTTGTTCTCCTATAATGCCGATTGCGTGATTTTGCGTGATTGGATTTGATGGAGAAAAACAATGAAATATTTTTATCCTTTGGTTTTAACGTTGGCATTAGCGGCTTGCGGGCAGGAGAGCAGCAGCCCACAAACCACACCTGCAACACAGGCTTCGCAGGCTGTTGAAACCGCATCGGCTACTTCGGTATCACATACTGCTTCTGTTGCATCTTGCCAAAACAATTTGGATTTCGGTAAGAATACTTTAGCTATCGTTGCTAAAGCATCAAGCATTTTGTATGCAACTGGTCCGAATTTATCCAAAAATTGGCATCTGACAACGGCACCTGCAGATTGTGGGTCATTAGAACAAATTGAAACCGAATTTGCCTATTTGACACTACACATTACCCCCAACGGCAATGTTCGTGAAGCCGTTATTAAAATGAAACAAGCCAAAGTTAATGAAGTAGAGCTGTTGCAAAGCATAATAACCATTATGGCTGTGAGCAATTATCCACCTGAACAGGCTATGGCAATGGCAGCAGAATTGACTGATTTGGTTCAGGCTGCCAATCCATCGGGTAACCGCCCCCGTAAAGTATTACATGGTGTCTTGTTCATTACCTATATTGAAAATAATGTTTTGAACATTAAAGCCATGCCCACTAATTTGTAAGCAAAGTGCTTACAAAAAATCGCGTTATGCCGTAGAGTAAAAAAAGGGGCTCAAAACACCTTGATTACTACGCGGTACATAACGCCCCGATTTATATGACCGCGCTCAAAACGATTAAGCCTTTTAAAATCTGATTTAAATTCTGTTACTGACCCCGAAAGTTCACGCTTTCGGGGTTGTGTTTTGGGACGAAGCCTTGCGGTTTCAGGCGGCCTTCTGGTTTTCTTTATCATGTTGTTATGTCAAAAACATGAGCAAAATCATGAAGCAATCCCAACCTTTACCCGACCCTTTATGGCTAATCGAAGCCCGCAAACACATCGGTTTAACCGAAATCGCGGGCAAAGACCACAATCCGACCATACGCAATTGGCTCATTGCCCTCAAAGCATGGTGGACGGACGATGAAACCCCGTGGTGTGGCACGTTTACCGCCCATTGTTGCCGCGTTGGCGGTCGGGCTTTGCCCAAACACTGGTATCGGGCGCGTGATTGGTTGAACACGGGCACGCGGTTGAGCAGACCTGCCTATGGCTGCATTGCGGTGTTTGAGCGGCAAGGCGGTGGTCATGTGGGCTTTGTGGTCGGTCAGGATAAGAACGGTAATTTATTGATTTTAGGTGGTAATCAGGGCAACCGCGTGTCGATTGCGCCGTTTGCACGCAGTCGAGTAGCGGGCTTTATTTGGCCATCGTTGGCAGACGGCAAACCTGCCATGCCGCGTCATGAACGCTTTGATTTGCCTGTTTTAAAACACATTGGCGCATTGTCGCAAAACGAACAGTAAAGGCTACCTGAAGATGCACGAAACCGATTTCTACCGCCGACTTGCAGATGAATGGGAACGCGAAATGCAGCGGTTTACCGCCGAAGGCAATCAAGCTGCCGCCGAACACGCGCGGCGCGAACGCGACAATTATTTAAAGATGTTTCAGGCAGCCTGCGGAGCGAAACAATGAAATTCATCAAAGGTTTAATTGCCAATCCAGCCACAGGGCAAATCAGCCACACCAAATTGTGGGCAAACATCGCTGCAGCTTGTATGACGGTCAAATTCATGCAAACCGCCGATGCCCCAGAATGGCTCTGGTGGGCATACGGTGGCATGGTCGGCGGTTACGCGCTGGTCAAACGGGCGATTGCTGCCATTCCGCAAACCGCGCAAATTCAAAAAGACAAGGAGCAAAACCATGTGGGCGATGTTGAATAAATGCCGTTTGGGCGTATGGACAGCGGTTTATGTGTCGTGTGGCATCGCCATTTTTACAATGGGTTACCGCACGGCGACAAACCGTCTGCAAACCGAAATGGGCTACCTGAAGACCCAGTATGCCAACGAAGCCGCCGAACGTGAAAAGCGGCACGCGCAAAGCCTTCAGGCAGCCTTAAATGAGGCACAAAAATGGCAAGACTTTGCCCAAAAACAAGGTGTGCAACTGGCACAGGCACAACAAAAACTGGACGCACAAACCGCACAAATCAATAAGGAAATTTCCCATGTCATTCAAAAAGACAATTCAAACGGCATTACTTTCAATGGTTTGGGCGATGACAGCTTGCGCCTCTACCGACAAGCACTCGGCTACAGCGATTAGGCTACCTGAAAAACCTGTTGCCACCGAATTGCTGATTGAGCATGAACGCCCCGCACCGCCCGAAAACGGTTCGCCCGAAAGTTTATTGCACCACGCAGCCCATTTCGGTGCGTATTGCCAAAAGCTCGCCAATCAGGTTTCAGGCTGGCAAAACTGGTATCGGCAGGACAGCAGGCTACCTGAAGGCAAACAGAAAGACAGCCCATGAGTGATTTAATTGACCAAGCCAATGAAGCGGCAGAACGCTTTCAAGCCGTTGCCTTAAATCGCATCAGGCTACCTGAAGACAAGACACGCTATTCATACAGCCATTGTATGGACTGCGGCGAGCCGATACCCCAAGCACGGCAAAAAGCGGTTGCAGGCTGCAAATTGTGTGTGTTATGCCAAGAAGATGCCGAAAAACGCAAGGCTTTACAAGGACTTTAAACATGGACTTTGAATTTGCCTTTAAAACCCTGTGGGGCATTGCCACCGCAGCGGGTTGGTTTTGGGTAAACGGCATTTCAGGCAGGCTTAAAGAAGCAGAAAAAGAACGCGCTGCCCTGCAACGCGAGTTGTTCCAAATGAAAGTGGATTATCAGACCAAAGCCGAAGCGGTGGCGAATGTGGAGAGCATCAGCCGCAGCCTGCACCGCATTGAAGACAAAATTGACAAAATCGCCGAAAGAAAGGCGGATAAATCATGAGTACAAACCAACAAGACCCGATTTTGGCGGCATTGGCACGCATTGAAGCCAAGCAAGACCAGTTTTTACGCAACCAAGAAAAAATGGAAGCTGAAATCGCCCAAATCCATCAAGACACACGCAAAACCGCCTTGATTGTCGGTTCGGTGGCAGGTGCAACCAGCGGCGGTTTGGTGTCGCTGGGTTTTGCCTTGATTAAAGCCAAATTGGGGTTGTGAAATGGCACATCCGCAAGAAAAGCGCGATGCATTGCGCCGCAAATATGTGTTTGAAAACCAATCTTTAGAAGTGGCTGCCACTTTGATTGGTATTCCCTTTGCCACTGCCCGCAATTGGAAATACGCAGCCAAAGAAATGGGCGATGATTGGGACAAAATGCGTTCTGCCAATTTGTTTGCCAGCGGTGGTATTGAAACGATGGGTCAAACGCTGTTGGCTGGTTTTTTGGTGCAATATCAATCGGCTTTTGACGACTTGGAAAAATCGGAGGACGTGAACCCATTGGAAAAAGCCAAAGTGTTAGCCAGTTTGACTGATTCTTATCTCAAAGTTGTCAATGCCAACAAAAAGCTCATGCCTGAAACGCAAGCGGCGGCGGTGGCGTTGTTGGTGGTGGAAAAATTGATGCAACACATCAGCGAGGTTTACCCTGATAAATTGGCAGACTTTGCCTTGATTTTACAAACCTTTGAACAGGTTATGGCGCAGGAGTTTGCATGAAAAAACTGTCTGAAAAAATCAGTCTAACTGAACTGAAAAAACGCATGGCGCAGGTGCGTGAAGAGGCACTTCAACGCATTGAAT
>NZ_JAUNEC010000002.1 GCF_030525755.1 Alysiella sp.
TCGTGGGCTTTGAAGATTTGGCAGAAGAAATCAAAAAAGGCAATATGGACTTTGATGTGGTGATTGCGTCTCCTGACGCGATGCGCATCGTGGGTCAGTTGGGTACGATTTTGGGTCCTCGTGGCTTGATGCCAAACCCAAAAGTGGGTACCGTAACCCCTAATGTTGCCGAAGCAGTGAAAAATGCCAAAGCAGGTCAAGTGCAATACCGTACCGACAAAGCAGGTATCATTCACGCCACCATCGGTCGCGCATCTTTTGCCGAAGCCGATTTGAAAGAAAACTTTGACGCTTTGTTGGACGCTTTGGTAAAAGCCAAACCTGCTGCTGCCAAAGGTCAATACTTGAAAAAAATCGCCGTATCCAGCACCATGGGCTTGGGTGTGCGCGTAGATGTATCTAGCGTTTCTGCTAAATAATCTTTAAAAAATCTTTCAGGCAGCCTGAAAATGGCAAAATGTGTTTTCAGGCTGCCTGAAAATGGGGCTACTTAAAATATTAAGTAGATGTCCAAGACCGTAGGGAACGCAAGTTTTAATCATTCAAACCCTACGCAGACGGTAGTCCTGAAAAAAGTTTTTGTAGGTTGATGTTTTGAATATCGCTTGCAAAGTGTCTTTAAAATCAGGTTGCCGCGCTGGTGGGCTAATCATGTTGGTTAGCCTGAATTTAAACAGTGGGAGGTAGACCTTGAGTCTCAATATTGAAACCAAGAAAGCAACCGTAGAAGAAATCAGCGCAGGCATTGCCAACGCGCAAACTATGGTGATTGCTGAATATCGCGGTATCAGTGTTGCCAGCATGACTGAACTCCGTGCCAATGCGCGTAAAGAAGGCGTTTACTTGCGCGTTCTGAAAAACACATTGGCGCGCCGTGCGGTTGAAGGAACTTCTTTTGCTGGTTTGGCTGACCAAATGGTTGGTCCATTGGTTTACGCTGCATCAGAAGATGCCGTAGCCGCCGCAAAAGTGCTGCACCAATTCGCGAAAAAAGATGACAAAATCGTTTTAAAAGCTGGTTCTTACAACGGCGAAGTGTTGAATGTGGCTCAGGTAACTGAGTTGGCTTCTATTCCAAGCCGCGAAGAATTGCTGTCCAAATTGCTGTTCGTTATGCAAGCGCCTGTTTCTGGCTTTGCACGCGGCTTGGCGGCTTTGGCAGAGAAAAAAGAAAGCGAAGCGGCTTAATTTGCGCCCTTTCTGTGATTTTGTTTTGATTCATTAAATTTTTTTATTATTCAATATTTTTAGGAGTTCAATAGCATGGCTATTACTAAAGAAGACATTTTGGAAGCGGTAAGCAACTTGACCGTTATGGAATTGAACGAGTTGGTTAAAGCGTTTGAAGAAAAATTTGGCGTTTCTGCTGCTGCGGTTGCTGTGGCTGCTGGTCCTGCTGCTGGCGGTGCTGCTGCTGAAGAAAAAACCGAATTTGACGTGATTTTGGCTTCTGCTGGCGACAACAAAGTTGGCGTGATTAAAGTGGTTCGTACCATCACTGGCTTGGGCTTGAAAGAAGCCAAAGACTTGGTTGATGGCGCACCCAAAACTTTGAAAGAAGGCGTATCTCAAGCTGAAGCTGACGACATCAAAAAACAATTGGAAGAAGCTGGCGCGAAAGTGGAAATCAAATAAGATTTTGCCATATTTTAGCGCAATGGGCTGGCAGTTTATCTGCCAGCCTTGTTTGCGCTTTTAGATAAGTAAAAATGTAAATTTACCCAAATTTACCATTATGCTGTGAATTTTTGATAAATTTTTGTAAATTTATATTAAATTTCAATATTGATTGGGGTTGTGGTTGTCTAAAAGTGTAAAACAGGCTGTTTGATAACCAGTTTAAGCATATTTTTAACTTTTAAATACTTCGTATTAAATATAAGGGCGTTGCTGTTTATGCTGTTTACAGCAGAAATCAATGTGTGGTTTGTTTGAGGATATTTTCAGGCAGCATTACATTACATTGAAACTGATGCCAATTTGTGATTTACCGTTATGGGAGCGACATATGAGTTATACTTTTACCGAAAAAAAGCGCATTCGTAAAAGTTTTGCTAAACGTAAAACCGTTTTAGAAGTGCCATATTTATTGACGACACAATTGGAATCGTACAGTCAATTCTTGCAACAAAAGTGTGCGCCGAATATGCGTGTGGAAGAGGGCTTGCAAGCGGCATTTCAGTCGATTTTTCCGATTGTTAGCAATAATGGTTATGCTGAATTGCAATTTGACCAATACACATTAGGTGAACCAGAATTTGATATTGTTGAATGTCAGTTACGCGGTATTACTTATGCTGCGCCTTTGCGTGCCAAAATCAAATTGGCAATTTTTAACAAAGAAGGTTCCAATAAACTTGAAGAGCGTGAAATCAAAGAAATTCGTGTTAATGATGTGTACATGGGTGAAATTCCATTGATGACACCAAGTGGTTCGTTCGTGATTAATGGCACAGAGCGTGTCATTGTGTCGCAATTACATCGCTCTCCTGGTGTATTTTTTGAACACGACCGTGGTAAAACCCATGCTTCGGGTAAGTTATTGTTTTCAGCTAGGATTATCCCTTATCGTGGTTCGTGGTTGGATTTTGAATTTGACCCCAAAGACTTGCTTTATTTCCGCATTGACCGTCGCCGCAAAATGCCAGTGAGTATTTTGTTGCGTGCATTGGGCTACAGTAACCAACAAATGTTGGAAATGTTCTATGATTCAGAAACTTATTATTTAAATAAAGATGGTGTGCAAATTGATTTGCTGCCTGAAAGATTGCGTGGTGAAACTGCTAAATTTGACATTGTGGATAACGATGGCAAAGTGTTGGTGGAAATGGGCAAGCGCATCAATGCTAAACACATTCGTGATATTCAGGCAGCAGGTTTAACACGTTTAAATGTAGATGCCGAAGTATTGTGGGGTAAAGTATTGGCAAAAGATGTGATTTCAATGGAAACAGGCGAAGTTTTGGCAGCTTGCAACAGCGAAATCACAGAAGAATTGTTGGCGCAACTGGACATCAATGGCGTGCAAGAAATCCAAACTTTGTTTACCAATGACACGGATTCGGGCAACTACATTTCTGCCACTTTGCGTACCGATGACACGCGCGACCAACAGGCTGCCCGCATTGCGATTTACCGCATGATGCGCCCTGGTGAACCGCCAACCGATGAGGCGGTGGAAGCCTTGTTCAACCGTTTGTTCTTCCAAGAGGAAAGCTACGATTTGTCGCGTGTGGGTCGCATGAAATTCAACACGCGCACTTATCAACAAAAATTGCTGCCTGCACAAGAAAACAACTGGTACGGTCGTTTGCTGAACCAAACTTTTGAAGGCGTGGGCGAGGCGGAAGCGAAATTGCACGTTTTGAGCATTCCCGATATTGTGGTTACGATTGCCACTTTGGTGGAACTGCGTAACGGTCATGGCGAAGTGGACGATATTGACCACTTGGGCAACCGCCGCGTGCGTTCCGTTGGCGAATTGGTGGAAAATCAATTCCGTAGCGGTTTGGCGCGTGTGGAACGTGCCGTGAAAGAGCGTTTGAACCAAGCGGAAAGCGAAGGCTTGATGCCCACCGATTTGATTAACGCGAAACCCGTATCTGCCGCGATTAAGGAATTTTTTGGTTCAAGCCAATTATCGCAATTTATGGACCAAACCAATCCCTTGTCTGAAATCACGCACAAACGCCGCGTTTCGGCTTTGGGCCCAGGTGGTTTGACCCGCGAACGTGCTGGCTTTGAGGTGCGAGACGTACACCCCACCCACTACGGTCGCGTTTGCCCGATTGAAACGCCCGAAGGACCCAACATCGGCTTGATTAACTCATTGTCGGTGTATGCGCGTACCAACGATTACGGTTTCTTGGAAACGCCCTACCGCCGCGTGGTGGACGGCAAAGTTACCGATGAAATTGATTATTTGTCTGCCATTGAAGAAGGTCGCTATGTGATTGCCCAAGCCAACTCGGAATTGGACGATTCAGGCTGCCTGAAAGATGAATTGGTGGTTTGCCGCGAAAAAGGCGAAACCATCTTGGCAACCCCCGACCGCGTTCAATACATGGACGTGGCAACAGGTCAAGTGGTATCGGTAGCCGCATCGCTGATTCCCTTTTTGGAACACGATGACGCGAACCGCGCTTTGATGGGTGCCAACATGCAACGTCAAGCTGTGCCATGTTTGCGCGCCGAAAAACCGATGGTTGGCACAGGCATTGAACGCGCCGTAGCCGTGGACAGCGCAACCGCCATCGTAGCAAGACGCGGCGGCGTGGTGGAATATGTGGACGCAAACCGCATTGTGGTGCGCGTACACGATGAAGAAGCCACAGCCGAACAAGGCGGTGTGGACATTTACAATTTGGTGAAATTCACGCGCTCCAACCAATCCACCAACATCAACCAACGCCCTGCGGTTAAGGCTGGCGATGTGTTGCAAAAAGGCGATTTGATTGCCGATGGCGCGTCCACCGATTTGGGCGAATTGGCTTTGGGTCAAAACATGACCATCGCATTCATGCCTTGGAATGGCTACAACTACGAAGACTCCATTTTGATTAGCGAAAAAGTGGCTGCGGACGACCGCTACACCTCCATTCACATTGAAGAATTGAACGTGGTGGCGCGTGATACCAAATTGGGCGCGGAAGACATCACACGCGACATTCCCAACCTGTCTGAAAAAATGCAAAACCGCTTGGACGAGTCGGGCATTGTGTACATCGGTGCAGAAGTGGAAGCAGGCGATGTGTTGGTCGGCAAAGTTACCCCCAAAGGTGAAACGCAACTGACCCCAGAAGAAAAATTGCTCCGCGCGATTTTTGGCGAAAAAGCGTCTGATGTGAAAGACACGTCTTTGCGTATGCCCACAGGCATGAGCGGCACGGTGATTGACGTGCAAGTGTTCACACGCGAAGGCATTACCCGCGACAAACGCGCCCAGTCCATCATTGACGCGGAATTGAAACGCTATCGCCAAGATTTGAACGACCAAATCCGCATTTTTGACAATGACGCATTTGACCGCATTGAGCGCATGATTGTGGGGCAGCCTGCAAACGGGGGGCCCATGAAATTGGCAAAAGGCACCGCCATCAGCACCGAATATTTGCGCGGTTTGCCGTCTCGTCATGATTGGTTTGACATTCGCATGGCAGACGAAGACATTGCCAAACAGCTTGAATTGATTAAACTTTCTTTGCAACAAAAACGCGAAGAAGCCGAAGCCCTCTACGAAGTCAAAAAGAAAAAAATGACCCAAGGCGATGAGTTGCCCCCTGGTGTACAAAAAATGGTGAAAGTGTTCATCGCCATCAAACGCCGCTTGCAAGCTGGCGACAAAATGGCGGGTCGCCACGGTAACAAAGGCGTGGTATCGCGCATTTTGCCTGTGGAAGACATGCCGTACATGGCGGACGGTCGCACGGTGGACATCGTGTTGAACCCATTGGGCGTACCCTCGCGCATGAACATCGGTCAGATTTTGGAAGTACATTTGGGTTGGGCGGCGAAAGGCATTGGTCAGCGCATTGAAAAAATGCTGGCTGAACAGCGTAAAGTGGGCGAAATCCGCGCCTTCTTGGAAAAACTCTACAACGGTAGCGGCAAACAAGAAGATTTGGACAGCCTGAATGACGATGAAATCATCACGCTGGCTGAAAACCTGAAACGCGGTGCGACTTTTGCCTCCCCTGTGTTTGACGGTGCGAAAGAGCAAGAAATTTACGACATGCTGGATTTGGCATACCCCAGCGATGACCCCGAAGTACAAAAATTGGGCTTTAATAAAACCAAAACCCAAATCACTTTGTACGATGGACGTTCGGGCGAAGCGTTTGACCGCCCTGTAACGGTGGGTGTGATGCACTATCTGAAACTGCACCACTTGGTTGATGAGAAAATGCACGCACGTTCAACAGGTCCATACAGCTTGGTAACGCAACAGCCATTGGGCGGTAAAGCACAATTTGGTGGTCAGCGTTTCGGTGAGATGGAGGTGTGGGCGTTGGAGGCATATGGCGCGGCATACACCTTGCAAGAAATGCTGACGGTGAAATCCGATGACGTAACAGGTCGCACGAAGATGTACGAAAACATCGTCAAAGGCGAACACAAAATCGATGCGGGCATGCCCGAGTCGTTTAACGTGATTGTGAAAGAAATCCGTTCGCTGGGCTTGGATATTGATTTGGAGCAGAATTAACTTTCTGTGTAGGGTGGGTGCAAGCACCCACCGCTTTGCCTTATGTTTTCAGGCAGCCTGAAAACAATATCCACCAAAAAATTCAAAAAAATCGCCCTTAAAAACAGGAGCAGTAAATAATGAACTTAACCGATTTATTCGCCCCCCTGCAACAAGCAGGTTCAGAAGAATTTGATGCCATTAAAATCGGCATCGCATCGCCCGACACGATTCGCTCGTGGTCGTATGGTGAAGTGAAAAAACCCGAAACGATTAACTACCGCACCTTCAAGCCCGAACGCGATGGCTTGTTTTGCGCCAAAATCTTCGGGCCCGTTAAAGACTACGAGTGCTTGTGTGGCAAATACAAACGCTTGAAATTCAAAGGTGTAACCTGCGAAAAATGTGGCGTGGAAGTAACCCTGACCAAAGTGCGCCGCGAACGCATGGGTCATATTGAATTGGCTGCGCCCGTTGCCCACATTTGGTTTTTGAAATCGCTGCCATCACGCTTGGGCATGGTGCTGGACATGACTTTGCGCGACATTGAGCGCGTGTTGTATTTTGAAGCCTTTGTCGTAACCGACCCTGGTTTGACCAGCCTGCAACGCCGCCAACTGTTGAGCGAAGAAGATTACTACACCAAATTGGAAGAATTTGGCGAAGAATTTGACGCGCACATGGGTGCCGAAGGCATACGCGAATTGCTCCGCACTCTGGACATTGAGCGCGAAATTGAAATGCTGCGCGAAGAATTGCAATCCACCAGCTCCGATACCAAAATCAAAAAAATCGCCAAACGCCTGAAAATTTTGGAAGCCTTCCAACGTTCAGGCATGAAATTGGAATGGATGATTATGGACGTGCTGCCTGTATTGCCGCCCGATTTGCGCCCACTCGTGCCATTGGACGGCGGACGCTTTGCCACTTCCGATTTGAACGATTTGTATCGCCGCGTGATTAACCGAAACAACCGTTTGAAACGCCTGTTGGAATTGCGCGCGCCCGACATCATCGTTCGCAACGAAAAACGCATGTTGCAAGAAGCCGTAGACAGCTTGCTGGACAACGGTCGCCGTGGCAAAGCCATGACAGGCGCAAACAAACGCCCACTCAAATCCTTGTCAGACATGATTAAAGGTAAGAGCGGTCGTTTCCGTCAAAACCTGTTGGGTAAACGTGTGGACTATTCAGGTCGTTCCGTGATTACGGTGGGTCCATACTTGCGTTTGCACCAATGCGGTTTGCCGAAAAAAATGGCGTTGGAATTGTTCAAACCCTTTATTTTCCACAAATTGGAAAAACGCGAACTCGCCACCACCGTTAAGGCAGCCAAAAAATTGGTAGAACAAGAAGTGCCAGAAGTTTGGGATATTTTGGAAGAAGTGATTCGCGAACACCCGATTTTGCTGAACCGTGCGCCAACCTTGCACCGTTTGGGCATTCAAGCGTTTGAGCCAATTTTGATTGAAGGCAAAGCCATTCAGTTGCACCCCTTGGTGTGTGCCGCATTCAACGCGGACTTTGACGGCGACCAAATGGCGGTACACGTTCCATTGAGCTTGGAAGCGCAAATGGAAGCGCGTACTTTGATGTTGGCTTCCAACAACGTGTTGGCACCAGCCAATGGCGAACCGATTATCGTGCCATCGCAAGACATCGTGTTGGGCTTGTATTACATGACCCGCGCCAAAGAAAAAGCCCAAGGCGAAGGCATGTTGTTTGCCGATGTGAAAGAAGTGCATCGCGCCTATCACACCAAACAAGTGAAATTGGGTACGAAAATCACCGTGCGTTTGCGCGAATGGATTAAAAACGATGCAGGCGAATTTGAACCCGTGTTGAATCGCTACGAAACCACGGTGGGTCGCGCGTTGCTGTCTGAAATTTTGCCCAAAGGCTTGCCATTTGAATATGTGAACAAGGCTTTGAAAAAGAAAGAAATTTCCAAGCTGATTAACGCATCGTTCCGCTTGTGCGGTTTGCGTGACACCGTGATTTTTGCCGACCACCTGATGTACACGGGTTTTGCATTGGCAGCAAAAGGTGGTATTTCCATTTGCGTGGACGACATGGAAATTCCAAAAGAAAAACCTGCGCTGTTGGCAGAAGCGCAAGAAGAAGTGCGTGACATTCAGGGTCAATACGCACAAGGCTTGGTAACCAACGGCGAACGCTACAATAAAGTTGTGGATATTTGGGGTAAGGCAGGTGATAAAATTGCCAAAGCCATGATGGACAATTTGAGCAAACAACCTGTGAAAAATCCCGAAACAGGCGAAGTTTATACCGATGAATACGGCAAACCTTTAATGGAAGAGTCGTTCAATTCCATTTACATGATGGCGGATTCGGGTGCGCGTGGTTCGGCAACGCAAATCAAACAGTTGTCGGGTATGCGCGGTTTGATGGCAAAACCAGACGGCTCCATCATTGAAACGCCCATTACTGCCAATTTCCGCGAAGGTTTGACCGTATTGCAATACTTTATTGCGACACACGGTGCGCGTAAAGGTTTGGCAGATACGGCATTGAAAACCGCCAACTCGGGTTACTTGACGCGCCGTTTGGTGGACGTTACCCAAGACTTGGTGGTGGTGGAAGACGATTGCGGTACCAGCGAAGGTTTCTCCATGAAAGCGGTGGTGCAAGGTGGCGACATCATTGAACCATTGCGCGACCGCATTTTGGGTCGTGTAACCGCAGAAGATGTGGTGGACCCCAATAGCGGCGTAACCTTGATTGAAGCAGGCACTTTGCTTGATGAAAAATTGGTTGATTTGATTGACAATTCAGGCGTGGACGAAGTGAAAGTTCGCACCCCAATCACTTGTCAAACACGCTATGGCTTGTGTGCGAAATGTTATGGTCGCGACTTGGCACGCGGTAAATTGGTAAACGCAGGCGAGGCTGTGGGCGTGATTGCCGCCCAATCCATTGGCGAACCAGGTACACAATTGACGATGCGTACCTTCCACATCGGTGGTGCGGCATCGCGTGCCGCTGCCGCCAGCCATGTAGAAGCCAAATCCAACGGTACAGTACGCTTTGGCGGACAAATGCGCTACATCGCCAATCAAAAAGGTGAATTGATTGTGATTGGTCGCTCGTCTGAAATCATGATTTTAGATAATGCGGGTCGTGAACGTGAATTGCACAAAATCCCATACGGCGCAACCTTGACCGTGAAAGATGGCGAAGAACTGAAAGCAGGTCAAACTTTGGCAACTTGGGACCCTCATACCAGCCCAGTTATCACGGAATACGCAGGTCGCGTGAAATTGGAAAACGTGGAAGATGGCGTAACCGTAACCCGCCAAACTGATGAAAACACGGGTTTGAGCACCATGGTTGTGATTGACGGTAAACGCCGCAGTAGTGGCAGCAAATTGTTGCGCCCCACCGTGAAATTGTTGGACGAAAATGGCGACACCATAAAAATTCCTGGCACAGAAACCGATGTGTCCATTGCATTCCAAGTGGGTGCGATTATCCAAGTGCGCGATGGTCAAGAAGTGGGTAAGGGTGAAGTGTTGGCGCGTGTGCCACAAGCATCAACCAAAACCCGCGACATTACGGGTGGTTTGCCACGCGTAGCCGAATTGTTTGAGGCGCGTGTGCCAAAAGATGCAGGTATGCTGGCTGAAATCACAGGTACGGTATCGTTTGGTAAAGAAACCAAAGGCAAACAACGCCTTGTGATTACCGATTTAGACGGTGTGGCATACGAAACCTTGATTTCCAAAGAAAAACAGGTTTTGGCACATGATGGTCAAGTCGTGAATCGCGGCGAGACCATCGTGGACGGTGCAGTAGACCCACACGACATTTTGCGCTTGAAAGGCATTGAAGAATTGACACGCTACATTGTGCAAGAAGTACAAGAAGTTTACCGCTTGCAAGGCGTGAAGATTTCCGACAAGCACATTGAAGTGATTATTCGCCAAATGTTGCGCCGCGTGAACATCATTGATGCAGGCGACACGCACTTCATCACAGGCGAACAAGTGGAACGTGCCGATGTGATGATTGCCAACGAACAAGCAATTGCCGAAGGCAAAGAGCCAGCGCGTTTTGAAAACGTGTTGTTGGGCATTACCAAAGCGTCTTTGAGTACAGACAGCTTCATTTCAGCCGCATCGTTCCAAGAAACCACGCGTGTCTTGACCGAAGCCGCAATCATGGGCAAACGCGATGATTTGCGCGGTTTGAAAGAAAACGTGATTGTGGGTCGCTTAATCCCAGCAGGTACGGGTTTGAGTTACCACCGCAGTCGTCGTGCAGCTTGGGCAGCACAAAGCAGCAACCACTTTGTTGCAGAAAATCGCCATACACAAGCAGATGAAAACACAGAAACACTCGATGAAGCATAAAGTGAAATTCAGGTAGCTGAATTAATAATGATTTATGCTGCCTGAAGCCCGAGTTGATTGTTTTTTTTGTGAAAAACACAATTAAAATTTTCAGGCAGCTTGTATTGAGTGCAAGCTGCCTGCATATTCTGTATCTCTGCTGACCCACAAATGCTGCTGTGTTTCAGGCAGCCTCAATCAAGCAGTATCCGAACAACATTCATGAATGATGGGTTTTTCCATGTTACAAAACAGCCATGACCAAGAGCAAAATGATGATGGTGAAGACGGTCGTCCATTGACACTTGAAGAACAGCGAGACCGTTTGCGTCGTTTGGTACTTTTGGGTAAAGAACGAGGTTACATTACTTATGCCGAAATCAATGATGCTTTGCCTGACGATATGTCAGATTCGGAACAAATTGATAATGTCGTGAATATGATACAGGGTTTGGGCATTCAAGTAACCGAAGAAGCACCCGATGCCGAAACCTTATTGATGAGTGATAACAGCGCAGGCATGACCGATGAAGATGCGGTTGCTGAAGCAGAAGCTGCTTTATCGCAAGCCGATTCTGAATTTGGTCGTACCACAGACCCTGTTCGTATGTATATGCGTGAAATGGGACAAGTGGAATTGTTATCGCGTGAAGACGAAATCAAAATCGCCAAAGAAATTGAACATGCTTTGAAAAACATGATTCAAGCCATTTGTGCTTGTCCCAGCTCCATTGCCGAGATTTTGGCTTTGATTGAAAAAGTGAAAAAAGACGAAATTCGTGTTGATGAAGTGGTGGAAGCCATTATTGACCCAAATGAAGTCTTATTGGGTGAATTGGGTTTGGGGCATTTAGAAACGATTGCAGCGCAAAATGCCGATGAAGAAAATGATAGCGAAGACAGCATGGCAGATGACCAAGAAGACGAAGAAGCGGAAGGTACTGCAGCCATAGAAAGCCAAAATTTGGACGAGCTTAAAGAACAGGTTTTGGCTCACTTCAAGCAAATTGAAAAAAGCCACAATCTGATGATTCGTGCTTTGGACAAAAACGGCAGCGGTCATCATAAATACCTTGAACACCGTGATGCTATTGCACAAAAACTGTTGGAAGTGCGCTTTGCCACACGTCAGATTGAGAATTTGAGTGCCAATCTGCGTGGACGTGTAGAGCAGATTCGCAAATTGGAACGCGAAATCCGTGATATTTGTTTGGAACGCGTGAACATGGAGCGTGATTATTTTCTTGCCCATTTTATGCCCAATGCCACCAATTTGAACTGGCTTGAAGAAGAAATGGTCAAAAATCACGCATGGAATGAAGCTTTAACACGTTTTCGCCATGCCATTTTGGAAAAACAAACCATTATGGCAAATTTGGAAAACGAGGCACGAATTTCCATTGCGGAACTTAAAGACATCAGTAAAAATATGGTGTTAAGTGAAAAAGAAACTGCAGCAGCCAAACAAAAAATGATTCAAGCTAACTTACGCTTGGTGATTTCCATTGCGAAAAAATACACCAATCGCGGTTTGCAATTCCTTGACTTGATTCAAGAAGGCAATATTGGCTTGATGAAAGCGGTAGACAAATTCGAATACCGACGTGGCTATAAATTCTCCACCTATGCAACGTGGTGGATTCGTCAAGCGATTACGCGTTCTATTGCCGACCAAGCGCGTACCATTCGCATTCCTGTCCACATGATTGAAACGATTAACAAAATGAACCGCATTTCGCGTCAATATTTGCAAGAAACAGGTGAAGAACCCGATTCAGCAAAATTGGCGGAACTCATGGAAATGCCCGAAGACAAAATCCGTAAAATCATGAAAATCGCCAAAGAACCCATTTCTATGGAAACCCCAATCGGTGATGACGATGACAGTCATTTGGGCGATTTCATTGAAGATGTGAACAATGTGGCACCTGCTGATGCAGCAATGTATGCAGGTTTGCGCGAAGTAACCGCAGATGTCTTGGAAAGCCTGACCCCACGCGAAGCCAAAGTGTTGCGTATGCGTTTTGGTATAGATATGAACACCGACCACACATTGGAAGAAGTGGGCAAACAATTTGACGTAACCCGCGAACGCATTCGTCAAATTGAGGCCAAAGCCTTACGCAAATTGCGCCACCCCACGCGCTCCGATAAACTGAAAAGTTTCTTGGACAGCGAGGAAGGCAAATAAGTCTATTTCAAAGGCTGCCTGAAACCCGCATTACGGTTTCAAGCAGCCTTATTTCAATGAGAGTTGGAATAAGAAAATACAGTCGTAGAAGTGAGAAAGCAATACAAGGCGACAATGAGGGTCGTGTACGAAGCGCACATCAGGGCGTTGGCAACACCCATACCGTTTATATTTTAAACGTCTCCTATTTTTATCTAGAATTCACGTTATTTAAAACATGATGCCATTTTCAGGCTGCCTGAAAGACCGAAAAAGCGTATAATCCGCGCCGTTTATCCACAGCAGGCAAAGGTCAAATCATGAGCATCAAATACAAACGCATTCTGTTAAAACTGTCGGGCGAATCACTAATGGGTAATGACCCATTTGGCATCAACCGTGAAACCATTATGGCAATTGTGGGGCAAGTCAAAGAAGTGGTAGATTTGGGTGTGGAAGTCGGCATTGTGGTTGGTGGTGGCAACATCTTTCGCGGCGTTTCTGCTCAAGCTGGCAGTATGGACAGAGCGACAGCCGATTACATGGGTATGCTCGCTACCGTGATGAACGCCTTGGCACTCAAAGACGCATTTGAAAGTTTGGGTACTAAAGCGCGTGTGCAATCCGCTCTTTCTATGCAGCAAATTGCCGAAACTTATGCTCGTCCCAAAGCCATTCAATATTTGGAAGAAGGCAAAGTGGTCATTTTTGCCGCAGGCACGGGCAATCCATTCTTTACGACCGATACGGCTGCTGCCTTGCGTGGGGCAGAAATGGGTTGTGAAGTCATGATGAAAGCGACCAATGTGGACGGTATTTACACCGCTGACCCGAAAAAAGACGCAACAGCTACGCGTTATCAATCGGTCACTTTTGAAGAAGCCATTCAGAGAAAACTTAAAGTCATGGATACCACTGCGTTTACTTTGTGCCAAGAACGCAATCTCAATATTGTCGTATTTGGTATTCAAAAAGCAGGTGCACTCAAACGCATTGTTTTGGGTGAAGACGAAGGCACATTGGTGCACAATTAACAACCTACATTCGTTTATTAATTTAACGAATACATCTTGACCCGTTCAAGTTTTGAGTTTGTCGCAATTTTTTCAGGCAGCCTCAATACCACAATCATTCAAAAATAGGACAACAAATGCTGACAACCGAGCAAGTCAAACACATGATAGAACGCGTAACACCTTGTGAATACATAGAAGTGGAGGGCGATGGACACCACTTTTTTGCGGTAATCGTTTCATCATCTTTTGAGGGTAAGCCACGTTTGGCGCGCCATCGTCTGATTAAAGACGGTTTGGCAGACAAACTTGCCAGCAATGAATTACATGCCTTATCCATCAGCGTTGCTGCCACACCCACAGAATGGGCAGCCAAGCAAGCATAATTGTGCTTTCAGGCAGCCTAATAAAATGCCGTTTCCCACGATGTCGTCATATTGTGGGGACGGCGTTTGAATTTTATGCCTTGTCAAAGAATAAATATTCTTTTATGATGACTTAACCGAGCTGATTGAACCCAAAGTTTGGTCGGTAGGTTGCTGTTTTGGTTGTAGTTTCATTGATTTACCATTTATTTTAAACAATTGATGAGTTCATGAAAGGACGTGCTATGCGTTACGCCAATCCAAATACTGACGGTGCAAAAGTCAATTTCAAAGCAAAATACGAAAACTTCATCGGTGGCAAATGGATTGCCCCTGTGGACGGTGTGTATTTTGACAACATCTCGCCTGTGGACGGCAAAGTTTTCACCCAAGTCCCCAAATCCAATCACAAAGACATCGAACTCGCACTGGACGCAGCCCATGCCGCAGCCCCTGCGTGGAACAAATCATCGCCCACCGAGCGTTCTAATTTGTTGCTGAAAATTGCCGACCGCTTGGAGCAAAATCTGGAAACGCTTGCCGTTGCCGAAACTTGGGAAAACGGCAAGCCCATTCGCGAAACGCTGGCTGCCGACATTCCGCTTGCAATTGACCATTTCCGCTATTTTGCAGGCTGCATTCGCGCCCAAGAAGGCACCATCAGCCAAATTGACGAAGACACAGTCGCCTATCATTTTCACGAACCCATTGGCGTAGTAGGGCAAATCATTCCTTGGAACTTCCCCATTTTAATGGCAGCGTGGAAAATTGCCCCAGCTTTGGCAGCAGGCAATTGCATCGTGTTGAAACCTGCCGAACAAACCCCGTCCAGCATTTTGGTTTTGGTGGAATTAATTGAAGATTTGCTGCCAGCAGGTGTGTTGAACGTGGTAAACGGCTTTGGCAAAGAAGTAGGCGAACCATTGGCGACCAATCCGCGCATTGGCAAAATCGCGTTTACGGGTTCAACCGAAATCGGTCAAAAAATCATGGAATACGCCACGCAAAACATCATTCCCGTTACGCTGGAATTGGGTGGCAAATCCCCCAACATTTTCTTTGCAGATGTAATGGACAAAGACGATGAATTTTTGGATAAAGCATTAGAAGGCTTTGCCATGTTCGCGCTGAATCAAGGCGAAGTTTGCACCTGTCCATCTCGCGCATTGGTTCACGAATCCATCGCAGAGGAATTTTTGAAAAAAGCCGTTGAACGCGTGAAAAAAATCAAGACAGGACACCCACTTGATACCGACACGATGGTCGGCGCACAAGCCAGCCAAGAGCAGCAAGACAAAATCTTGGGTTGCATTGCCAAAGGCAAAGCAGAAGGTGCAGAAGTCCTGACAGGTGGTGGCGCACGCCAAGAAATTGACGGTGGATTTTACATTGAACCGACCATTTTCAAAGGTCATAACAAAATGGAAATCTTCCAAGAAGAAATTTTTGGTCCTGTGTTGTCCGTAACCACGTTCAAAGATTTTGACGAGTCAATCGCCATTGCCAATGACACCATGTATGGTTTGGGCGCAGGTGTGTGGTCGCGCGATGGCAGCATCGCCTATCGTGCAGGACGCGCCATTCAAGCGGGTCGCGTGTGGACAAACTGTTACCACATCTACCCAGCCCATGCAGCATTTGGTGGCTACAAAAAATCAGGCATTGGGCGCGAAACCCACAAAATGATGCTCGGACACTACCAACAAACCAAAAACCTGTTGGTCAGCTACTCACCAAAAGCATTGGGTTTTTTCTAAATTTTCAGGCAGCCTGAAAGCAGGATAAAACTTAAAATAGCAGGGGCGGATTTCATATCCGCCCTTTTTTTATCGTTTCAACATCGCAAACCCTTGCACACAGCATGAAAAATACACCGAAAAAAGTACAGGTAGCCTGAAAACAAAAAAACAGTTCATCTCAGCCACAGACGTAGCGTTGCACAGCCAAACCTACGCTCAAAATGGCAACACCCATAAATTTCAGGCAGCCTGAAAGATATTTACAATAAGTCCTTGCAAACATAAAAGATTGATTATATAATTCGCAACTTCTTTCGGCTCTGTCGCAGAGCATCTTCCCTTCGGGGCCAAGACTGGTTTACTAGAACCGCAAGGTTTCAGCCTAGTCCGAATGTCAAACTTAAGATGTGTCGGGCAAGCTGAAAGTGGTAAATTAAGTTGGATTTAAATAAGGTTATTAACATGATTCAAATGCAGACCATCTTGGATGTGGCTGATAACTCTGGTGCGCGTCGCGTAATGTGCATCAAAGTATTGGGTGGCTCCAAGCGTCGCTACGCTAGCGTTGGCGACATCATTAAAGTGGCAGTAAAAGATGCTGCTCCTCGTGGGCGCGTGAAAAAGGGTGATGTTTATAATGCAGTTGTGGTTCGTACCGCAAGAGGCATTCGTCGTCCCGATGGCGCGTTGATTAAATTTGACAACAACGCAGCCGTATTGTTGAACAATAAATTAGAGCCTATGGGTACTCGTATTTTCGGACCGGTAACACGCGAATTGCGTAGTGGTCGCGAAAGTTTTATGAAAATTGTTTCATTGGCACCTGAAGTGCTGTAAGTAATTAGAAAGGTTAGACAATGAACAAAATCATTAAAGGCGACCAAGTAATCGTGATTGCTGGTAAAGACAAAGGTAAACAAGGTCAAGTTGTTCGCGTATTGGGCGACAAAGTTGTGGTAGAAGGCGTAAACATCGTAAAACGCCATCAAAAACCCAATCCCATGCGTGGTATTGAAGGTGGCATCATCACCAAAGAAATGCCTTTGGCAATTTCCAATGTGGCGATTTTTAATCCAGAAACCCAAAAAGCAGACCGTGTCGGTATTAAATTGGTTGAAGGCGAAGGCAAAGTAAAACGCGTTCGCGTATTTAAATCAAATGGTGCAGAAGTGCCTGCTCCGAGCAAAGGTGAATAAACATGGCACGTTTACAAGAATACTATAAAAACACCGTTGTACCAGAATTGATGAAACAATTCGGTTACAAATCCATCATGGAAGTACCCCGTATTGAAAAAATCACGTTGAATATGGGTGTGGGCGAAGCAGTTGCCGACAAAAAAGTGATGGAACACGCCGTAAACGATTTGCAAAAAATCGCAGGTCAAAAACCCGTTGTTACCGTAGCACGCAAATCCATTGCAGGCTTTAAAATCCGTGATAACTACCCCGTAGGTTGCAAAGTAACTTTGCGCCGTGAACGCATGTTTGAATTTTTAGACCGCTTGGTAACGATTGCATTGCCTCGTGTACGCGACTTCCGTGGCGTGAGCGGCAAATCATTTGACGGTCGCGGTAACTACAACATGGGTGTGCGCGAACAAATCATTTTCCCCGAAATTGAGTACGATAAAATTGATGCGTTGCGCGGTTTGAACATCACCATCACCACCACGGCTAAAACGGACGAAGAAGCGAAAGCTTTGTTGTCATTGTTTAAATTCCCATTTAAAGGTTAATCATGGCTAAGAAAGCACTTATTAATCGTGATGCAAAGCGTGTTGCTTTGGCGAAAAAATACGCAGCAAAACGCGCTGCCATTTTTGCCATCATCAATGATGCAAACGCAACCGATGAAGCGCGTTTCGAAGCGCGTTTGAAACTGCAATCCATTCCTCGCAATGCTGCTCCTGTGCGCCAACGTCGCCGTTGCGCCATCACAGGTCGCCCACGCGGTGTGTTCCGCAAATTCGGTTTGGGTCGTATTAAAATCCGTGAAATCGCCATGCGTGGCGCCATTCCGGGTGTGATTAAAGCCTCTTGGTAATAGGAGTAGAAAAAATGAGTATGCATGATCCTATTTCCGATATGTTGACCCGTATCCGTAATGCCCAACGCTCTAATAAAGTGGCTGTGGCGATGCCTTCTTCAAAATTAAAATGCGCAATTGCCAAAGTTTTGAAAGAAGAGGGTTATATCGAAGATTTTGCTGTATCTGCTGATGCAAAACCTGTATTGAACATCACTTTGAAATACTATGCAGGTCGCCCCGTAATTGAACAAATTAAACGCGTTTCACGCCCTGGTTTGCGTGTTTACAAAGGCTCTGACGAAATCCCTGCTGTGATGAACGGCTTGGGCGTTGCCATTGTCAGCACATCAAAAGGTGTGATGACCGACCGTAAAGCGCGCGCTGCTGGTATCGGCGGTGAATTGCTGTGCATTGTTGCCTAATAGGAGAGTTGAACGATGTCTCGCGTAGCGAAAAATCCAGTAACTGTTCCTGCTGGCGTAGAAGTAAACATTGGAACAGATGTGTTTACCGTAAAAGGTAAAAACGGTACTTTGACCTTGCCTTTGAAAGGCGATGTGAAAATTGAGTTGAACGATGGCACTTTGACCTTTCAGGCTGCCAACGAAAGCAAACACGCTGCTGCCATGTCTGGCACAGTACGCGCTTTGGTTGCCAATATGGTTAAAGGCGTTTCCGAAGGCTTTGAGAAAAAATTGCAATTGGTTGGCGTGGGTTACCGCGCACAGGCTCAGGGTAATGTGTTGAACCTGTCTTTGGGTTTCTCTCACCCTGTCAACCACACCATGCCTGCTGGCGTGAGTGTTGCCACCCCTTCTCAAACCGAAATCGTTTTGACTGGTGCAGACAAACAAGCTGTGGGTCAAGTGGCTGCTGAAATTCGTGCTTACCGCGCACCCGAGCCTTACAAAGGCAAAGGTATTCGCTATGCTGGCGAAGTGGTTGTCATGAAAGAAGCTAAGAAGAAATAATTGAGGCTGTAACCATGAATAAAAAAATCGCAAGATTGCGCCGCGCCCGCAAAACCCGTGCGCGTATCGCAGATTTGAAAATGGTGCGTTTGTGCGTATTCCGCACCAACAGCCATATTTATGCTCAAATCATCAGTGCCGAAGGCGACAAAGTTTTGGCTTCTGCTTCTACCGTTGAAGCCGAAGTGCGTGGCAGCCTGAAAAATGGCGGCAACACCGAAGCGGCTGCCGTAGTGGGCAAACGCATCGCCGAAAAAGCCAAAGCGGCTGGCATTGAAAAAGTGGCTTTTGACCGTTCAGGTTTTCAATATCACGGTCGCGTGAAAGCTTTGGCTGAGGCTGCCCGTGAAAACGGTTTGAGCTTCTAAGAAAGATTTTGGAGACCAAAATGGCAAAACATGAAACAGAAGAACGCGGCGACGGCTTAATTGAAAAAATGGTTGCCGTAAACCGCGTAACCAAAGTGGTTAAAGGTGGTCGCATTATGGCGTTCTCCGCTTTAACCGTAGTGGGTGATGGCGATGGTCGCATTGGTATGGGTAAAGGCAAATCTCGTGAAGTGCCTGTTGCCGTACAAAAAGCCATGGACCAAGCACGCCGCAATATGATTCGCGTACCTTTGAAAAACGGTACCATTCATCACGAAGTAATGGGTAAACATGGTGCAACGCGCGTCTTCATGCAGCCTGCCAAAGAAGGTAGCGGTGTGAAAGCGGGTGGTCCAATGCGTTTGGTATTTGATGCTTTGGGCGTACACAATATTTCTGCAAAAGTACACGGTTCAACCAATCCTTACAACATCGTTCGTGCAACTTTGGACGCTTTGTCTAAATTGTACACGCCTGCTGAAATTGCAGCGAAACGTGGTTTGACCGTAGAAGAAATTTTGGGAGCAAACCATGAGTGAGCAAAAAAAGATTAAAGTAACTTTGGCAAAAAGTTTGATTGGCACGATTGAATCTCACCGCGCTTGTGCGCGTGGCTTGGGTTTGCGTCGCCGCGAACACACTGTTGAAGTGCTGGATACCCCTGCAAACCGTGGCATGATTAACAAAATTCGCTACTTGTTGAAAGTGGAGGGTTAAGATAATGTTTTTGAATACAATTCAACCTGCCGAAGGTGCAACTCATGCGGCTCGCCGCGTAGGTCGCGGTATCGGTAGCGGTATCGGTAAAACAGGCGGTCGCGGTCATAAAGGTCAAAAAAGCCGTGCAGGTGGCTACCACAAAGTAGGCTTTGAAGGCGGTCAAATGCCTTTACAACGCCGTTTGCCCAAACGCGGTTTCAATTCCATGACTGCTGCATTCAACGCCGAAGTTCGTTTGAGCGAATTGAATGCGATTGCGGTTGATGAAATTGATGTATTGACTTTGAAACAAGCTGGTTTGGTTGCGGCAAATGCCCAAGTGGTGAAAATCATCGCTTCAGGCAGCCTGAACAAAGCCGTTACCCTGAAAGGCATTAAAGCCACCAAGGGTGCAAAAGCTGCGATTGAAGCGGCTGGTGGCAAAGTAGAAGAATAAGGCGGCAGTAGTGGCTACTCAACTCTCTTCGTCAGGAAAAACAAAATTTTGGAACAATCCCGAATTGCGGAAACGTTTCATGTTTTTATTGGGTGCGCTGATTGTGTTTCGTATTGGCGCACACGTTCCTGTTCCCGGTGTTGATGCTGCTGCTTTGGCTGAATTATACAAAAGCGCACAAGGTGGCATCTTGGGCATGTTGAACATGTTTTCAGGAGGCTCTCTTGAGCGTTTTAGTATTTTTGCTATCGGCATCATGCCCTATATTTCTGCCTCTATTGTGATGCAACTTGCGTCTGAAATTATTCCTTCGTTGAAAACTTTAAAGAAAGAAGGAGAAGTAGGTCGTAAGAGTATTACAAAATATACGCGTATTGGTACAGTTGTATTAGCAACTTTGCAAAGTTTTGGTGTGGCAGCATTTGTATTGCAGCAGCAAATTGTTGTAATACCCGCATTTGAATTTTATATTTCTACTATAACCTGTTTGGTTGGTGGGACAATGTTTTTAATGTGGTTAGGTGAGCAAATTACGGAACGAGGTATTGGTAATGGTATTTCATTATTGATTACAGCAGGGATTGTTGCTGGTATTCCATCTGGTGTAATTCAATTATGGACTTTAAGAGATTCCATTGGTTCTTTAACTGCAATAGCAATTGCATTTGGTGTCTGTCTGCTTATCTATGCTATTGTATATTTTGAGAGTGCTCAGCGTAAAATACCTGTGCACTATGCAAAAAAGCAGTTAGGTCAGCAAGCCACATTTATGCCTTTTAAATTGAATATGGCTGGTGTTATTCCACCGATTTTTGCTTCAAGTATCATTATGTTACCTACAATGTTGGTAGGCTTTTGGGGTAATAGTAATTCAAGTGGGATATTGAGTAAAATTTTGATTCATTTGCAACATGGTCAGCCAGCATTTATTACTTTTTTTGCTATTGCAATCATTTTTTTCTGTTATTTCTACACGGCATTAGCATTTAGCCCAAAAGAAATGTCGGAAAATTTGAAGAAAAGTGGTGCTTTTATTCCTAGTATCAGACCAGGCGAACAAACGGCAAGATATTTAGAAAAAGTAGTATTGCGTTTAACATTATTTGGTTCATTCTATATTACAATAGTGTGTTTGATTCCTGAATTTTTAACAACTTTTTTAGGTATTCCATTTTATTTAGGTGGTACATCATTGCTGATTTTGGTTGTTGTAACGATGGATTTTCATAATCAAATTAATTCATACAGTATGACACAGCGATATGAATATTTGATGAAACGCAGTATTGATAATTAAGTTATTTTACCTAAAAGATAATTATGGCAAAAGAAGATACCATACAAATGCAAGGCGAGATTTTGGAAACCTTGCCCAATGCAACTTTTAAAGTAAAACTCGAAAATGGACACGAAGTGTTGGGACACATTTCAGGTAAAATGCGCATGCACTACATTCGCATTTCCCCCGGTGATAAAGTTACCGTGGAGATGACACCCTATGATTTGACCCGCGCTCGTATTGTTTTCCGAGCCCGATAAACCCCGTTGTTACAAGGAACTCATCATGCGTGTACAACCTTCAGTAAAACCCATTTGCCGCAACTGCAAAGTGATTCGCCGCAATCGCGTGGTTCGCGTCATCTGTACTGACCCCCGTCATAAACAACGTCAAGGTTAATGTTGTTGTGTTTCAACGCCAAATTGGGTGATAAAGAAAATTTCTTTTAAATTCAAGCTTTCAGGCTGCCTGAAAGCATTTGGCGTTTGTACACAATCACTTGGCTGTGATTTTTGTGTTATGATACAAACTTTTGCCCTTTAAGGAAAAAATATGGCTCGTATTGCAGGGGTAAATATCCCCAATAATGCCCATATCGTGATTGGCTTGCAAGCCATTTACGGTATCGGTGCGACTCGTGCTAAAAACATTTGCGAAGCGGCTGGCATTGTGCCCAGCACCAAAGTCAAAGATTTGGACGAGTCTCAATTAGATGCTTTGCGTGAACAAGTTGCCAAATACGAAGTAGAAGGTGATTTGCGCCGTGAAGTAACCATGAACATCAAACGCTTGATTGACATGGGCTGTTATCGTGGCATGCGCCATCGTCGTGGTTTGCCTTGCCGTGGTCAGCGCACTCGCACGAATGCGCGTACCCGTAAAGGTCCACGCAAAGCGATTGCTGGTAAAAAATAATTTTTAAGGAAATAGAATGGCTAAAGCAAACACAGCCTCTCGTGTACGCAAAAAAGTACGCAAAACCGTGAGTGAAGGTATTGTGCATGTTCATGCATCTTTCAACAATACCATCATTACCATCACCGACCGTCAAGGCAATGCATTGTCTTGGGCTACCTCTGGCGGCGCGGGATTTAAAGGTTCTCGTAAAAGTACACCCTTTGCTGCCCAAGTTGCAGCAGAAGCCGCTGGTAAAGTTGCCCAAGAGTATGGCGTAAAAAATTTGGAAGTTCGCATTAAAGGTCCAGGACCGGGTCGCGAATCTTCTGTGCGTGCGCTCAATGCTCTGGGTTTCAAAATCACCAGCATTACCGATGTTACTCCGTTGCCACACAACGGTTGCCGTCCGCCTAAAAAGCGTCGTATCTAATAGGAGCAAAGCATGGCACGTTATCTTGGTCCAAAATGTAAATTGGCTCGCCGTGAAGGCACGGATTTGTATCTGAAAAGCGCACGCCGCTCTTTGGATTCAAAATGCAAAATGGAATCCGCACCTGGACAACACGGTGCGAAAAAACCACGCTTGTCAGACTACGGTTTGCAATTGCGTGAAAAACAAAAAATTCGCCGCATCTACGGTGTATTAGAGCGTCAATTCCGCCGCTACTTTGCCGAAGCAGACCGCCGCAAAGGTTCAACTGGCGAATTGTTGCTGCAATTATTGGAATCGCGTTTGGACAACGTGGTTTACCGCATGGGTTTCGCTTCTACCCGCGCAGAAGCCCGCCAACTGGTTTCCCACAAAGCCCTGACTGTAAACGGTCAAGTGGTAAACATTCCTTCTTTCCAAGTGAAAGCAGGCGATGTGGTGGCAGTACGCGAAAAAGCAAAAAAACAAGTTCGCATTCAAGAAGCCTTGGGTTTGGCTGCCCAAATCGGTATGCCAAGCTGGGTTTCAGTTGATGCCAACAAAATGGAAGGCACGTTCAAAAACGTACCTGACCGCGCTGAATTGTACAGCGATATTAATGAACAGCTGGTGGTAGAGTTCTACTCTAAATAATGCCTAGCACAGTGAGGGACAGTTAAATGCAAAACAGCACAACCGAATTTTTGAAACCCCGCCAAATTGATGTGGATACGCTGTCCGCAACTCGCGCAAAAGTGTCAATGCAGCCTTTTGAGCGTGGTTTTGGTCATACATTGGGTAATGCTTTGCGTCGTATCTTACTGTCGTCCATGAATGGCTTTGCACCTACTGAGGTCAGCATTGCTGGCGTGTTGCATGAATACTCCACCTTGGACGGTGTTCAGGAAGATGTCGTGGACATTTTGTTGAACATCAAAGGCATTGTGTTCAAGCTGCATGGTCGCACCGATGTATTGGTAACACTGAAAAAATCGGGTGCGGGTGCTGTGCGCGCCAGCGATATTGAATTGCCTCACGATGTGGAAATCATCAATCCTGACCATGTTTTGTGCCACTTGGCTGAAAATGGCAGCATTGAGATGGAAATCAAAGTAGAACAAGGTCGTGGCTATCAATCGGTTTCGGGTCGCCGTCATGGCAAGGAACAAAACAAGATTGGTGCCATTCAACTGGATGCGAGCTTTTCGCCCATCAGCCGTGTTAGTTTTGATGTTGAAGCAGCTCGCGTGGAACAACGCACCGACTTGGACAGCCTGATTTTGGATATTGAAACCAATGGTGCGATTGACCCCGAAGAAGCGGTGCGTACCGCAGCGCGTATTTTGATTGACCAAATGTCCATCTTTGCCGATTTGCAAGGCACGCCTGTGGAAGTGGAAGAAGAAAAAGCACCGCCGATTGACCCTGTACTGCTGCGCCCCGTAGATGATTTGGAATTGACGGTTCGTTCTGCGAACTGCCTGAAAGCCGAAGACATCTACTACATCGGCGATTTGATTCAGCGTACTGAAACCGAGTTGTTAAAAACGCCAAATCTGGGTCGCAAATCTTTGAACGAAATCAAAGAAGTGTTGGCTTCCAAAGGACTGACATTGGGTTCTAAATTGGAAGCATGGCCACCTGCTGGTTTGGAAAAGCCGTAAGCTTTGAAGATTAAAGGATAATGACATGCGTCATCGTAATGGTAACCGTAAATTAAACCGCACCAGCAGCCACCGTGCTGCCATGTTGCGCAATATGGCTAACTCTTTGTTGAGCCATGAAACCATCGTAACCACTTTGCCCAAAGCAAAAGAGTTGCGCCGTGTGGTTGAACCCTTGATTACTTTGGGTAAAAAACCTTCTTTGGCAAACCGCCGTTTGGCATTTGACCGCACTCGCGACCGCGATGTGGTGGTGAAATTGTTTGACGATTTGGGCGTACGCTTCGCCAACCGCAATGGTGGCTATGTGCGTATCCTGAAATATGGTTTCCGCAAAGGCGACAATGCTCCTTTGGCATTGGTTGAGTTGGTTGAGGAAAAAGACGCTGAGTAATATAGTTTCAGAATTGAAGAAAACATTAGGGTATTACCAATCCCTTGTGTACTGTTTGTGTATACGCGGCAGTTATTGTCTTGTATTTTCACTTCTACAACTATATCAGCATAAAATAACCCAAACAGGTTTCGGCTCGTTTGGGTTATTTTATGCAGGAGGGATATTGAGGGGGAGTTAGGTTAGCGACCCACCCTTGTATCTTTTCAATTGTGTGGATAAAAACACATTATGAACACAAAAACCAAAAAGAGCAGGAAATTGAGCCCAACCTGAGTGCCTAGACGCTGTAATGCAGATGAACCTACCCCGTTTCCCAGCAGTTTAATCTGAATAGTATCCAAGTGCCCGATTTGGTTCGCAGATACTGCATGCACAGGGAAAGACTCTACGATGGACAACATTCAACATATCGTAGGCATTGATGTTCCTCAAAAAAATGGGGCATTACCTACCTCAAAGACACCCACAAACGCAGTATCCACAGCAAAATTTTGGATAAACAATCCCGATGGCTGCCTGAAATTCATAGAATGAATTGAGAAAAACATCACCACTAATTTATCTACCATTCATGTGATTATGGGAGCAACTGGTATTTACCACGAGTTGTTGGCATATTTTTGCATGATAAAGGCATCAAAGTAAGCATGGTCAATCCCAAGTGTATCCTTGATTTTGCCAAATCATTGGATAAGGTACACAAAATCGACAAAAGTGACAGCAAAGTCATGTTAAGCAAACGTGGCAACAGCAAAATGTGGGCTTTACTGTATATGCCGAAGAAATACAATTCTGATATCCAAGTCTATTATGAGTGGCTGCTAGCGCGTGGTAAAACCAAAATGTAAGCGATTGGGACAAGTATGTGCTGATTGGTACATTTTTGCCTTGGTGTACTCAAACACCAAGCTGTTTATCAAGCCCAAACTGCGTGAGTTTTTTGACAATTTAGGCTGACTGGAAAGATAGTATCTGCATTTTTCACACTATCCATATTATCCACATATTAGGTGTTCAGGCTGCCTGAAACATATAGTAAATTAAAATAAGAAATCTGTTTCGTTGCCCACGCCTTTATGTACTATTTGTACACGGCGGTCGTGGTCGCCTTGCATCTTTCTTATTTTACTTCACTATATAGCTAATATACTTTAAAACAGTTGCCTTGTTGGCTTACTTTACTGTTGTATGCCTTGTACTCATTCCAAGCTGTGTCAGTCATGCATTTTTGTGCTGCTTATGCACACTTATTTTCTGGCAGTTCTTTAATACTATTGCAATTTTTATCATCATGATTTTTTCTGCAAATTGGTTCACTTCATGGTTTATGTGGATAAGTTATTTACCCTATTTAACATTGACCATTTTTGCTTTAAAGCACCTTAATGTTACGCCACAAACCGTTCCATCTCGTGCTTATGCCATTGCAATGGGCATTACTGCTCTTTTATGGTTGATGCAAGTTCAAATTGATGCAGGGCATCTGCATGGTATGAGTTATCACTTGCTTGGTCTAAATCTGGTGGCACTTATGTTGGGCTTGCCAGCAGCTTTTTTATTAGGCAGTGCATGGTTACTGATGTTTGGCATACTGCGACATGGCAGCGACTTTTTGTCCGTATTTGCACTCAATGGCATGGCAATTATTTTACCTACTTGTTTTATCAATGCATTATTTCGTTATTTGACACAACGATTTTTGCCCAAACAAGTCTTCATCTACATCTTTGTCAATGCTTTTTTAGCAAGTGCATTTGGCATGCTTGCCACAGGACTGGTGGTATGCAGTTTATTACATAGTGCAGACGTGTTTTCAGGCAGCATTGTTTGGCAAGCTGCATTCCCAGTTTTTTTCTTGCTCACATGGGGGGAAGCATTTTTAAGTGGCATTGGTGCGGCCATTTGTGTGGCATTTAAACCCGAATTACTGCAAACCTTTGATGATGCAATTTATTTGAAACGTCAAAACAGCATTTGGCGTGATTAAAAGCACAAGGACAACATCATGCAAAAATACCCGCGCAGTCTCCACGCCCACATCAGTCTCGGCACAACATCAGACGACCGCTTTATGCCACGCGATTACGTCCGCCACTTTGCCGCCCTGCCCGATTTGGTGCTGACCGAAAAATTGGACGGACAAAACAACTGTTTTTGTGCCGCAGGGCTGTTTGCGCGCTCCCACGCCGCGCCCACACAACACGCTTGGGACAAACCCCTGCTGGAACGCTGGCGGCTGATTAAAGACGATTTGGGCGATTTGGAACTGTTTGGCGAAAATCTGTATGGCATTCATTCTATTGCCTATTCTCAACTGGAAAGTTATTTTTACCTGTTCGCCGTGCGCCAAAATGGGCGATGGTTGAGTTGGGACGAGGTGCAATTTTATGCCGCGATGTTTGATTTTCCGACCGTGCCAGAAATCCCCATCACACAAGCACTCGCCACGTTTACGCAAAACAATTTAAATGAAAACAAGCAACTGGAAAACTGGCTGACCGCCAACTTGGGCATGGCGTGGACAGACTATGTGCAAACAGGCGGACAACTGGGCGGCTACGACCCCAAAACAGGCGAACCATGCAGCGAAGGTTTTGTGATACGCAACCGCGCCGATTTTGCTGTGAACAATGGCGATTTACCCGTACAAGCCAATGAATTTAATCAATTATTTAAATTGGTACGCGCCAAGCACGTCCAAACCGATGTGCATTGGACAAAAACATGGCAACCCGCCCAACTGATTGATTACACAAAATATCATTGGGAAAGTTGGCAATTTATGCAGGGTTAAGTTTTTCAGGCAGCCTGAAAAACCCGTAGGGTGCACCACGCACACTGATTTCGCCACAAATATTTAATTTTCAAAAATACACCACGAAATGCAAAATATGGACATCAATCTCATTGAACATGAAATCGCCAAAACGTTTGACACATTACGCAATGTTTTAGCATCAGAAACTTTCTTCTGTGGCAGATTAGCACATTTTCACAATGGCGAATATAATTTGATATTCAATGCCTTACAAGCATATGATTACTATACTGACCAAGACAGCGATAAACACGGCAACACGGTTTATCTCGATTTATTAGAAGACCCACCTCTTGAACGCATCAAAACACCCACTCCATACGAAACCCTATCCCATACCGATATACTCAAAATCCAAGCCGTTTATGAATCATACTCCTGCAGACTATTTGACTTGATTAAACAAATCAGCCAGCAACAAAGCTGGGATAAATTGATAAAAGGTACATCAATTGACTTTGTTTATAACGATTTCTATAACTTTTTGCACTACTTCTCGTATCAAAAATGGGCGAATGATGAAACCGCATACAGCCATTTTTTAACAGAACAATTCAAAGTGTACCAATTAGGCGGCGTACCCTGTGGCTGGGAAAAGCAATATCCGCAAGGCAATTTGATTGTTTATTTACCAATATATGGCGAGCGGTTGATTTTAATAAAAAAATTATTATTTATCATACATTCAGTTTCAGGCAGCCTGAAACCCCATTTTCCAAAATAAAAACAAAAGGATAAACCATGTGGACATTCCCCCACTACACCCCACACCGCCCGATTGATTGGGCGCAACTGACCCAACATTATGCGTGGCTGGACGAAATGCGCCACGTCCCCCAAGACCCCGAATGGCATGGCGAAGGCGATGTTTTGACCCACACGCAAATGGTGGTGGACGAATTGTTCAGGCTGCCTGAATTTGCCGAATTATCGCCACAAAATCAACATATTCTGTTCACAGCCGCCCTGTTGCACGATGTGGAAAAACGCAGCACCACCCACGAAGAAATCGTGGACGGCAAAACGCGCATCGTCTCGCCACGCCACGCGCAAAAAGGCGAATACACCGCACGACAAATTCTCTACCGCGACATCGCCACCCCCTTTACCGTGCGCGAGCAAATTTGCAAACTGGTGCGCCTGCACGGTCTGCCACTTTGGGCAATCAGCAAACCCGACCCCGAACGCGCGGTGATTGCCGCCAGTTTGGTGCTGGACACGCGCCTGTTGGCGATGTTGGCGCGCGCAGACGTGTTGGGACGCATTTGTGCCGACCAAACAGATTTATTGTTGCGAATTGATTTATTTGAAGAAATGTGCAAAGACTTGAATTGCTGGGGACAAGCACGACCATTCGCCACGCCCCAAGCACGTTATCACTATTTAAATCAAGGCGGTAGCGCAGATTATGTGCCGTATGACGATTTCACTTGCGAAGTCGTAATGATGTGTGCTTTGGCAGGTTCAGGAAAAGACACCTTTATTCACAAACACTTATCCCACCTACCCACCCTTTCGCTGGACGACATACGCCGCGCCCACAAACTTAATCCCGCCAACAGCCACGATACCGCCCAAGCCGTGCGAATCGGCAAAGAATTGGCGAAACAATATTTGCGCGAAAAACGCGATTTTGTCTTCAACGCCACCAATTTAAACCGCGATTTACGCAGCAAATGGACGGATATTTTTGCCGCATATGGCGCAAAAATCAAAATCGTGTATTTGGAAGTGCCATATGCCAAGCTCTTGAAACAAAACAAACAACGCGAACACGCCGTACCCGAACACGTTTTAATGCAAATGTTGGGCAAATTGGAAATACCCAGTTTTGATGAAGCCCATGAAATTGCGTTTCAGGCAGCCTGAAAACGGCTGTGGAAACCGCGTGGCAAATGGTGAGTAATCTTAAATAGAAAAACTGCCTGAAAACTTTCAGGCAGCTTTTTGCATGATTTTCGCGTTAAACACCGTGAAAATGGTCGTAAATTTTCCGTGCCAAATCCATGCTGATGCCATCGGTTTGCGCCAAATCGTCCACGCTGGCTGCCTGAACGCCACGCAATCCCCCAAATTTCAACAACAATGCCGCTTTGCGTTTCGCGCCCACCCCTGCGATGTCTTGCAATGATGAGGTGATGCGCGTTTTGTCGCGCTTGGCTCTCATGCCTGTGATGGCGAAACGGTGGCTTTCATCGCGTATGGTTTGCAATAAATGCAGGGCAGGGCTGTTTTCAGGCAGCCTGAACATTTTGTTTTGAAACGGCAAAATCAATTCTTCCAAACCCGCTTTGCGTTCCACGCCTTTGGCTATGCCCACAATCGGCATTTGCAAACCCAATTCTGCCCACACTTGCAAAGCCATGTTCACTTGCCCTTTGCCGCCGTCTATCAGCACCACATCGGGAAAACGCACCGTTTCGCCCTGCGCGGCTGCCTGAACCATTTTGCCATAACGCCGCGTCAGCACTTCGCGCATGGCGGCATAGTCATCGCCAGCTTTGGCGGTGGCGATGTTGTAGCGGCGATATTGTTTGGGCTGCATGGCAAAATCATCGTACACCACGCAACTTGCCATGGTTGCCTCGCCCTGCGTGTGGCTGATGTCAAAGCATTCCAAACGGTGCAACTCGTTTTCAGGCAGCCCCAAAATGTGTGCCAAGTCCGCAACACGCTGTTTTTGATTGCCATTTTGGCGCTGGTGTTGCGACAAAGCCAGTTGTGCGTTGCGTGTGGCATTGTCCAGCCACACTTTGCGCTCGCCGCGTTCGGGTTGGACGATGGCGATTTTCTTGCCATGTTCCGCATTCAACGCGGTGTGTAGGCTTTCAGGCAGCCTGAAATTCACAATCAACACATCGGGCTTGTTTTTGCCCAAATAATGTTGTGCAACAAAGGCTTGGGCATAATCATCAATTTGCGGATTCGGGTCGTGGCGCGTATCGGGAAAGAAATTTTTGTCGCCAACATGTCGCCCACCGCGCACGCTCGCCCAATGCACACACACCTGCCCCTGTTCTACACAAATCACAATAATATCAATATCTTGTTGATTGTTGGGCGTGTGGCTGTCAATAAATTGCTTGGCTTGCACCACGCTCAAAGCCTGAATCTGGTCGCGCCATTTTGCCGCCTGTTCAAAATCCAAGTTTTCGGCAGCTTGTAACATATTCTGTTCCCAAGTCTTTAATAAATCAGCCGTTTTGCCATTTAGGAAGTCGGTGGCAGCCTGAACGCTTTGCGCGTAATCCGCCCCATCAATCGCCCCCACGCAAGGCGCAGAACAACGCTTGATTTGGTGGAGCAAGCACGCACGGTCGCGGTGGGCAAACACGCTGTCTTCGCAAGTCCTTAATTGGAAAACTTTTTGCAAAATTTCCATGCTGTCGCGCACCGCATAGCCGTTGGGATAAGGACCAAAAAAACGATGTGGCTTTTTTGGCGTGCCGCGAAAATACGCCAAACGCGGAAAATCGTGTCCGCTCAACATCAAATAGGGATAGGATTTGTCATCGCGAAACAAAATATTGTATTTGGGGTTCAAAGATTTAATCAGGTTGTTTTCCAAAATCAAGGCTTCTGCCTCGCTGTTGGTCAGCGTGATTTCCACTTTGGCAACCTGTTTCAACATCAACTGAATGCGTGGCGAATGGTCGTTTTTTTGGAAATAGCTGGACACGCGGCGTTTCAAATTCACCGCCTTGCCAACGTAAAGCACGGTATCGTCAGCCGACATCATGCGGTACACACCAGCCGATGTGGGCAAGGTTTTCAGAAAAACATCAAGATTAAATGCAGACATTTCAGGCAGCCTGAACAATGGAAAATAGGGGAATTATCGCATTTTTGCGCTTTTCAGGCTGCCAGAAATTCACAGAATGGTTTATTGTATATGCCAGCTGTTGTTGCCAAGAAATACAATCCTGATATTCAAGTCCATTATGAGCGGCTGCTGGCAAGCGATTGGGACAGTTTTGCTTCGGTGTATTCAAACACCAAATTGTTTATCAAGCCCAAACTGTGTGAATTTTTTGACAATTTAGGCTGACTGGAAAGATGGTATTTATAAGAAATATTTCAGGCAGTCTGAATATTTTTATCGAGTGCTGAAAGGCGGCTTGATGACATTAAGATAGATGCGAGATGGTTGGGGCATCTGTATAATGGCATGGTTAAATTCTTGAAATGGTGCATATGTCTTTAATACAAAATTTGCCTGCGGGCAGCTTGGACGTGGTGGGCGATGTGCATGGTCAGTTTGAGGCTTTGCAGAATTTGTTGCACTATTTGGGTTATCGTCCCGATGGCAGCCACCCACAAGGACGAAAGTTGGTGTTTGTGGGCGATTTGGCAGACAGAGGTCCTGACTCGCCTGCGGTGTTTGAGTGGTTCAGGCAGGCTTATCGTGCTGGCAATGCCTTGATGGTATTGGGTAATCATGAATTAAATTTATTGAACCGCGAAGCGAAAGATGGTTCGGGCTGGTTTTTTCATCAGCGCGCGCAATTGGATGAACCCAATTACGCGCCTTGGTCTAGGCTGCCTGAAAATGGTAAACAGGCTTTGTGGGATTTATTGAAACGCCAACCGATTATTTTGCAGCGTGCGGATTTGCGGATTGTGCATGCGGCGTGGTTGCCCAATGCGGTGTCGCGTTTGTTGGACTGTGTGGAACAAAAATGTCCCAGCGAATATTATGGCGAGTGGGACGATGAATTGAATTGCTGCATCAAACATGCACCTTGGTTTGATGATTATTTGGCGGAGCAGCGTTTGCACGCACATGGTTTGGAAAATCCGTCTATTGTGCCGCCTTTGATGCCTGCCACGGCAGCACATGATGTTTATCGCAACAGCAGCCACCCGATGCGGGCTTTGGTTTGTGGTACAGAAAAAGCGGCAGCAGAACCGTTTTTTGCTGGTGGGCGTTGGCGATTTTCGGTGCGTGATGCGTGGTGGGACGATTATCGCGATAACGCACATGTGATAGTGGGACATTATTGGCGACCATGGTTTACCCATATGCCTCAACCCAAACACCGTCAAGGCATGTTTGATTTCCCCTCGAATCATTGGCATGGTGCGCGTAAGAATGTGTTTTGCATTGATTTTTCAGTTGGCGCACGTTGGCGCGACCGCAAACGCAATATTGCGCCAACCGACTCGCAATACCGTTTGGCAGCGATGCGTTGGCCTGAAAAAATTTTGGTGTTTGACAATGGGGAAACAGTGGAAACGGTGGTTTAAGAACCTGTATTCATTAAGGTTGATGGTGGTTTATGGTGTGACATCAGGCTGCCTGAAAACCCCAATCTCATCAAAATATGTTGCTTAATGAGCCATTCTTATCTCGCTCCAAGATTTGCCAAATTCTCTGATGCGGTATCCAAATTTGAAAACTTGGTACATTTGCCCCGTAAGCAGGGGTAGGAACAGGGAATGAAAATCATTGTATACTGCCATAGTTGTAGAAGTGAAAAAGCAGTACAAGGCGACAACGTCCACCGTGAGTGGTACATAAGGGTGTTGGCAACGCCGTACTGCTTTTAGAACCTGTATTCACAATCTCAATAGTTTGCTTTTATCGCCACTTCATGCGCCGACTGCCTTGGCTTTTCACGCTGATATGTTCAATATTGGCATGAAAATCCGCCTTGTATTCGCAAGAATGGACAATAAAATCAAGCCATCAATCTTATGAATACAGGTTCTTAGTTCTGCGGCAATATTTTGTTTTGCGGTACACGACCTGTAATTTGTTCCTTCCTCCGTTAGAAACGATGAAGGGAATAGATTGTTGAGAAATTGTCGTATACTGAAATTTTGTTTAAAAAGAAATGGTTTGTTTCGCTGGCAGTCCATTTTTACTGAAAGTCGTCCATGAATACCTATGCCATGCTTGCCTTTGCCCGCTCTCATTCCCTTTGGTTATCGCGCCAGCTTGACCACAATAAATTGGACGGCGTACATTTGGCACATATCTTGGCAAAACCACTTGAAAAAACCGATTTTATGGCATTTGCCGATTGGCAAGGCTTTCAGGCGACCTTGAATGAAAGCGAATTGGCACGGCAGTTGCGGATTTTGCGCCGTTATGTGCTGGCACAGATTATGGTGCGTGATTTAAACCGCGTATCCGATTTGGCGGAAGTAACGCGTACGATTACCGAATTTGCCGATTTTGCGGTGAACACGGCGGCAGCGTTTGCCGAGCAATATTATCGTGAAATGTATGGCACACCTAAAGGACGGCATACGGGTGTGGCACAGCATTTGAGTGTGGTGGCAATGGGCAAGGCAGGTGGTTTTGAGTTGAACGTGTCTTCCGATATTGACTTGATTTTCATCTATGGCGAAGCAGGCGAAACGGACGGACGGCGCAGCCAAGACAATCAAACGTTTTTTACCAAAGTTGGACGCAAAATCATTGCTTTATTGGACGATATCACAGACGAAGGACAGGTTTTTCGTGTGGATATGCGCTTGCGACCTGATGGCGACAGCGGTGCGCTGGTGTGGAGCGAAACGGCTTTGGAACAATATTTGATGACGCAAGGGCGCGAGTGGGAACGTTATGCGTGGTGCAAAGGGCGCGTAGTAACGCCGTATGCCAATGACATTGTTGGTGTCGTGCGTCCCTTTGTATTCCGCAAATATTTGGATTACAACGCCTATGCTGCTATGCGTGATTTGCACCGTCAAATTCGTGCCGAAGCCACCAAAAAATACAGCGCAGACAACATCAAATTGGGTGCAGGTGGCATACGCGAAGTGGAATTTGTGGCACAAATTTTCCAGATGATACGCGGCGGTCAGCATAAAACCTTGCAATTAAAAGGCACACAAGAAACGCTGCAACGTTTGGCGCAAATGCAGATGCTGCCTGAAAACACGGTAGCAGATTTGTTGGCAGCCTACCGTTTTTTGCGTGATGTGGAACACCGCTTGCAATACTGGGACGACCAACAAACCCAAACGCTGCCTGAAAACGCCGAACAACAGCAATTATTGGCGCAAAGCATGGGTTTTGCCAATTATGCTGCTTTTTCAGGCAGCCTGAATGCCCATCGCCAAGTTGTTGCTCAAGTGTTTGCTCAAATTCTTGCTGAACCCGAAGCCGAAAATACCGATGATGCACCTTATAGCAGCGTGTGGTTAAATGCCGATGACATCAGCAACAATGTTGCTACACTTACCGATATAGGTTTCAGGCAGCCTGAAAGCCTCGCTCAACGCCTGTGGCAATTGAAAAACAGCAATCGCTATCGCCAACTTTCCGTACAAGCACAACCACGTTTTGATGCGATTGTGCCACGTCTGATTGAAGCAGCTGCCAGCACGCACGCACCTGATGAAGCGATATGGCGTTTGTTGTCGTTTTTGGAAACCATCAGCCGCCGTTCTGCTTATTTGGCGTTTCTCAACCACTATCCACAAGCACGCAAACAGCTTGCCAACTTGATGGCACAAAGTGCATGGTTGGCAGAATATTTGCAACAACACCCCATTTTATTAGATGAACTGTTGTCTGCACAACTGATGCAGCCTTTGGACTGGCGCACACTCAAAACCGAACTTTCAGGCAGCCTCAATGCCTGTGAAGACACAGAAAGCAAAATGGACACCCTGCGCCGTTTTCAACACGCGCAAATTTTCCGTTTGGCAATGCAAGATTTGGCAGGGTGTTGGACTGTAGAGGCATTAAGCGATGAACTTTCCCTGCTGGCCGATACCATACTGACACTCACGTTGGAACACGCGTGGCAAAGCATACCCAAAACCCACAGACCAGACCCGCAATTTGCCATCATTGCCTACGGCAAATTGGGAGGCAAAGAATTGGGTTACACCTCCGATTTGGACTTGGTTTACCTGTATGATGACCCACACCCCGAAGCCGCCGACCATTACGCTAAACTTGCACGCCGTTTGAACACATGGCTTTCAGGCAGCACAGGTGCAGGCACACTTTACGACACCGATTTGCGTTTGCGTCCCGATGGCGACAACGGCTTCATCGTCCACAGCATCACCGCTTTTGAACACTATCAACACGAAAAAGCATGGACTTGGGAGCATCAAGCCTTAACCCGCGCCCGTTTTGTGTGTGGTAGCGAAACCGTGGGCAAGCAATTTGAAAACATACGCCGCGCCATTTTGACTCAGCCGCGTGATGAACAAAAATTGCATCAAGAGATAATTGAAATGCGCGAAAAAATGTTTCCCACGCATCCGCCTGTGGACAGCGATGTTAAATACGCACGTGGTGGCGTAGTGGACGTAGAATTTATGGTGCAATATTTGGTGTTGGCAAAAAGTGCAACTGAACCAGCCTTATTGGAAAATTACGGCAACATTGCCCTTTTGGGTATGGCGGCACGGCGCAGTTTAATTGATGCAGACATTGCCCAACAAGCTGCCGATGCGTATCGCCGTTTCCGACACATTCAACATAACACAAAATTGCGCGACATCGCACACGTTCAAATTGATGAAACATTATTGGCAGACTATGCAGTAGTTAAAACATTGTGGCAACAGGTATTTGGGCAAGCAGCAAAGGCTGTCTGAAATCCAACCCAAACTTACCAAGTTCTCAAATCTACCGCCGCATAGCAACTGTATTTTTACCTGACGGGGTTAAAAATACAGTTGCTACGAAGAACTTGCCAAACCCGATATTTGAGACAGGAAAACAGATTAACGTTCATCTTAAAAAGTTGTTGTGTACAGTTTCAGAATTGAAAAGCACTACAACCATTCTAAAAAGCAGCTTGAAAGTTTATGTTAAAAATCACAATTTCCCTTGCCAATATGCCACTTATTCAGGCATAGTGAAAAGTGTCTGAACAAGGCAACATTAATCTTACCATGAGTAACTGCATAAGGAGCATGACATGAAACGCGATTTTGACAAACAAAAAGAAGCCCTGTTAAATGAAATCCGCAGCGTATTAAATGAAGTAGAGAGCCTGTATCAAGACGGCATAGAACAAGGGGAAGAGGAAACCCGCGCATTAAAGGCACGTTTAAAAGGTCAGTTGCGCGATGTACAAAATAAACTTCAAGATTTTGAAGAACGTGCAGTAGAACAAGTGAAAATCCATGCCAAACGTGCTGATGACTATGTCAACGAAAAGCCTTATTATGCAATGGGTTTCGCAGCTTTGGCGGGTTTGGTTGTAGGGGTTTTACTGAACCGCCGTTAACCGTCTCTATTGAATAGACAAACAAAAGCTGTCTGCATTTTCAGGCAGCTTTTTGAATTTTGAATAAGGAAAGCAAAAGCATGGGGATTCGCCAAGAAATCAATCATTTCAAAAACCTATGGCTACACGGCTCGGAATTATTGCTCTTGCGCGTGCGCCTGCTGCGTTTGGATATGGAAGAACAACTGGCGGGCATCATCAAAATTGTTGCCTGCATCGCTTTTGCTGCTGTTTTAACTTTAATTTTCTTAATGGCATTATTATTGGGGTTGAATGCCATGCTGCCTGAACACATCAAAATCGGGGTATTTTTTGGTGTTGCCATTATTGCGCTGCTTGCTTTATTACTGATGATTTATCGTATTCCCATCATTTGGCAAAACAGTCGCAAGCCATTAAACCATACCCTAAACGAAATGCAAAACGACCTTGCCCATTTACGTGGCACAACCCATTCCCATTTTGACCCCTTATTTCAGGAGCAATCTGATGAGTCATTCCAATCGCAAACAAGAGCGTGAATTATTGGTATTGCAAGCCCGATTAATGCAACTGAAAATAGCAGCCGTTCATGCCCAAAAACGCGGAATCCGACACAATAATGCTGCACCTTCACAAACCTTGATGCACTTTGCCCACCGTGCAACGGGTTTCATCAGCAACAAACGCTTGCTCAAACTCGCCATGTTGCCCAGTCGTTGGCGACATCGCTTGATTGTAGGCGGTTTATTGTTTGTATGGGAATGGTATCGCCACAATCATGATGCGCTTGGCGCACGGTGCAAAACACAAGATTACGGTCGTTTTAAATAAAAACAGACAAGACAGCAGCGACTGTCTTGTCTTAATTTTTTGTATTTTAATGTGAATTCAGCGGTATCCAGAAAATGTGTTTTTCAAATTGCTGTGTACTGTAAAGCTGCCTGAAAAACCAATGAACATTTGTTTGGAATAAGAAAATTGAAAATAGCATGAAAATAAATGACTTGTGTAGGGTGGGTGCTGGCATTCATCCTTTTCAGGCAGCCTGAACATCAATCATCGTTGTGATAGGTGATGGGTGTCAGCACCTACTCTACGCAAGTCATTTATTCATTGTCTGCAAACACCACCGCATGACCTTGATGTCGCACCAATAGGCTGCCTGAAAATGGTTGTGCGGTGTGTAGCAGGAGTTTACTGCCATCGGACAGAACCAATGTATGCGCCCAGTGGCTGCCTTTAAATTCCTGTTCCAATATTTGTGCAGGTGTACCAACGGTTTCATTGTCCGCTACTATCAGGCTTTCAGGACGCACAAAAACACGCACAGTAGTTTGGGGCGTTAAATCGCGTGTATCGACTTTCAGGCAGCCTAATGCGGTTTGTACTTCACCATTTTGCCGTACTTGTCCTGTAATCAGGCTGCCTGAACCGATGAAAGCAGCAATTTGTGCATCAGCAGGATTGTGGTAAATGTTTTGTGGCGTGTCCCATTGTACCAGCTTGCCGTTTCGCATCACACCGATTTTGTCGGCAACCGCAAAGGCTTCTGCTTGGTCGTGTGTTACTGTTAAGGCGGTAATGTTCTGCTGTTTTAACAGTTTTTTGACATCTTGCGACAATTGGGTACGCAAATCGGCATCTAAATTGGAAAACGGTTCGTCCAATAAAATCAGTTTGGGACGTGGCGCAAGTGCGCGTGCTAAAGCGGTACGCTGTTGTTGTCCACCTGAAATTTGATGTGGATATTGTTTCAATAAATCCGTTAATCCCGTTAATTCTGCCAATTCTACTGTGCGTTGTTGGCGTTCGCTTCGTGGCAAATGATGCAGTCCAAAAGCAATGTTGTCTGCCACAGTTAAATGTGGAAACAAGGCGTAATCTTGAAATACCATACCAATCTGCCGCAAATGCGCGGGTATGTTTGTCAAATCACGTCCATCGGTCATGATTTGCCCACTTTGTGGTGTTTCAAAACCTGCAATCACACGCAAGGCGGTGGTTTTACCACAACCCGACTGTCCCAACAAACACGCGCTTTCGCCTTGTGCTAAATGCAAGTTGAAATCATGTAAAACGGTTTTGTTGCCAAAAGCAACATGAATGTGATGCAAAGATAAACTCATTTTTGTTGCTCCGTGCGAGAAAAGAAAATAACGGGCAGCAGACCTGTTAGGACAATCAATAAGGCGGGTAAGGCGGCATTGGCATATTGTCCTTCGGTGGTAAACGCATAAATGCGTGCTGCCAAAGTGTCCCAGTCATAAGGTCGTGTCATTAAGGTAATGGGCATTTCTTTCATGGTTTCCACAAAAACCATCAAAATGGCAGTACCTGTTGCACCTTTGAGTAAGGGAACATAAACGCGGCGCAAAACTTGTATGCCATTGCAGCCCAAAGTGCGTGCCACTTCTGCTTGACTGGGACTAATCCGCTCCAATCCTGCTTCCACATTCGCAAACCCCACCGCCAAAAAACGGATCAATAAGGCAAACATCATGACTACCAAAGTGCCTTTGATGATGCCTGTTACTTCTTCAGGTAGCCCTAAAAAAGCAATCAGCTGATTGTCCAACCATGCTACGGGTACAAAAATACCCACCGCCAAAACCGTACCAGGTACGGTGTAACCCAAAGTAGCAATACGCGTACTGATAAGGGCAAAACGTCCGCCGTGTGCGCGTTTAGATAAAGCCAACAACAAAGCAACTGCTGCCGTTATCCATGCCACAATCATGGAAGCCGAAAAGGTATGCCATGTCTGTTGCCAAAGTGAAGTATTGAAACCATCATCAAAAGTTTGATATGCCCATACAATCAGTTGCATCACAGGCAAAATAAATGCCACAAACAAAATGCCACCACAATAAGCACTTGCCAAATACGCTTTGCTGCCTGAAAGCTGCTTGCGGTATTGAGCTGTACCGCGACCTGTTTGGCTAAAACGGCGCGCACCACGCGACCATTGCTCCAATGCCAACAACACAAAAACCGCACATATCAACATTGCTGCCAATTGTTTGGCAGTTTCAATGGAATAGAAATCAAACCATGCCTGATAAATGGCAGTCGTAAATGTGTCGTAGCTGAATATGGACACTGTGCCAAAGTCAGCCAATGTTTCCATTAAAGCCAAAATCGTACCACCTGCCAGCCATGGACGCGCCATCGGCAACGCCAATCGCCAAAATGCTTGATACGGTGATAAACCCAAAGCCGCACCTGCTTCTAATGCGCGTTGTCCCATCGTTTGAAATGCATTACGTGCCAAAAGGTAAACATAAGGGTAAAAAGTGAAACTCATTACCCAAATTAAACCCCAGCCATTGCGGATTTCAGGCAGCCCACGCTCCCAGCCTTGTGTTTCACGCAACCATGTACTAATCGGTCCTGTGTAATCAAACAAACCCAGTTGCGTAAACGCCAAAACATAAGCGGGCATTGCTAATGGCAACATCATTGCCCAAAAGAAAAAGCCTTGTAAAGGAAAACGATACAAAGCTGTGAGCCATGCCGCAGAAGTGCCCAAAATCAAAACTCCTGCACCCACACCCAGTACCAAGAAAAACGTGTTTTTCAACAATAAAGGCAGCTGAAATTCCCATAAGAAATCCCACAACTCCGCATCAAAACTGCCCCAAGCTGACAAAATCACCGATAAAGGCAGCAATACCGCCACCATACACACCATTAACCACAAACGTGGTAACAATAAACGAGAAACAGATTTCATAAAATTGGGATTTTTAAGATATGAAAACAGTTCGCCAACACACAGCGAACACAAAATGACATTATCGGCGTTTTTGCTACGAAAAACAATCCGTATAGCGAATGAGATTGCTTCTTGTTACTTCATAAAAATTCGCATACAATGTCCACCACAGCCTAAACACAGGTTGTCCTTGCAGTAAACCCAACTTGAAAACGGCATATTTTAAAACTATGCCATTGTTTTAAAGGAAAATACTGATGAATCAAATCCAAAAAACCGTATTATTTGCACTTGCCACTTTGGGCATGACTGCACCTGTTGTAGCACAAGAATTGGTGGTTTATACCTCGCGTGCCGATAATCTGCTCAAACCGATTGTGGAAGAATACCACAAGAAAACAGGCGTTAATGTGAAATTGGTAAGCGGGCAAGCTGGTCCATTGATGGAACGCATGAAAGAAGAAGGCAGCAACAGTCCTGCTGATGTGTTCATTACTGTTGATGGTGGCAATCTGTGGCAAGCAAGCGAAATGGGCTTATTGCGACCCATTCAATCCAAAGTTTTGACCAGCAACATTCCACCGCATTTGCGCGACCCTAAAAATCAATGGTTCGGTCTTTCTGTACGTGCGCGCACTATTTTCTACAACACCAATAAAGTGAAACCTGCTGAATTGTCGTCTTATGCTGATTTGGCTGATCCAAAATGGCGCGGTCGCTTGTGTTTGCGTACGTCCAACAGTGTGTATAACCAATCTTTGGTAGGCATCATGATTGCCAATCAAGGTCTTGTCAAAACCAAAAAAGTGGTTGAAGGCTGGGTTGCCAATTTAGCTGCTGACCCATTTGGCAATGACACTGCCATGTTGGAAGCAATTGGTGCAGGACGTTGCGATGTGGGCATTGCCAACACCTACTACTATGGTCGCCTAATGGCAAGTCGTGCCAAAGACAACAAACCTGAATTGCCGATTGGTATCTTCTTTGCCGACCAAAAAGCGCGTGGCACACATGTGAATGTTTCAGGTGCAGGCGTTGCCAAATACAGTCGCCAGCCCGAACAAGCACAAAAATTCATTGAATGGCTTTCAGGCAGCGAAGCACAAAACCTGTATGCCGACTTGAATAAAGAATACCCTGCTAATCCACGCATTAAGCCTGACGAAAACGTTGCCAAATGGGGCAATTTCAAACAAGATGTGATTAACGTTTCTCTCGCAGGCAAAAACCAGCGTCAAGCCGTGATGTTGATGAAACAAGTGGGTTACAAATAATCCTTTTAATCATCGGAAATCCAAGCCGATTTGTTGTCAGGCAGCCATTATAGGCTGCCTGAAATTTTTTCCATATCCCAAATTAGGCTAGGAACCTTGACAAAATCCATTTTTTAACTGGGTATTAGGTTCAAATTTCATATCCGCTTAAAAATGGAACTTTTATGGTTGGCTCAATTTAGAACAAGTATAAGGCGAGCCAATGTTGTAATTATTTTTAAAGTGAGTTAAGGGCTATTGGACAATTCGTTTCATGGTTGAATTTGTGTCAAAAATCGCCAATTTCTGCGTTAAAAATGCTTATCAGATGTCCAAGCTGATGCACATTTTGGCTTTGCAAGTCTACTTTGCTACCTGCCTTGAATTGATGATCGTTTTTGCCAACAAATTCCACTCACGCCCTGAATCATCAATAGCCCCTAGCCATAACAGAAACAGGGTAGATATGAAATCAGACCCTATAAGCTGAATGTTACAGAGATTTCAGGTTGGTTTGATTTTTTAAAATAACCATATTTATTGCTGTGTACAAATATTCAGGCTGCCTGAAAAACAAACACTCAATCCAATAAAGCATCGGTTTTCGCCGCCATAATGAAATCATTGCGGTGCAAACCTTTGATGCTGTGCGACCACCACGTTACGGTCACTTTGCCCCATTCTGTCAAAATACCTGGGTGATGCCCTTCTGCTTCCGCCAAATCTGCCAAGCGATTGCTGAATGCCATCGCTTGTTTGAAGTTTTTAAACTTAAATTCACGTTGCAGTTGCAAAATACCGTCCATCACAATTGGTTGCCAATCAGGAATATGGCGCATCAATTCAGGCAGCTCATCATCGCTTACTTTGGGTGCATCGGCACGACAGGCTTCACATTGTTGTTGTTTTAACTCACTCATGATTATGTTCCTTTATGGTTTAAAATCAATTTAATAAACTGGGGTGTGGGTCAAACAAACCTTTTTGCATGGCTTGGCGCACTTCACTCATGATGTCGGTTTGTGCCACTTCAAATAGCGTATCCACGCTGTCTATTACATAATAAATCGGCTGAATGCGGTCAATGCGATACGGCGTACGCAGTACATCTTGAATATTGAACGCACGATATTCAGGCTTGCTGCTCAAAGCATATTCGGTTTCAGCAGGCGAACTCAAAATACCACCGCCATAAATGCGCCGTGATTCGGGATTGTGTCCCACTAAGCCAAATTCAATGGTAAACCAATACAAACGCGCTAAAAACACGCGTTCAGTCTTGTCAGCAGCCAAGCCCAATTTACCATAGGTTTCGTTAAACAACGCAAACGCAGGGTGTGTCAACAGCGGACAATGTCCCGCAATCTCATGAAAAATATCAGGCTCTTGTATGTAATCAAAATCTTCGGGACGACGAATAAAAGTGGCAACGGGAAATGCCTTATCTGCCAACAAGCCAAAAAACTTACCAAACGAAATTAAAGCTGGTACAGCCGCAGTACGCCACCCTGTACAGTCCTGCAATACACGGTCAATATCACCCAGCTGTGGAATGCGGTTATGTGGCAAAGCCAATTTAGCCAAACCGTCTAAATATTCTTGACAGGCACGGTTGGGCAGTGCAGGTTGCTGGCGTTCAATCAACCTTTGCCAAGTGTGATTTTCTTCTTGTGAATACACAATGATGCCATTTTCATCAGGCGTATGTGCCAAATAGGGCACTTTTTCGGTTGGGCTCATGTTGTTCTCCTGTGTTACTGCGTGTATTTTTATCAAGACCCAAGTTTGCATGAACGAACATCAATCTTGCGAATACTGATTTTATGTAAAAGTATAAAAATTTATTTTATTTCAGTTTTCTGCTTGAAGATAGCCAAAAAAAGGTTTTTCATAAGCACATTATTTTTTCTGTTGGCAGGTATCAGAAATAAAAAAGCAGATTCTTGGTTAGCATCGGGAACGGCAAGCAAGTCAATATTGTTTTTCATGTTTCAGGCAGCCTGAAAAGCGATTTTTGGTATAAAATCATGTGTTATTTTGTTTCAGGCAGCCTGAAACCCCTTTCCCATAAAAATCAAAGGAACACAAAATGCCCGATTACCGCTCCAAAACCTCCACACACGGCAGAAACATGGCTGGTGCGCGCGCCCTTTGGCGTGCCACAGGCGTGGCAGAATCCGATTTTGGCAAACCCATTATTGCCATTGCCAACTCGTTTACCCAATTTGTCCCAGGTCATGTGCATTTGCACAATATGGGGCAACTGGTGGCGCGTGAAATTGAAAAACACGGCGCAATCGCCAAAGAATTCAACACCATTGCCGTTGATGACGGCATTGCCATGGGTCATGGCGGCATGTTGTATAGCTTGCCCAGTCGCGATTTGATTGCCGACAGCGTGGAATACATGGTCAATGCCCATTGTGCAGACGCGCTGGTTTGCATTTCCAACTGCGACAAAATCACCCCTGGTATGCTGATGGCGGCTTTGCGTTTGAACATTCCCACCGTATTCGTGTCGGGTGGCCCAATGGAGGCTGGCAAAGTGATTGGTGCGATTCACATTGCCGACAACCGCAAACTGGATTTGGTGGACGCGATGGTGGAAGCCGCCAACGACCAAGTTTCCAACGATGAAGTCAAAGAAATTGAACAAAACGCTTGCCCCACTTGCGGTTCGTGTTCGGGTATGTTTACCGCGAACTCCATGAATTGCTTGACCGAGGCTTTGGGTTTGTCGTTGGCGGGCAATGGTTCGCTGTTGGCAACGCATTCGGGTCGCAAAGAATTGTTTTTGGAAGCCGCGCGCCTGATTGTGGACATCACCAAACGTTATTACGAACAAAACGATGAAACCGTGTTGCCACGCAGCATTGCCACCAAGCAAGCCTTTGAAAATGCAATGAGTTTGGACGTGGCAATGGGCGGTTCAACCAACACCGTTTTGCATTTGCTCGCCGCCGCGCGTGAGGCGGAAGTGGATTTCAAAATGGCAGACATTGACCGCATCAGCCGTCAAGTGCCTTGTTTGTGCAAGGTCGCGCCCAATTCCAAAGATTATTATATGGAAGACGTGCATCGCGCAGGTGGCGTGATGGCGATTTTGAACGAATTGGCAAAAGCAGGTAAATTGCACACCGATGTGTACAACGTGCATTCAGGCAGCCTGAAAAACGCTTTGGCGAAATGGGACGTGTCCAACCCTGAAAATACCGTTGCCATTCAACGCTTTAAAGCCGCTCCTGCTGGCATTCGCACGGTGGAAGCCTTTTCCCAATCACGCGAATGGAAAACCCTTGATTTGGATAGAGAAAATGGCTGTATCCGCAGCGTGGAACACGCTTATTCGCAAGATGGCGGTTTAGCGGTATTGTTTGGCAACATTGCCGAACGCGGTTGCGTGGTCAAAACGGCAGGCGTGGACGAAAGCATTTGGCGTTTCACAGGTCGTGCGCGTGTGTTTGAAAGCCAAGATTCAGCCGTTGCCGCGATTTTGGACAACCAAATTGTGGCAGGCGACATCGTGATTATCCGCTACGAAGGCCCGAAAGGTGGGCCGGGTATGCAAGAAATGCTCTACCCCACTTCCTATTTAAAATCAAAAGGTTTGGGCAAACAATGCGCCTTGCTCACAGACGGACGTTTCTCGGGCGGCACATCGGGTTTGTCCATCGGACACGCTTCGCCCGAAGCGGCAGAAGGCGGCGCAATCGGCTTGGTACGCGAAGGCGACACGGTCAAAATTGACATTCCCAACCGCAGCATTCATCTTGACGTTTCCGATGAAGAATTGGCGGCAAGACGCGCTGAAATGGAAAGTCGCGGCAGCCGCGCGTGGAAACCCGAAAACCGTGAACGCCACGTTTCAGCCGCTTTACGCGCCTATGCCGCGATGACGACTTCGGCAGACACAGGCGCGGTGCGCGATGTGAGCCAAGTGGAGAAGTGATGGCTATTTGCTTGCGGTAAATGAAATTTCAGGCAGCCTGAAATATGTTAAACTCACGCAATATTTTAAAAATTGCGTGAGTTTTTTTATTATGAAAATCAATAATCCGCCAGAATTAAGTCAAATTTTTCAGCATCAATTTGAAAATGAAATCAATATTTTATTAGGTCAAGTTATCACGCAAATTTTACAACATCAAGCTGATGAGCCATTTACATTAAATGATGATACAGAATTAAACAAATTTGTAGAATATTGTTTTGAATTATTATTTGAAAATCAAGCAACTGATGATAAAGGTTGCTATCTGTATTGGGATAAAATCAAACACAAATACGGCAAAAATGCGGAAAAAATTTGGCTAGCAACCAAAATCAAACGCACAATTATTCGCAGAACAATCCATTTAACCGAACAATACGAATTTCATTACTGTGTACCCGACACCATGCAAGCCCTGCTGCATTTTATTGACAAAACCAGCAGCCATTACAATATCCAACTGATAAATCAAAAAGACAAACACATTTTAAGCATGGAAGAAGCCATTACTTCCGCGCAAATGGAAGGCGCAGCCACCACGCGCAAAATCGCCAAAGAACTCATCACACGCCGCCCCAACAAACCTAAAAACGATTACGAAAAAATGGTCATCAACAATTACCATTTGATGAAAAAAGTGATTGAATTAAAAGATGAAAAATTAAGCATTGATTTAATTTTGGATTTACACCGCACCGCCACCCACGATGTGATTGAAAACAACGCCATTTCGGGCGAATTTCGGCAAAGCGATGATTTTGCGATTTACGATGGCGAAAACAATCTCCTGCACCAACCGCCACCACACGAAGATGTCGCCGAATTGATGGACGCATTATGCGAGTTTGCCAATGCCGAACACGACGGTTTCAGGCAGCCTGATTTTATCCACCCGATTGTCAAAGCGATTATTTTGCATTTTCTGATTGGCTACATTCACCCCTTTGGCGATGGCAATGGACGCACCGCAAGGGCTTTATTTTATTGGTTTATGTTGAAAAATGGCTATGCTTTGTTTGAATTTGTGTCCATCAGCCGCCTGTTGTTGCAAGCGAGTACGGGCTATGGCAAATCCTATGTTTACACCGAACGCGATGAGTTGGATATGACTTATTTCATTTATTTTCAACTGGATAAAATCAAGCAAGCCATTGATGATTTTGAAAAATATGTGGAACGTGAAAACAGGCAACGCCAAGATTTTACCGCTCAAATTTTGCATTTTATTCAACAACATGATTTAGATGAACGGCAAATTGAAATTTTGAAGATGGCAGTTCATGAAAAAGGCAGAATATTTTCTGCAAAAGAGTTGGCAACGCAATTTAAAATTTCTGAAAACACAGCACGGAAATTATTGAAAGAATTAGCCGATTTGAATTTGCTCGCACCTTTAAAATCGGGTAATGCGGTTTTGTTTGTTGCACCTGCGGATTTGGTGGCTCGTTTGCAAAAATGATTTTCAGGCAGCCTGAAACAATATGGTGTTGCGCCAATCATATTGATACGATAAGTAAGAGAACATGATTTAAGTTAAAATGTAGCCTGTAAAAAAATCTTTGTAATCAATGCAAAGCTGCAACATCAAAATCAAAGCATATGCAAAGACAAACCCATATCCACACATTAAACAGCTCCGTCCATCTGAACCAGCATTGTATTAACAGAAAGATACCCATGTCCCAAACATCTCCCACTTTTCGCCCTACATTCACTTGGCTATTGCAAGACCCCATTCGTTTACTGGGCTTTGGCTTTGGTACGGGTTTATCCCCAAAAGCACCTGGTACAATTGGCACATTGGCAGGAGTATTCCTTGCCGCTTTATTACTGGGTATGGGCATGAGTAAAGCCAGTTTACTGTTAATGTCCATACTGTTGTTTTTCATTGGCATCTGGATTTGCAACATCACTGAACGCGCTTTGGGTGTACATGACTACGGTGGTATTGTGTGGGATGAGATTGTTGCCATTATGGTGGTTTTGGCGTGTGTGCCACAAGGTTTAACTTGGTGGCTCACCGCATTCATCACTTTCCGTTTTTTTGATGCTGTTAAACCTCCTCCCATTCGTTGGTTTGACCACCGCATCAAAGGCGGTTTGGGTATTATGTTGGACGACATCATCGCTGCCATTATGAGCATTATTGTTGTGCAATTATTGTGGCAATTCATTTGAAAAATACCATTACACCACACACAAAGGCTGCCTGAAAACCACAAATCAGATGACTGAAACACACATTGTCCCTTTTCAGACAGCCTACATTAAAAGGGAAACCCATGAAAGCCATGATTCTTGCAGCAGGTCGCGGTGAAAGAATGCGACCACTAACTGACCACACGCCCAAACCCCTATTACGTGCAGGCGATGAGCCCCTAATCGGCTGGCACTTACGCCGACTTAAAGCAGCTGGTATTACCGAAATCATCATCAACCACGCTTGGTTGGGACACAAAATTGAAACCGAATTGGGGAATGGTGCTGCTTATGGTGTGAACATCGCTTATTCACGCGAAGGAGAACAAGGCTTGGAAACTGCAGGTGGCATTGCCACCGCCTTACCTTTATTGGGCGATAAGCCGTTTTTGGTCATCAACGGCGACATTTTAAGCAATATTGGTTTTCAGGCAGCCTGCCAACGCGCCGCCATGCTGCCTGAAAACCAATTGGCATATTTGTGGCTCGTTCCCAATCCACCACACAATCCTAATGGCGATTTCACTTTGGGAAACACAGGCAAAGTTCATGCCCACAATATGCCCGATACCACAATGTTAACATTTAGTGGTGTAGGCATTTATCGCCCTGAATTATTTGTCAACACACCAGCTCATCAAGTTGCCAAACTTGCTCCCTTGTTGCGTCAAGCCATGCAAGCCGAACAGGTTTATGGCGAAATCCACACGGGAATTTGGTTAGACGTGGGTACACCTGAACGTTTAGCCCAAGCGGATAAACTGCTTCGTTCTGGTGTATTGTGATTGTTATTTCAGCCTAAAAAAACAAATAAGAAGCGCAATGGAATTTCATTGCGCTTGTACACATTAATATTGCCATTATGAAATCTTTCCCTACAAACCGAGTTTTTCAAACGTTTCATTATTACTGTTGATGCCATTTTTCATAATGGCTTGGTAAGTACCATTGGCTTTAATTGCCGTTAAACCTTTATCCAATTTGGCTTTTAAGTCCACATTACCTTTTTTAATCGCAAAACCAAAAGCAATATTGCCTGATTCTTTATCGTCCACAACCAAACAATAAAAGTCTGGTTGATTAATGGCTTTTTCTTTAACGATTTCGGGTGTAATCACAAACACATCAATATAATGCTCAAAAATTGCCAGTTGCTTCATCAATTCAAAAGTTTGCGGAATATCGGCTTCGGTCATTAAATGAATTTAAATTATTTTTTCCATAATTTTCAAATAGTTAATCGGTTTCGGACAGCATGAAAACCTTTTTAGGTGGAATTGAAAACCCAACTGAAAATGTAGGGTGCGTGGTACACACCCTACAAAACTGTCAATACACAGCAAAAAATCAAGCTATAAATTGTCGTGTATTGTAAGGCAACCTGAAAAAAATCACTCCAGTAAATACAAAGGCAAGCCCAATCCAAACACATCAAAAAACGAATGCGCCAACATAAACGGCAACAATTCATCAGATTTCCAGCGCAACAACAAAAACACCACGCCCAAAGTGGTAACAACCATTGCCCCAGCCAGCCCTTGATAAGTATGAAATGCGAATCGCACCACCAAACTGAACAGCACTACCCACAACAAATGCTTTTTTTCCACCAAAACCAGCAAGCCGATGAAAAACAATTCTTCGTAAAAACCATTTAATAATGCAAATAAAAACAAGGATAAAGACCATTGATTCATGTGGTCTGTGGCAGAATAATGTGCGCTGTCATCGGCAGGATACCAATGCGGCAACAGGGCTTGTTGTGCGATTTCATAAGCCGTAGCCACCGAACCTGCCAATAAAATGTATAAGGCGATTTTGGGCAAAGTCCATTTATTGGCATTGAAATTCAACTGCTTAAAATCAAAATGGCGATATTGTAAATACAAAAATGCCACCAATAATGACCCCAATTCCATAAAAATGCCCGACCAGTTTTCGCTTGCGCCAAAACTCAAATCTGCTGGGGCAACTTGATTGGCTTCAGATAACGCAAAAAAATCCACCATAGAACCATAAATTGCGGTGCCAAAGAAAATCATCGTTAAAACAATCACATCAAGCCAATTAAGCATTTTTTGTTTTAATGTCAATTTGATTTCTCCTGTTTATTTTTACTGTTTTTGTGATATTAAATCGGTAAATAACCTTGAAATTCAATCGCTTTTGCTTCACCCTGTGGATTGGGGCGCAAATGGACAAACCAATCGTGAAATTGATTGAGCTGCAAAATATTGTCCACATCTTTCAAATTGTCTTTGTGCTGCTGATTGGCGTGCGGCAACAGCGTGGCAAGGGCTTGGCGTTTCGCGTCTTGCTCATCGCTTGCCACAAACAAATCAAAGGCGTGCAATTCCGCCAAATCGCCATCTTGATACGCCCCCACATTCACAAAAAACAATTTTTCAGGCAATTCATGGGCTTGATTTTGCAAGACAATATCGTAGCCAGCCACCCAGTTGATTTCGCACCAACCGTCTATGTGCAAACGCGCATTGGTGTGCGCCCAAATGCGTTTCAAATCGGCAAAAGCCGCTTGGGGCGTGGGCGCAACGGCAAATTGCACATCGTGCATTTCCAAATTGGCGTGTGGCATTTGTATGCCCAAATAAAATTGGTAGAGTTTCATGTTGATTTTCCTTTGTTTTTTGGATTTCAGGCTGCCTGAAACTTCATTAACGCACACGTTTCACAATGGGCAAGCCTGTTTTTTGGTGGATTTGGTTGATGATTTTTTCTGCCGAATCGCTTTTGCCCAAAAACACATCGTGGCTGCCTGCAACACCAATCAACCAAATTTCATTGTTCACTTCCCACGATATGCCGATAAATTCATCAATCGCTTGCGTTTTTTCAGGCAGCCAACGCAGAAAAGGGTTCATTTTGTGGTAGGTCAAACGGTTGGTGGGCGCGTCAAACGTCAATTTGCGCGACAAAAACGCATTGCGCCAAATGTCCACCAAAGCAGAAACAATCAGCAACACCAACAGCATACCCGAAAAAACCGATTCGCCAGACGACCCAAACACATTTAGCAATAAAATCAATGCACCAACCAACACCAGCAAAACGGTGTTCATCAACAACTTTTTGCGTGAAAACAGCGCAAATTCAGCCGATTGCCGCACCAAATGGCGATGAATTTGTGGCACATCTTTTTGGGGAAAAATTTTATCTAATTGATTATATTGATACATTTTCCAAGTCGCATAGCCCCCCGACCAAGCATAAGCCGTAAAAGCCCAGCCCAATATTGCCCAAAGCAACACCAAAAACCCATTTTCAGCCAGCCCAAAAGCCGCATAAAACAAACCACCGCCCATCGCCGCCCACACCGTTGCCCAAATGCCACGCAAAATCAATATGCCATTACTGGGGCATTGAACGTGGGCTGCCAGCGCGGTTTGTGCTGCGGCTGCCCGAAAATGCGTGGGGTAAGCAGCGCGTTCGCCTTGTGCCGCGTGGTCAATGTGGCTTAAACCCAACATCGGCAACTGCATGATTTTTGAGATTTTTTGATATTCAGATTGGAGATTCAGGCTGCCCCCTTGATTGGGGAAAATGCGGTTAATTTCCGTTTCGCTCACGCCATCTTGGTGCAACAAAATCATGCGCCCATATTGTGCGGTGTGCGCCGAATAAATAGCCTCCGCTTTAATGCCAACAAATTGATTGATATGATGAATTTCCAAATCATGCCATGTGTTGATGTGCCATTGCCCCAAAATCAATTGACGCGAATTGGGGTCGTAACGCCACAATTTAATTTGACACAATTTGCGTACCACCCACCACAAAGCCACGCTCCAAATGGCAAACCACAAACCGTCCCACAACCATGTTGTGGCATGACTTGGCACATCAAAAACCTGTAAATACAACAACAAAGCCATATCCCATGCTTTGCCCAACCAGAAAAAACCCAACAAACAAAGCAGAAACACACACAATAGCATGCGGTCGTTCCCAAAAACATGATGGCGAAACATGGTTTTTCCTTTTTAATGGATTGAATTTCATCATCAAAATGGCGTTCAGGCAGCCTGAAAATCACACGTTCACATAAATTTCCGATTTGGCAAACAACACCGCTTGCCCACCCAAAATCATGCGTTCGCCTTTGATTTCGCCATGCAAAATGCCACTTCTTGCGCTGGCTTGATAGCCGATTAAGCGATTTTTGCCCAACACCTTTGCCCAATACGGCAAAATATGGCAATGCCCACTGCCACACACAGGGTCTTCGCCAATCCCCAATTTGGGTGCAAATGAACGTGAAATGCAGTCAAATTGCGTGCTTTTGGCGGTAAAATGACACAAAAGTCCGTCTAATTGTGCGATTTTGGCATGGTCTGCTTGGTAATTTTTGACCACATTTTCATCATCAAAAACGCACAATAAATCACGTCCCAAATACACTTCTTGGGGCATCACGCCCAAAATCGCGCCAATTTGTGCCACATTTTCCAGCTTTTGCAACTCAAATACAGGAAAGTCCATTAAAAACAAATCATCTTGTTTTTGCACGCTTAATTTGCCAGCTTGGGTATGGAAAACCACATTTTCAGGCGGATTAGCCAAAATGTGATGCAACACAAACGCGCTGGCAAGCGTGGCGTGTCCACACAAATCAATTTCCGCTTTGGGCGTGAAATAGCGCAATAAAAATTCATCGCCTTGCGGCACAATAAAGGCGGTTTCGGACAAATTGTTTTCTTGGGCGATATGCAACAAAATGCGGTCGTCCAGCCAATTATCCAATAAACACACCGCCGCAGGATTGCCCTTAAATATTTGATTGGTAAAGGCATCAACGGTAAATTGGCGTATGGTTTGGGGCATGTTTTTTTCCTAAAATTAATGGGGTTTGGGATTTCAGGCTGCCTTTTGTTACCCTACAAAAATAAAACATTGCCCACAATCGTTAAGATACCACCATCTGCTCCCTCTCCTTTGGGAGAGGGCTGGGGAGAGGGAAAAATCGTTGAGCATCGCCAGTTTCCCCTCTCCCTAACCCTCTCCCAAAGGAGAGGGAATAGGTGAGTGGCAAACAAAAAATTGTAGGGTAATGAAAGGCAGCCTGAAAAAATCAATCATTCAAATTAACCGAATGCTCGCGCGTTTCGTGGAACACAATGTCTTTCCAACGCTCTTGGGTCAAATTCAAATTCACGCGATTGGGCGCGAGATACGCCAAATTGCCGCCCGCGTCTGTCGCCAAATTGGCGGCATTGGCTTTTTCAAATTCCGCCAATTTTTTCTTGTCATCACACGACACCCAACGCGCCGACCACACCGACACATTGTCAAACACCGCTTCCACGCCATATTCTGCCGCCAATCGTGCCGTTACCACCTCAAATTGCAACACGCCCACCGCGCCCAAAATCAAATCCGCGCCCGAATGCGGTTTGAACACCTGCACCGCGCCTTCTTCGCCCAACTGTTGCAAACCTTTTTGCAACTGTTTCATTTTAAGCGGATTTTTAATGCGGACGCTGCGGAACAATTCGGGCGCGAAAAACGGAATGCCCGTAAACGCCAACATTTCGCCTTCGGAAAAACTGTCGCCAATCTGAATGTTGCCGTGATTGGGAATGCCGATGATGTCGCCTGCATAGGCTTCTTCCGCCAACTCGCGTTCGTGCGACATAAACGTTACCACGCTGCTGGCTGAAATCTCGCGGTTGATGCGTAAGTGTTTGATTTTCATGCCGCGTTCAAATTTGCCCGAACACACGCGCAAAAAGGCAATGCGGTCGCGGTGTTTGGGGTCCATATTGGCTTGAATTTTAAAGATAAATCCTGAAAATTTCGGCTCTTCGGGTTGCACATCGCGCACGGTGGCATGGCGTGGTTTGGGCGCGGGTGCCCAATCAATCAATGAGTTAAGGATTTCTTGCACGCCAAAATTGTTAATCGCTGAACCGAAAAACACAGGGGTCAGGCTGCCTGAAAGAAATTCGCCCAAGTCAAACTCGTTGGACGCGGCTTGCACCAACTCAATCTCATCACGAAGTTGTTGAATTTCCATAGGGAATTTTTTATCCAACTCGGGATTGTCTATGCCTTTGATGATGTCAAATTCGTGGGGCAATTTTTCGCCACCTGCTTCAAACAGGTAAATTTCATCGTTCAAAATGTGGTACACGCCCTTGAAATTTTTGCCCATGCCGATGGGCCAAGTTACGGGCGCACAACGGATTTTCAAAATGTTTTCCACTTCGTCCAGCAATTCCAAGCTGTCGCGCACTTCGCGGTCGTATTTGTTCATGAAGGTAACGATGGGCGTGTTGCGCATGCGACAAACATTCAATAATTTAATGGTTTGCGCCTCCACGCCTTTTGCCGCGTCAATCACCATGAGTGCGCTGTCCACCGCCGTGAGTACGCGGTAGGTGTCTTCGGAAAAGTCTTGGTGTCCAGGGGTGTCCAGCAGATTGACGGTGTGGTCTTTGTATTCAAATTGCATGACGCTGGACGCAACGGAAATGCCGCGCTGTTGCTCAATTTCCATCCAGTCGGAAGTGGCGAATTTGCCTGTTTTTTTGCCTTTTACCGTGCCTGCGCTCTGAATCGCGCCTGAAAACAGCAGCAATTTTTCGGTTAAGGTGGTTTTGCCCGCGTCGGGGTGGGAAATAATCGCAAAAGTGCGGCGTTTTTGAACGTGTGCTAATAATTCTGCTGACATGGTTTTTTCTCAAATTCAATCAATCAAAAATAAAAAAGTTTCAGGCAGCCTGTGTCATTTAAGGCTGCCTGAAAAGTTTGTCTCATCAAGCGTTTATTTCATGTTGTCCAATAAACGGATAACGCGGTCGGTAATGTCATATTTGCCACTGACAAACACGGCTTCTTGCACAATTAAATCGTATTTTTCTTGCTCGGCAATGTTTTTGATGACGTGGTTGGCATTGTTTTGTAAGGCAGCAAATTCTTCATTGCGGCGCAAGTTGTATTCTTCGGCAAGTTGCGCGGCAGCAACACGGTATTGGCGACTGATGTCTACCAATTTGGCTTCGGTTTCTTTGGCTTTGTCACCTGTTAATTTGCCTGATTGTAATTGTTCTTGCAGTTTGATGCCTTGTGTTTGTAATTGGGCAAGTTTTTTCTGTTGTGCGCCAAATTCTTTTTGTAAACTGGCTTCTATGCTTTTGGCTTTTTGGGTTTCGGTGTACACACGCACGGGATTAACGTAACCGAATTTTTGTGCGTCTTGTGCATGTGCAACAAGGCTGCCTGAAACGAGCAGCAGGGCTAGGGTTTTGCGTAATATGGTGTTCATGATGTTTTTCCTTTGTTTATTGGACTGCCTATATGGTTTTCAGGCAGCCTCTTGGTTTTAGAATATTGTACCCAATTGAAATTGGAAACGTTGAATTAAGTCGGTGTCTTTCTTTTTCAGTGGATAAGCGTAACTGAGTTTGATGGGACCCATTGGGGAAATCCATGTTAAAGCCGCGCCTGCTGAATAGCGCAGTTCATTGCTGAAAGTGGATTTGTGGTTGCTTCGGTAGTAACCACTTGAACCGTGGGGATTGCTTCTGCTGTAATTGCTGGGGGTGTAGGTTTTACCGTCCCATACACTACCTGCATCGGCAAACAGGCTTAAACGCACGCTGCGACTGTCTTTAATGCCTGGAAATGGGAACAGCAATTCAGCATTCACATTAACTGCATATGCACCACCATAGCTTTCTGTACTGCGTGAACCATCTACATCCACATCATATACTTTGGGTCCCAATGACCCACTTTCAAAACCGCGTACAGAACCTAAACCGCCTCCTGTTTGGTTAAACATGAAAGGCACTTCTTTGGTTTTGCCGTATTTGCCGCTGTATCCCAGTTGCCCATTGAGCATTAACGTGAAATTGCGACTGAGTGGGAAATACCATGTTTGCTGATGACCAAATTGATAGTACTGAATACCACTTCCTGGCAAAGCCACTTCGCCTGTTACATTGGCTTGATAACCTTGTGTGGGCCAGTAGGCATCATCGGTGGTATTGCGATACCAGCTAACCATGCCCTTATAAATCCAATTGCGACTGCCATTTTCATCTACAAAACGCTGATAACGATATGGTGGATTGCTCAATAGTTTGACACCGATATGTTCCACACCTAAACCAAAATTCACGCGGTCGTATTCGGTGAATGGTATGCCCATAATGGTACTAAAACCATAACGGTTCATGCCATAATTGCGTGAGTTGCTTGACAGTTTATACGGTGCGTATTTGGAGCCGTGTAAACTGTATGTCATGCTGACACCATCGGGGGTAAAATAGGGGTCGGTAAAAGAAAGATTGGCATTTTGGCGTACTTTACTGCGCGAGATGCTTAAAGCGGTGGATTTGCCTGTACCAAATAAATTGTCTTGTGCTACGCTACCTGCCAATACCAAACCATCGTCTTGAGACCAACCCACAGAAGCATTTAGACTGCCTGTATTGCGTTCTTTCACTTTAACTGCCAAATCCATTTGCTGCTCATCTTCGGGAACAGTGGCGGCTTGGATTTCCACGTCTTCAAAGTAGCCAAGTTGGCGCAAACGTCCAATGGAGCGGTCTATCTTGGATTGGTCGTATTGGGCGGCTTCCATTTGACGTAATTCACGGCGAATCACTTCATCACGGGTTTTGGTGTTGCCACTAATGGCAATGGTGCGAACCGCCACACGATTGCCAGGTGCTAATAGCGCGGTAACATCTAAAATATGACGACCTTTGTCATCAACGCGGCGTGTGGTTTCGGCACTTACTTGTGCATGGGCATAGCCCGCAGATTGAAGTTTGAAACGCATTTGCATTAATACGTTTTGTAAAGCATCGTAATCGCTGAGCTTGCCTGTTTTGAGTTTACTCATCAATTTTTGCAAATCGGATAAGGGGACTTCTTTGTGGTCGCCTGATATATTCATTTTGCCCCAATGGTACTTTTCACCTTCGTAAACTTTGATGGTAACTTCTTCTCGGTCTTTATTTTCATTAAATTGACGTTGTACATCATCATAATCAACACGGAAATCATAATAACCGTGCTCACGGTAAAATGTTTCTAAGCGAGCTTTATCTTGCCCAAATTTCTCCCATGAGAACACATCGCTTTTGGTCAACCACGCAAATAAACCACCATCTGTTAAATTAATTTGACGGCGCAATCGTGAATCCGAAAAAACTTGATTGCCTTCAAAATCAATTTTTCTGACTTTGGTGGTTTCACCTTCTTCCACTTTAATGGTAATGGCAACGCGATTGCGCGACAGTTGCTGAACTTCGGGGGTAATGACCACATTGTGCTTCCCTTGTTCTTTGTATGCGCCATCTAGAGCACGTAAGGCACGTACCAAGATTTCTTGATTAAAAAAATCGCCTTTTGCCAAACCTGTACTTGCTAGAGCTTCTGTTGCGCGCTGTTCAGTAGTGGCATCAAATTGGCGCAGTTTTTCATCGTAGCTGATTTCTGCACGTTTGCCACCAATTAAATCATTGTCATTATGACCAATTGTTCCACGCATGGCAGACATTTGCTTCAAAATTGCATCATTGGTCAAAACTTTTGCACCTGTAATGGTTAAATCGCTGATAATCGGTCGCTCTTGCACGGTAACAATCAACATATCACCATTTTGTTCCAGCAGGACGTTCTCATAAAAACCACTGGCATGCAAACTGCGAATGATGTTTTCGCCAACTGCGTCTGTAAAATGGTCGCCTTCTTTAACTGGCATTAAGGAACGCACAGTGGTCTCGGAAGTGTGTTGTTCGCCTTCAATGCGAACCGAACCAATGGCAAAATCAGCAGCCCAAACTGGTGTGTTTAAGGTTAAACCCAAAGTTAGTATGCTGAAAGTGATTTTTTTTAATTTCATGGTGTTATCCAAATAAACGCGTAATGTCGTTAAAGAAAGCCAAAATCATCATGGCAAGCATCACGGATACCCCGAAACGCAAGCCCCATTCTTGCACGCGGTTGCTTAATGGTTTGCCACGTATCCATTCTATCGTATAGTAAACCAAATGTCCGCCGTCCAATACGGGAATAGGCAATAGATTCATGACACCCAAGCTGATGCTGACCAACGCGAGAAATTCCACATACGGTTGCCAGCCGATGCGTGCGGTTTGTCCTGCTACATCAGCAATCGTAACAGGACCTGAAATGTGGCTCAACGAGGCCTGTCCTGTTACCAATTTACCAAAAAATTCCGTGGTTAAAACGGTGTACCCAACCATTTTATCCCAACCCAATTGTACTGCTTCGCCCAAAGTAGGGTAGAAATGTTGCCGAACGTGTTTTGTCCATATTTCATCGCTTGCTGGCGACAAACCCACATAACCCACAATTTTGCTTTTATCAGGCGATTCTCGGCTTTCAGGCAGCATATGTGTGTGCATTTCCTTGCCATTACGCAAATAAGTGATGTGTAAATTGCGTCCCGCATTTTCGCGTACTATTTTCGTCCATGCATCCCAAGTTGGCGTGGTTATACCGTTAATGGCAATGATTTTATCACCTGCTTGTAGACCCGCTTTTTCGGCAGGCTTTCCCTTTACCACCATGCCAATATGTTCAGTTTGGCGATAAGGACTCATGCCTAAACCTAAATGGCGTTTGGCAATGGCTTCTGCTTCTGGTGTACCTGCTGCATCAATAACGCGTTTTGCTTGCTGCCCATCAACTGTTTGCACTAGCACATTGATTGGACCTGCTTCCAAATCCAAAATCATTTGCGTTTGGGCATTGGCAAAATTATCTACAACCCTACCATTCACCGTTAAAATTTTATCGCCTGCCTGAAAACCTGCTTTTTGAGCAATGGTTTGTGGATAAACCGTACCCACATAAGGACGCAATTCGCTGACACCGCCCACACCAAAACTGAATGCATACAGTAAAACTGCCAATACCAAATTGGTCAATGGACCTGCGGCAACTACGGCGATGCGTTTGAGTGGATGTTGTTTATCAAACGCATAAGGTAAATCGGCTTCATCAACATTGCCTTCTCGTGTGTCCACCATTTTAACGTAGCCACCCAATGGAATGGGCGCGAGACACCATTCAATATTACGCCAAGTTTTATTCAAAAACGGTTTGCCAAAGCCAACTGAAAAACGCAGCACTTTGATGCCGCACAAACGCGCAACAATCAAATGCCCCAACTCATGTAGACTAACCAAAAGTAAAATTGCCACCAAAAAAGCAATAATAGTTTGAATTAAAGACAAAAATGTTACCTATATCATGTGATGACTTGCTTTTCAGGCTGCCTGAAAAAGACAAAATCAATGTTTAAATGAGAAAGAAACGCAAGAATACCAGTTTTATCAAGGTTTTTCCACAATCGCCTTGCCAATCGGTGCCAGCGCAATCATCGCCAATTTAATGTGTTGTATGCCAAACGGAATGCCAATAATGGTTATGAAACAAGCCAATGCCGAAGAAAGATGACCAATTGCCAACCAAATACCCGCAAAAATAAACCAAATCACATTACCCAATAAACCCAATGCACCCGTTCCAATGTCTTTCTGACCTGTAAGCAATCTTCTGTCTACTGCTTCACGTCCAAAAGGCCACAGGGCAAATTGTCCCATCACAAAACACGCTCGCGCCCACGGTAAACCAATAATGGTAATTGCCATGATGATACCAGCCAGCCACCAACCCAAAGCCATGAAAAAGCCGCCCAGTACAAACCATAAAATATTCATGATGAAACGCATCATTTTCCCTTTCTGTTTTCATGCTGTCTGAAAAGTATTATTCCTTTATTTTCAGTAATGTAGATAATATTTAACGAATAATCCCACGTTTGGAATCGGTCAAAAAGTTGCGCAAAATTTGCAATTCGCTGTGTTGCATGGCTTGTTGGTCAATCAGTTTTTTGGCTTCGTCCAGCGACAAATCACGCAAGTAAATGTCTTTGTAGGCGTTTTTCACATTCGCAATTTGCTCGGCAGTAAAACCATTGCGGCGCATACCTTCGCTGTTCAAACCTGCAGGCTCGGCACGATAACCCGATGCCATAAAATACGGCGGCACATCTTTATGTACCCCTGCCGCAAATGCCGTCATTGCATACGCCCCTATGCGGCAAAATTGAAACACCAACGTGTACCCCCCCAATACTACATAATCGCCAATTTCAACGTGTCCCGCCAAACTCGCATTGTTCGCAAAAATCGTGTGGTTGCCCACCACACAATCGTGTGCCAAATGACAGTATGCCATTATCCAGTTGTCATCGCCCAAGCGTGTTTCGCCTATGCCCGTTACCGTGCCTGTGTTGAAGGTGGTAAATTCGCGTATGGTATTGCTGTTGCCGATAATCAGGCGCGTGGGTTCATCGCGATATTTTTTGTCTTGTGGCTGTGCGCCCAAGCTGGCAAACTGGAAAATTTTATTGTTTTCGCCAATTTGCGTGTGTCCTTCAACCACAACGTGTGCGCCAATTTCGGTGTTTGCGCCAATTTGCACGTTTGCACCGATAGTGGAATACGCGCCTACTTTGACGCTGCTGTCCAATTCGGCTTTGGGGTCTATGATGGCGGTGGGATGGATTAAAGTCATGGGGATTTCCTTTCAGGCTGCCTGAAAATAATTAAAGATGCATTAATTATGCTTAGTTAAAGAGATGTTTCAGGCAGCCCATTGATTTTAAGGCTGCCTGAAAATCAGGCTTGCACCTTGCGTTTGGCACACATGATTTCTGCTTCTACCGCCAATTCTCCATCAACCGTTGCAAGGGCTTTGAATTTGCCAATGCCACGTTTACTTTGCAACAATTCAATCTCAAATTGCAAACGATCGCCTGGTATCACTTGGCGTTTAAAACGCGCATTGTCAATGCCCGCAAAAAAATAGATTTCATCAGGGTTGCGACCCCCTTCGGTTAAAATAGCCAATGCGCCACAAGCTTGTGCCATCGCTTCAATAATCAACACGCCGGGCATCACAGGAAAATCAGGGAAATGTCCTTGAAACTGTGGTTCATTCATGCTGATGTTTTTAATAGCGGTTAAACTTTTACCGCTTTCAAATGCGGTAATTCTGTCTAACAACATAAATGGGTAACGGTGTGGAATGAGTTTTTGAATGTCTTTGGCTTCAATCGGTAATGCGGTAGATTGCATAAATTTTCCTGTCTATATTTAAAACATCAAAGCAAATTGCCTATTTTGTGACCGTTTGAAATTAAAAATAAATACAGCATACCAGCTCCTTATGTGCGAGATGTACACGTCAGTTACTGTTGCCTTATCCGTATTAATTTCAAACGATCTATGTAAAGAAAAAAGATATTTTACTCTATTTCAAGCTGCCTGAAATAGAGTAACAATGCCACATTGTCTTTTATAGTCGTCCAAAATACAAGCGGTACAGCGTTCCAATGTCCTGATGCACTTCTCGTACATAGTGGACGTTACGTTGTTAGCCATCTTGTTTGCGTTCATCTTAAATGACCATAAGTAATGTAATCTTTTTTTCAAAAATTGATTATAACGTGCAATAAAATAAAACGCCCCAAATTAAATTGGGGCGTTTTATAAAACACATATTAACGTTTAGAGAATTGTTTCGCGCGACGTGCTTTACGCAAACCAGCTTTCTTACGCTCAACTTCACGTGCATCACGAGTAACAAAACCAGCAGCAGACAAAGATGCTTTCAAAGTGGCATCGTAGTCAATCAAAGCGCGAGTAATGCCATGACGAATTGCGCCAGATTGACCTGTTTCGCCACCGCCTGTTACGTTTACTTTGATGTCAAACGCTTCCAAGTTTTCGGTCAAAGCCAAAGGTTGGCGTACCACCATGCGGCTGGTTTCACGCGCGAAAAATTCATCAACAGGGCGACCATTTACGATGATTTGACCTGTGCCTTTTTGCAAGAACACACGAGCCACAGAGCTTTTGCGGCGACCTGTACCGTAGTAATATTTACCGTTCATTTATTTGTGTCCTTACAATTATTTCAATTCCAAAACTTTGGGTTGTTGTGCTGCGTGTTGGTGTTCGGCACCTGCATACACTTTCAATTTTTTAATCATGGCGTAACCCAAAGGACCTTTTGGCAACATGCCTTTTACGGCTTTTTCCAATGCGCGACCTGGGAATTGCTCTTGCATTTCGCGGAAAGTGCGTTGGTACAAACCACCTGCATAACCAGAGTGGCGATAGTAAATTTTGCCTTCGTTTTTGTTGCCTGTTACGCGCAATTTGTCGGCGTTAATCACGATGATGTAGTCGCCTGTATCAACGTGTGGGGTGTATTCAGGTTTGTGTTTGCCACGCAAACGGCTGGCAACTTCGGCTGCAATGCGACCCAATACTTTATCGGTTGCGTCAATCACAAACCATTCGCGTTGCACTTCGTGCGGTTTCGCTGAAAAGGTTTTCATGAGATAAGTCCAATTTAGATTACGAATAGAAACCGATGATTTTAGGCACTTTCAGGCAGACTGTCAATGCTTTACTTGACTTGTGTGTTTATTCTGCGTTCTATTGTCTGTTTATTGTCATTTTCAGGTGGTCTAAAAAGAAAACCACCCAATAATATGGGTGGTTTCACACTGAACCCCGCGAATGCCGTTCCAGCTGAATCCGCTTGAACCTTGTTAACAAGGTGGTCATCTCGGGTGGCTTCGGGTGCATTCCGACAAAGGGATTGCTCGCGCCCACCACAGCTCCCGACAACCGAAGCAAACTTATTGGTTCAAGGAAATGTATGCCTTCACATGCATCGCAGGGAATTTAGACAGTTAGCCAACTTTTAAGGTTTTATCGCAAAGTTCTAGCAATTCGGTTATTTTACGTTGCTCCGCTTCATTTGGCAATGGCGTAATAGTTTTGTTTTTATCGGCTGTTTTTAATAAATCATGCGTTAAGTTTAAGGCAGCCATAATTGCCACTTTTTCTGATTCCATATTCAAACCTGCGTTTTGAATGGCTTGAATTTTTTGGTTCAGTAATTCAACCGCTTTGAGTAAAGTTGCGCGTTCACTTTCGGGTGTACCAATCGTAAATTGGCGACCCAATATTTCTACACTAATTTGTTCAATGCTCATGCTTCACCCTTTTCCTTTTCATGTTCTGGCACAGGTAAACGCGCTAATAAAACACGAATATTTTCGGCATTTTGTTCCAATAATGCGCGGTACGCACGATTTTGTGCTTGTAATTTGACTACTTGCTGCTGCACAACTGCCGTTTCTTCACGCAAACGTTCTTTCTGCACATTCATGGCCTGAGTTAAATCATTTAGACTTTGTTCATGCTGTTTGCCTAACATGGCATATTCAATACGAAAACGCTCGGTTTCTTGCGCCAGTTTTGCTTCAAATTGTGATTGTTGTTCTGTCAAATGACTTTGTTGCTCGGCAATTTTTTGTTCTGTTTCGGTTTTTTGTTGGCTTAAATCCTGTAATGCATTTGCCAACTTTGTTTCCAGTTCCATCGTAGAAGCAAGCTGTGCTGTCAACTGATTTTCTGCATCTTCTGCACGTTTTTTGGCATCATTAAACAAAGAGGTGGTTTGCTCTACATCGGTTTGCAAAACTTGTAATTTCAATTCCAAACTACTGATGCGCTCTTGCGCTGCTGCCATTTGCTGCTCGGCATCTACAACTTTGCTTTCCCATTCGGTGCGTACAGCTTCGTTTTTTTCACGCCAGTCTTTGTCTTTGTTCTGAATGGTATTGTGTAAAAAAGCAATCTGGTCGCGCAAATTCAAACGTTCTTTTTCAAGCAGCTGAATTTCCTGCTGTTGATGCGCGAGCGTTTTTTCCAATTCACTTTGATGAACAGTTGGTGCAGGACGATTTAAGGCTTTTTCTAATTCTTGACTCTGTTTGAATAAATCTTGCTTACTCAATGCTAATTCATCGCGCAGACGGTGATTATCGGCACGTAATTTATTGATTTTATCTACTAAGCCACGCACTCGGCTTTCTAATTGTTCCAATGACGGATTAATTTTATTGTCCATTCTGTTTACTCGCTTTTGGGTTCGCGTTGCATCAGGCGTTCCATGACATCGCTTGCTGCCAATTCATTGCGAACCAGTTGATAGAGCATATCGGTAATCGGCATATCAATTTGATGTTTGGCAGCGGCGTTGTGGACTTCTTCAATGGTTGGTACACCTTCGGCAACGTGTCCGATTTCGCATAAAACTTGATGCAGCGTTTTGCCTTCTGCCAAGCCCAAGCCCACTTTGCGGTTGCGCGACAATGCACCTGTACAGGTTAAAATCAAATCGCCCATGCCCGCCAAGCCCATCAAGGTTTTGGGCTGTGCGCCCATTGCCACCGCTAAACGCGTGATTTCAGCTAGTCCGCGCGTTACCAAAGCCGCACGTGCGTTCAAACCATAGCCTAAACCATCGGATAAACCTGTTGCAATCGCCATCACATTTTTGACTGCACCACCAACTGCTACGCCAATCACGTCATGGTTGGCATACAAACGCATAACTTGGGTGTTCAGTTTTGGGGTTAAATCGTCAATCCACGCGGCGTTTTCGGAGGCCAAACACACGGCGCAAGGCAGCTGTTTCGCCAATTCTTGCGCGAAGCTGGGACCTGATAATACGCCGATTTTGTCGTTTTCAGGCAGCTCTTGTTTCACGACTTCAAAAGTGAGCAAGCCGCTGTCCAATTCAAACCCCTTGCAAGCGGTAAGAATGGGTAAATATCCTGCGCCCAATTCTTTAATTTTGATGATACTTTCGCGTAAACCGACAACGGGCGTTACCACCAACACCAGTTCGCAATTTTGTAAAGCACAAGCCAAATCGGCAGACACATTCAGGTTTTCAGGCAGCCTAAATCCAGCCAAATAACGCTCATTTAAGCGGCTTGTTTGCATGGTTTGGGCGTGTTCAGCGTTGTGTGTCCACATGTTTACACGATGTCCATGCAAGGCAAAATGTATGCCCAATGCCGTACCCCATGCGCCCGTTCCCAATATGGTAATGTTCATAAACGGCCTTTCACGCCATAATGTCATTTTCAGGCTGCCTGAAAACGGCATTGGCAAAAAATCTAAACAGAAATTGGTCGGATTTTAACACAAGCTTGACATTATGGTAGGTTTATTCAGGCAGTTTGTTTACCAAATAACCCAATTTGGTCAAGTTACCATCTCTGCACAGGAAACCGCAAAACACCATGATTTGCGCGTATAATTTGCCAATTTTGATTGGCTGATGCAGGCTGCTTGAAACCGCAATGCCAACACATCATTTGATGAAGGAACAACATTCATGAATTTACAATCAGAAAAATCCGCTGCCATTGGCTTGGTCATCGGCTGCATTGTCTTTGGCATGGGCAGCGTGATTGTGGCACATGTTCCCGTTGGTGCGTATGCGATTGCCTTTTGGCGTTTGTTTGTGGCAGCCATTATTTTTGTGTGTTTATCGCGTTTTTTTGCGCAAAAATTCCCAAAAAATCGTGCTGCGCAGCGTAATGCCTTAATCGCAGGCGCATTTCTGGGTTTTGACTTGGCTTTGTGGCATGAAAGCATTTATGCCGTAGGACCTGGTATTTCCACTTTATTAAACAGCTTACAGATTTTCTGGCTCTCTGCCATTGGCGTGATTTGGTTTGCAGAAAAACTCTCGAAACTGCAAATCATCAGTTTAATCATGGCGGTGGTGGGTGTGGCTTTGATTGGCAGTCCTGAATTTGGACACAATGGTAATGCTTTATGGGGGTTTGTGTCTGGACTGATTTCGGGCATGATGCTGGCTTTGTCTATGGTTTTTGTCCGCAAAACCCACCAAGTCGCGCAGACACCGATTTTCCCTTTGATGTTTTATATTAGTTTGGGTGGTATGGCGGCTTTGATTGTGCCATCTTTGCTGTTTAATTCAGGCAACCTGTTCCCACAAACTTGGGCTCAACTCGGTTGGATTGTGGTTTATGGTGCGGTCATGCAATGTTTTGCATGGGGTTTGATTGCTTATTCCATTCCACTTCTGTCTTTAAGTTTAACGGGTTTATTGCTGCTTTCTGAACCCGTTGCCGCACTATTGATTGACTTTGCTTTTTTAAATAAACCCATCAGTGGCATACAATGGTTGGGGGCGGTTTTAACCATGTTGGCGATTTATTTGGGTTCACTCAAATCCAACGTTTCACATTGATTCCCCTTTTTCAGGCAGCCCCAAATGCATTTACACACGTTTTTTGAACGACATTGGCAAAACCCCAAACCCTTTTGGCGCGGTTTGTTGCGTCCATTTTCGCGCTTATTTGCCCGCATCGCTACACGCCGCCGTGCGCGTTTTGTTTCAGGCAGCCTGAACACACAAAAACTGCCAGTGCCTGTGATTGTGGTGGGCAACATTCATGTGGGTGGCACGGGTAAAACACCGATTACTGCTGCTTTAGTGCAATCCTTACAAAATAAAGGCATCAAAGTGGGCATCATCAGTCGCGGCTATGGACGCTGCCTAAAAACGCCACATGTTTTGCATTCAGGCAGCACCGCTGCCCAAGCAGGCGATGAACCTTTGATGTTGTTTCGTCAAACCGATGCACCTACCGCCGTTGCCCGCAGCCGCTACGAAGCAGGCATGGCTTTATTGGCGGCACAACCTGATTTGCAAATGATTGTTTCTGATGATGGTTTGCAGCACTATGCTTTGGCGCGTGATGTGGAAATTTGCGTGTTTCCTGCCGCAGATGTGGGACGACATGATTTGGACGTGTTACCCAATGGTAGTTTGCGCGAACCTTTATCCAGGCTGCCTGAATGCGATGCGGTGGTTGTCAGCAATGGCAATGCGGTTTTATGTACACAGCTTGCCGAACTTTCAGGCTGCCTGACAAAAAACCAAACCCAACAAGCAAGCTCTTCTACCTTACCCACTTTTTTCTACAGCAATTTACAAACCGCTTTGCCTTATCGTTACAACAATCCTACCGAAACCTTATGTTCAGGCAGCCTGAAAAATGGTGTAAGCTGTGCTGCCGCTGCTGCGATTGCACGTCCCGAACGTTTTTTCAACAGCCTGCACGAAATGGGTTTTACCTTACACGAAACACGTGTTTTCCCCGACCATGCCCAAATTGATGTGCGCGATTTGCCTTCTGCCGATTATGTGTTTATTACCGAAAAAGATGCCGTCAAATTGCCACGCCCTGCACCTGAAAACGTGTGGGTTTTGCCTGTTTATGCGATAATAAGTCCAGATTTAAGCGATTTTGTCATCAAACAATTGAAATCATCATTGTTTGACAAAGCAACAACACCCGCGTGTACGTCTAGTGCATAAATGGCGTTAGCAGCGATGTACGATTTGTATTTGAAACGACCATTCAATTAGGAGAAAAAATATGAAATACTCTATACTTGCCGCAACCCTGATTGCCCTTAATTTAATCCCAATTGCACGAGCGCAGACACCCAGCGACACCCAATTAAACCACCTGTATCAAGCGATGCAGATAGAAAAACAGCTTGATGAGCTAAAAAACACCATGCCTACCAGCATGGTAGAGATGATGCAACAACACATCAGCACCGAACAACTCCAGAATTTAAATGCAGAACAAAAACAACGCTTACACGCCCTGCAATTGGACATGGGTCAAACGGTTTTCAAAGAAACCTTTGATGCCGCTTTCATGTCCCAAGTTAAAAATATCTGGCAACAACAAGCCCGAAAACACTTTACTACCGCAGAAGTGAAAGCTGCTACTGCTTTTTACCGCACCCCACAAGGTCAAGGATTTCGACAAAAAACCACTGCCATGATGCCCGAATTCATGCAAAACATCATGCCCTTACTCATCAAAGCACAACAAGACACCATGCAGCGCCACAATTCACGCTGGCAAAAAGAATTGCAAATAATCATCTTCCCTAAAAACGAAAAACACCCCGAGAAAGCCGAATAAATAATGGAACAAAAATATCTTGATTTATTGGTCTGCCCGTTGACCAAGCAGCCACTTACTTATCATGCCGACAAGCAAGAATTGTGGAGCAAAGCCGCTAAATTGGCGTTTCCCATTCGCGATGGCATTCCCATTATGTTGGCAAACGAAGCACGTGAATTGAGCGATTTGGAAGCCAAGTCATGAGTTTTCAGGCAGCCTTTGATTATGCATTTTAGGCTGCCTGAAAAACATCTCAAATACAGTCACAGAATTAAATAAAGCAGGGCAAGGCGACAACGTCCGCCGTGTCCTGCTTTATTTAATTCTGTGACCATACAAAAGAAACCTTTACCCTGTGACGCATTTAACCCATAATTCTGCTTTTATTTTGGGTCATTTTTCAAAGGATATTTGACATGAGCAACGCCACCATTTTACAAAATCTCCCCACAGGACAAAAAGTCGGCATCGCCTTTTCAGGCGGATTGGACACATCAGCCGCATTATTGTGGATGAAACTCAAAGGCGCAAACCCCTACGCCTACACCGCCAATTTAGGGCAGCCTGACGAAGACGACTACAACGCCATTCCCGAAAAAGCCAAACAATATGGCGCAGAAGTCGCACGCCTGATTGATTGCCGCGCCCAGCTTGCCCACGAAGGCATTGCCGCCATTCAAAGCGGCGCGTTTCACGTTTCCACAGGCGGTATGCCCTATTTCAACACCACCCCACTCGGTCGCGCTGTAACAGGCACCATGTTGGTTGCCGCCATGAAACAAGACGATGTACACATTTGGGGCGATGGCTCAACCTACAAAGGCAACGACATTGAACGTTTCTACCGCTACGGCTTGCTCACCAACCCCGCATTGAAAATCTACAAACCATGGCTCGACCAACAATTCATTGACGAATTGGGCGGTCGCCAAGAAATGTCCGAATTTTTGATTGCCAACGGTTTTGACTACAAAATGTCAGTAGAAAAAGCCTATTCCACCGATTCCAATATGTTGGGCGCAACCCACGAAGCCAAAGATTTGGAATTTTTGAACACAGGCATCAAAATCGTCAAACCCATTATGGGCGTGGCGTTTTGGGACGAAAATGTCGCCATCAAAGCCGAAACCGTAACCGTGCGTTTTGAAGAAGGCGTGCCCGTGGCATTAAATGGCACAGAATTTGCTAGTCCAGTAGATTTGTTTTTGGAAGCCAACAAAATCGGTGGACGACACGGCTTGGGCATGAGCGACCAAATTGAAAACCGCATCATTGAAGCCAAATCACGCGGCATTTACGAAGCCCCCGCAATGGCATTGTTCCACATCGCCTACGAACGCTTGCTCACAGGCATTCACAACGAAGACACCATTGAACAATACCGCATCAACGGTTTACGCTTGGGCAGATTGCTGTATCAAGGACGCTGGTTTGACAGCCAAGCCCTGATGTTGCGCGAAACCGCCCAACGTTGGGTGGCAAAAGCCATTACGGGCGAAGTAACGCTGGAATTGAGACGCGGCAACGACTACTCAATCCTGAACACCGAAAGCCCCAATTTGAGCTACGCCCCCGAAAAATTGAGCATGGAAAAAGTGGAAAATGCCGCATTCACACCACTTGACCGCATCGGACAACTGACCATGCGCAATTTGGACATTGCCGATACACGTCATAAATTGGGTGTTTATGCACAAACGGGTTTGGTGCAATTGGGCGAAGGCTCGGTGATTCCGAAGTTGGAAAATAAATAATTGAAGACTAAACAAAGGCTGCCTGAAAACGTTTCAGGCAGCCTTTTATTTGGGATAAAACAATTTAACCATTTTATTTAAATCAACCGATATTGTTAGGGTAGGGGGTCTCATATCTACCAAGTTCTCAAATTAGATACCGCGTAGCAACTGTATTCTACCTGACAGGGTTAAAAATACGGGAACTTGCAAGTTTTTGGGCGTACCAACCTTGCACAACGACCATACCCCAAAAACATCATGAATTAAACCAATGTAAACGCCATTTAATCATCAACATAAACTCGATTAGCACGTTTAATATTGCACAAAATTTCATAAGCAATCGTGTCTGCTGCGGTTGCCACTTCGTTCACACTCACCACATCACCAAATAACTCCACTTCGCTGTCTGCACCATGATGACTGTCATGCAAATCCACCGTCAGCATATCCATAGAAACGCGCCCAATCAAACGTGTACGCTCTCCATTTACTGCAATTGGTGTATCATTGGGTGCATGGCGTGGATAGCCATCAGCATAACCACATGCCACCAAGCCCACTCGCGTAGAACGCTTGGTATAAAACTTTGCGCCATAACCAATCGGTTCATGTGGCTGCAATACACGTTCAGCAAAAATTCTGCTTGTTAAGCGCATAACGGGTTTCAATGCCACTTGTTCACCATTTTTCAGGCAGCCTGAAAGCACAGCAACAGGATTGATGCCATAAAGCGAGATGCCTGCACGCCCCCACTCACGCCGCGCTTCGGGATAGGCAATTAAAGCAGCAGAATTTGCCAAACTGCTCTCGCCTGCTAAATCCTGACATGCAATATCAAAAGCCTCAATTTGCATTTCAGTCATACCCCGTTCCGCTTCATCGGCGCAAGCAAAATGTGTCATTTTAACAATTTCAGCAACTTGCGGACTTTGTTTCAAAGCAGTGTAAGCCGCCGCATAATTGTGTGGAAAAAAGCCAGCACGGTGCATACCGCTGTCCATTTTCAGCCAAACGGTTACGGGATTGTGCCAGTTGTACGCCAACAAGGCTTCCAGTTGTCCTTGATTGTGCACCACCGTCCAAAGATTGAATTTGTCTACCAAATCGTATTCGGCTGCCTGAAACACACCCTCCAACAACAAAATCGGGCGCGTGATACCATTTTCACGCAACTCAATTGCCTCCTCCAAACACGCAACCGCAAAACCGTCCGCCAAATCATGCAGAGCTTGCGCGCACCGTACCGAACCGTGTCCATAAGCATTGGCTTTAACCACAGCCAAAAGTTTGCCACCGTGCAACTTTTTCAGCGTTTGATAATTATGGCGCAAATGATGTAAACGAATTTCACAAATTAAAGGACGCATCTCAACTTTACCTTTCAGGCAACCTGACAATGTCAGAAAAAGCGCATTATATGCCGATGTGCGTAGCAGAAAAACTGTCCATATGGCTTTTTTTAAGCTGCCTGAAACAAAAAACAAATAAACACTTGCCCAAACAGGTAAAAACGCACTAAAATACGCGATTTTCCATATTCACACATTACGCATTCACGCATGCGCCCTTTAATTTTAAGGAATGAAAACATGGTAGTTATCCGTTTAGCCCGTGGCGGCTCTAAAAAACGCCCTTTTTACAATATCGTTGCAGCCGACAGCCGCAATCGTCGTGATGGTCGTTTCATTGAACGCATCGGCTTTTACAATCCTGTTGCCAACGAAAAACAAGAACGCGTTCGCATCTCTGCTGATCGTCTGAACCATTGGGTTGGTCAAGGCGCGCAATTAAGCGATGCTGTTGCTAAATTGGTTAAAGAGCAAAAAGTCGCTGCTTAATCCACTATGGATACGCAAAACTGGATTGCAATGGGACACATCAAGGGCGCATTTGGTATCAAAGGCTGGGTTAAAATCCAAACCTCTACTGAATACGCCGATGGTCTTTTGGATTATCCACAATGGCGTTTGGTTAAAGGCAGCCACATTCAGCAGGTGGAAGTAGAAAATGCCCATATTGCTGGCGATGAACTCCAAATCAAATTCAGCCACATTAACGACCGCGATGCTGCCACCCTATTACGCGGTTATGTCATAGAAGTGCCGCGTGAAAGTTTCGCTCAAACCGAAACCGATGAATATTACTGGGCAGACCTAATCGGTATGCAAGTTCGCAATCGCGATGATATTCTACTAGGTAAAGTGGTCAAACTGCTGGAAACAGGTGCGCACGATGTTTTGGTAGTCAAAAGCGGCGATAACGAAAGACTGATACCTTTTGTGTCGCACTACATAGATGCTGTTGATACCGAAAATCGCATCATTACTGCCGATTGGGGCTTGGATTATTGATGTTAATACAAGCGATAAGCCTGTTTCCTGAAATGTTTCACAGCATTACTGAACACGGTGTAACAGGGCGCGCCAAAAAGCAAAAACTGTGGCAATTTAACGCCATTAATCCACGCCAATTTGCCGACAACAAACTTGGTTATATTGACGACCGCCCATTTGGCGGCGGGCCAGGCATGATTATGATGGCAGAGCCATTGGCAAAAGCCATTGATGTCGCCAAACAAAAATGCCTTTCAGACAGCCTAAAAGTGGTTTATTTAAGTCCACAAGGCAAACCTTTAAACCATGCCAAAGTCTTGGAACTGGCGCAACTGGATAATCTAATTTTGCTTTGTGGTCGTTACGAAGGTGTGGACGAACGCATCTTGCAAACCGCAGTTGATGAGGAAATTGCCATTGGTGATTTTGTCGTATCAGGTGGCGAATTGCCCGCCATGATGCTCATGGACGCAGTATTACGCTTCATACCAGGTGTATTGGGCGACATACAATCCGCGCAACAAGACTCATTTGCTGACGGCTTATTGGATTGCCCACATTACACTCGCCCCGCAGAATTTCAAGGCATGGCTGTACCCGATGTACTTAAATCAGGGAATCACGCCTTAATCGCGCAATGGCGATTGGAACAATCGCTGCGGCGCACACTCGAGCGGCGACCCGATTTACTGGAAAACCGCACTTTACTCCCACAGGAAAGCCAACTTTTAGCGAAAATCCATAAGGAACACGCTAAAAGCAAGGGTTAATCCATATTATATTAAGGAAAAACATGAACTTAATCGCACAATTAGAGCAAGAAGAAATTGCTCGTTTAAACAAAGAAATCCCAGAATTTGGACCTGGCGACACCGTAGTGGTGTATGCACGCGTAGTAGAAGGCAACCGCACTCGTTTGCAAGCCTATGAAGGTGTAGTGATTTCACGCAAAAATCGTGGTTTAAACAGCAACTTCATCGTACGCAAAATTTCCAATGGTGAAGGCGTAGAGCGTACATTCCCCTTGTACTCTCCACGCGTAGAAAAAATTGAAGTAAAGCGTCGTGGCGATGTACGCCGTGCTAAACTGTACTACTTGCGTGGTTTAACAGGTAAAGCAGCACGCATCAAAGAAAAATTGCCAGCACGCAAACAAGGTTAATTTTTACCAACCCACAAATCAAAGGCTGCCTGAAAACACAATTTCTGTTTTCAGGCAGCCTTTTCAGCATACGACAATTTCTGAAGCCGTTGTAGACCAGTACATTTTTGTATAGTTGCAGCACTACGGCGTTGTCAACACCCTTATATACATTTCATATCGCGTAGGTATCGGATATAAGTATTCGAACTACGAAGAACTTGGCAGGTCTGGGAATACAAGGCTCTCGTGTTGCCCTGTATTGCATTTTCATTTCTGCGACCATATTTGCAAAACCATATCAATGTAAATCACGCTGTCCAAAAATACGGACAACATTCAGCTGTGCATCCATTGCCACAAACGCCCCTTGATATTTACCCATAATGGCAAACACATATACCTTATTTTCTCCGTATTGTTTGTCCAATTCTGCTAAAATATGTTTATCGTCATCATAAGTCATATAGTGGCGTACATTTTGATTAGCAAGCTGCAAATCAGCTAAAGTTAAAGGTGAAAACACAGCTTGTTGCTCTTTGGTACGTTGGTAAAAAACCACAGGAACATGACCCACTTGACTAAATTGCGATAAATCAGCAGGCAAAACCATCTTGTCCGTTGCATATTCCCTTTGCGTGATGGTCATCGCCGTACCATATTGATACAAGGTTAGCATACGCGGATGTTCCTGATACATGGTATACAAACCATAAAACAAAGCAGCTGCCTGAACCAAGCCAATCAAGGTAAAATCCATGATTTTCTCACGCAAAGGTTTGGCATGATGAAAAACCAAAAACGTAATCAACGGTCCTAAAACCAAATCCACCCCAGCAACCAAACGCAAGCCATACCACACACCATTTAAATCAAAATGAAAATCGGGATACAAAAACCAACGTATCCACACCAAAGCCAACACAAACACCAACACCGAAAACACAAAATGCCATGCTGCTGCTTTCAACTTATTTTTTACAGCCATTTTATCCAATGGATAAGATTTTTTCATCTTAAAACCCATAAAACCATTTAAAAACAGAATTATAAATTAAGTTTATTGATTTTGAAATCCCCAATGGCATCAAACTTGCTTAATCCAATTTACAAGGTATCCCATTCAATTGCACGAAAGACAACAAACACAATGACCATACAAAGTAAACAACACGGTTTTGCTCTAATTGAATTGATGATTACCATTGCCATCATTGGCATTTTGGCGGCGATTGCCTTACCTGTATATCAAGACTACATTGCCAAAGCACAAATTACCCGTGTGTATTACGAATTAAGCAGTACACGCAGCATCATTGATTTTACAGTAGGTAATGGACATACGCCCACACTCAATCCCGCTCAAGATGAGCAACACGATGGTCAAGGTGGTAGATACAAATACATTGGCATTGATGGAAACAATCCCAATTCCAATCTCATGAAAATTGCCGAAATTGAAATTTACAGACATAACAAAAAACATTTGGCGATTACTGCAACATTGGGTTCAGAAGCCTACGCAGGTTTACAAGGATTACAACTTACCTTAACGCGCACTCCTGAATGGCATTGCACCATCAACCCAAGTGCCACAACTGTTACCTCTTGGAAAGACAAATTTACACCAGCAGATTGTACGATACAAACATCTCCATAAATCAAAAAGATGATGTATTGATGACAAAGATACTGTTACAACTTTCCCCTAACTTGGGGTGTGCATATACAAGGAAGGCTGCCTGAAATAGTTTCAGGCAGCCTGATTTCATCTTAATCTTATAAAAAATCCTAATTATTCTTTCACTTTAAAATGCAGCCATGCCACATCATTAAAATGCAGATTTTTATACAAAGGCACATCACCCATAATCGGCGGCATGTGGTCGCCCACCACAATCACTTCCACCCCTTTCATTTCAGGTCGCTTAATGAGTTCACCCAAGTCATCAAACAACTGCGACTGCAAGCGCATATTATTACAAATATCGCCTTTGGTAACATTTAAAGCATCACAATCAAAACGTTCGGAACGCATATCACCAACATCATAAGGCAAGTGAGCAGTTAAGGTCAGCCAATACACAAAAGTCTTTTGTTTTCCAGCTTGCTTAAATTCATCGCCAATAATGTTCAACATCTCTTCATCACACACACCATTAAAAGCATAGCATTTTTTCAAATTCAACAAATGCTCGCCAAACACCGTTTTTTGAAAACCCACATGTGGATACCAAGCATTGCGGTCATACAACAAGCTGCTTGCTCCATGCAAACCCACAGTTTGATAGCCCGCTTTCTTAAAAACATTTGGCAAACATGATTCAAAAGTTTCGGCAGGCAATTTACTGAATGCATAGCCATTTTCAGTATTGAAATTGCATAATTCACGAATTTCTCCCTGCACCGTTGCACCATAAAAATCAAAGAACCCTTCTTCAATAAATGCCAAATTTTCTTGTTGATTATAAATATTCTGCAAAATTGCTCGATGAACAGTTGGCTCACGCGACATACCCCATGATTCAGCCACCACCAATAAAACCTTATCTGCAAAAGGCTGCCTGAAACGTTGCGAAGCATTCTCCTTATGATTAGGCATAATCACAGGCTCCATTTGCGTTAATCGGTAAAAATCATCACCTATTTCTGAGCGATACAACTGCACCTGGCTGTGAGCGAAATAATGATTGCCACGCGCAAAGCGCAAGCCATATGTTTCATGATATTTGTCATACTGCAAATACCAGCTGGGTAAACCAATCACACACAGTATCAAAATCACCCATTTCAATGAAGTTTTACGCATTGTCCAATTTTGTAAAAAAGGAAACAACAGCGCGTAGATAATGGCAACAGCCGAAAGCAGCAACAAACGCAGCGGTGCGGTATGAATAAACGGCGCAAGATAACGGATGGCTGCAATATCCAAAAATGGAAAAATCTGCATGGCAAACATGATTAAGTCCACCGCAATGGCAAAAACCAATGCCACGCCGCCCAAAATTTTGCCCAATCGCCATGGCAAAGGCAATGCCATCAACAAAACTGGTAGAAAATAATCAAAATTAATCAACGGACGCGCTAAATTGCCCAAGCCAGCTACAATCCAAAAAAACAAATTGGGCAGCAACACACACACCAAAGCCCATAACAAAGGGCTGCGATAAGTGGAAAATGGCGGCAATTGATGGTCTTTGGTTAAAAAATTGCGAATAGACATGACATTTATTCCATTAAAAAATCCAAAATAGCAGAAAAACCGCCTGCCTTATCAGCAAGCGGTTTCTATTACCGAATTACGGCTTATTAAGTTGATTTTTTGCAACCAGTAGGAATGAATTTGTCTTTCCAACCAGTACCTTTACCATCAACCACGCAAGTCCATACGCCAGTAGCATCACGTTTTTGAGAAATTACAGTACCTTTAATGTCGCCATTCACATTGCGACCCAAAGTTGCAGCAACAGTTACTTCGCTGGGTTTAGCTGCATCCCAAGTTAAATCTAATTGACCCATCAAGTTAGAACGGGTTTGTGCAGAAGTTGCAGTGGTAGTTTCAGCACCAGTTGACAAACCGATAGGTGAAACAGAAGTACCAGGATTGGTCGTACCCAGAACAGGTTGTTTACCTTCAAACAAAGCTGCGTCAACTGCAGTTTTGGCAGCAGCCAACTCACCTACTACGCGAGTGGTTTGTGATTTAGAAATGTAATCTTGGTACAAAGGCAATGCGATAGCAGCCAAAATACCGATAATAGCGATTACAATCATCAACTCAATCAGTGTGAAACCTTTTTGCAATGTTTTCATTTTAATATCTCCAAAAGATAATTACCAGCATCTTGATTTAAAAAGGAAGTTGCCGAAAGATGCTGTGTTTTTTGTGTTCGGCAAATTCTGCTGTCTTACCTGATTGGTAGCAGGGGCAATGCCAAGTTAATTTTTATTTTTATTTTATTGTTTTAATTGATTATTTTGTTTTCTGACATTTTTTGTCAGTGTATTTTTTATGCCGATTGTGGCATTTCAGGCAGCATGAGATGACGTTTTTTGTCAGAACGGCGTGTATCATGCACTTTAATGCAATGGTGTTTTAGATGTTGTTTGGCGTGTGCTGGTCAGGCAGCCCAAAATACCGAAAAGCGTTTATAATTCGCCTGCTTTTCAGGCAGCAAAACAACAATTCAGAGGAGAGTAGGATTATGCAGGTTATCGTTTTGGGCGCAGGCGTGGTTGGCGTTGCTACGGCTTATTATCTGAACCAGGCTGGGCATCAGGTTACCGTGATTGACCGTGCTGCTGGTGTGGCAGATGAAACCAGTTACGCCAATGCAGGGCAGCTTTCTTTTGGTTATACCACGCCTTGGGCTGCGCCAAATATCCCTATGAAAGCTTTGAAGTGGTTGGGTAAAAAACATTCGCCTTTGATTATTCGCCCTGATGGTAGCTTGTTTCAAATGCGTTGGTTGGCGCAAATGACTGCAAATTGCAACAGTGTGGCTTACTCGCGCAATCAATCGCGCATGATGCGGATTTCGGAATACAGTCGCGCTTTGTTGCACCAATTTGAAGCAGAAGAAAAACTGGATTTTGAACAGCGACATCAAGGTACTTTGCACTTGTTCCGTGATGCAACTTTGTTCAGGCAGCATTGTCAAAGTATGGGTGTATTAGACAGTTTTAATGTGCCATATCAGCAACTTGATGCTGATGGTGTGTTGCAATTTGAGCCAGCTCTTGCTCATATTCGCCACCAAATCGCAGGTGCATTTCATTTGCCCAACGACAGCACAGGTGATTGTCGCTTGTTCACGCAAAAATTGGCGCAGTTGTTGCAAACACGCGGTGTGCAATTTGTGTTCAATAGCGAAATCAGTCGCTTTGAGGTTTCAGGCAGCCTGATTACAGGGGTTCATGCAGGTGGGCAAATGTTTACCGCTGATGCTTTTGTGTGTGCATTGGGCAGTTTCAGTCGTACGGTGTTACAACAAATTGGTTTGGATTTGCCTGTTTATCCTGTAAAAGGTTATTCGCTGACGATTCCAATTGCCGATGAAAATCGCGCTCCACAATCTACGGTGTTGGACGAAACCTATAAAGTGGCACTTACGCGCTTTAATAATCGCATTCGCGTGGGCGGTATGGCGGAATTGTCGGGCTATCAAATCAGGCTGCCTGAAACCCATAAGGAAACATTGAGTATGGTGGTCAATGAATTGTTTCCTCATGGTGGATACACCGAACAAGCCGAGTATTGGAGCGGTTTGCGTCCGATGACACCTGATAGCACGCCAATCATTGGTAAAACCCGTTTTGATAATCTGTTTACCAATACAGGACATGGTACGCTGGGTTGGACGATGTCGCTGGGTTCGGGAAAATTAACGGCGGATTGTGTGGGTGGAAAAACCACCGACATTCAAGCCGATGATTTGGGTATGGCGCGTTATGCTTGTGCTTGATTGACAGCCAGATGATGCAAACAGGCTGCCTGAAAGGTTTTCAGGCAGCCTGTTTGATGTCGGATACGGTCGTGAAAAAGTGCAAAAGCAGTATTAGGCGACAACGAGAGCCGTGTATCAATATGTGGTTAATTCATTGACAAATAGGATAAGTTACACCCTATATGGTGTCTCATTTTGTATTTGATTTACTATATTTTGAGCATGACCTAATGAGGGGTATCGGGTGGGGGCAGGCACCCACCATTTCACATCATTCATTTTCAATGCGTAGGGTGTGTATCACATGCCACAATTTCAAACAATTTCCTAATATTTTGGTGTGTGGTACGCACCCTGCAAAATGTGTTTTTAAAACTTGTCGTGTACTGTTAGGCTGCCTGAAAGGTTTGGATTGTTTACTTCATTTGTGCAAACACATGTTTTGCAATCTCAATCGTTTCCTCAATCAATTCAGGCGTGTGTGCAGCAGACACAAAACCCGCTTCATAAGCCGAAGGTCCAAATGCCACATTTTTGTTCAACATCGCATGGAAAAATTGTTTGAAACCATCAACATTGCTCGCCATCATATCGGCATAAGTTTGGGGGAATTGTTGGGCGAAATACAAACCAAACATACCGCCCACGCTATCGGCACAAAAATCCACGCCAGATGCTTGTGCTGCCGATGTTAAACCTTGCGCCAGTTGTTGGGTTCGGGCAGACAGGTTTTCATAAAAATCAGGGCGTTGAATAATCTCCAAAGTTTTCAAACCAGCCGCCACCGCCACAGGGTTGCCCGACAAAGTGCCTGCCTGATACACCCCACCCAAAGGCGAAATGCAATCCATAATCTCTTTTTTGCCGCCAAATGCCGCCAAAGGCATACCGCCACCAATCACTTTGCCCATGGTGGTCAAATCGGGCGTGATGCCGTGCAAGGATTGTGCGCCACCCAATGCCACGCGAAAACCCGTCATCACTTCATCGTAAATCAGCACCGCACCGTTTTGTTCGGTAACTTGGCGCAGGGTTTGGACAAACTCGGGTGTGGCGCGAACCAAATTCATGTTGCCCGCAATCGGCTCCAAAATCACGCCTGCAATTTGCTCGCCCAATTCGTCAAACGCCTGTTTTAAGGCTGACACATCGTTGTAGGGCAACACAATGGTGTGTTGGGTCAAATCGCTTGGCACGCCAGCCGAACTGGGGTTGCCGAATGTGAGCAAACCCGAACCTGCTTTCACGAGCAAACTGTCGGAATGCCCATGATAGCAGCCTTCAAATTTGACGATTTTGTCGCGCCCCGTGTAGCCACGCGCCAAACGAATTGCCGTCATGGTCGCCTCCGTGCCAGAGCTGACCAAACGCAAACGTTGTACGCTTGGCACGATTTTAGCGATTTCTTCGGCAATGGCAATTTCGCCCTCGGTGGGTGCGCCAAACGACAAACCGCCCAGCGCGGCAGCCTGAACTGCCTCCACCACTTCGGGGTGGGCGTGTCCGACAATTGCCGTTCCCCAAGAGCCAACATAATCAATGTATTGTGTGCCGTTTGCGTCCCAAACGTGTGCGCCTTGCGCTTTGCTGATGAAACGCGGAATGCCGCCCACGCTGCCAAAAGCGCGAACAGGCGAGTTTACGCCAGCAGGAATGATTTGTTTGGCGCGTTCAAATAAGGTTTCGTTTTGATTGGACATTTTGGTCTTTCATGTTGATTTGAATAAGGAGAGATTTTAGTGTGATTGGTGTTTTCAGGCAGCCTGAAATTTATCTGCCCAATTTCGCCAACAGTTTATCGTGAATGCCACCAAATCCGCCATTGGACATAATCAAAATATGGTCGCCATTTTGCGCGAATTGTGCCAAATCGTTCACAAAATCGTCAAAATTTTGTCCGATGTGCAATTTGTCGCCCAAAGGATTGAGGGCTGTCTGAACGTCCCAATCCACACCGCCAGCATAGCAGAACACCGCGTCCGCGCCACGCAAACTTTCAGGCAGCGCGGCTTTCATCGTGCCGAGTTTCATGGTGTTGGAACGCGGCTCCAACACGGCAACAATTCGCGCTTTGCCCACTTTTTGGCGCAAACCGTCCAGTGTGGTGGCGATAGCAGTGGGGTGATGGGCGAAATCATCGTAAACGGTTATGTTGTTGACCACGCCTTTGATTTCCATGCGTCTTTTTACGTTTTTGAATTGGCTCAACGCTTCGCAGGCTGCCTGAACGTTCACGCCAACGTGTTTTGCAGCCGCAATCACGGCAAGGGCGTTTTGGCGATTGTGTTCGCCCAACAAATCCCACGCGATGTGTCCGACCGTTTCGCCGTGAAATTGCACGTCAAAGCTGCCGTCTTGTTGCAAGTTGCTGATTTGCCAGTCGCTTTGTTCGCCAAAAAATTGGGTGGGTGTCCAGCAGCCGCGTTCCAAGACGTTTTTCAGGCTGCTTTCGCGTCCGTTTGCCACGATTAAGCCTTCGCTTGGCACGGTGCGGACGAGATGATGAAATTGGGTTTGAATGGCGTTTAAATCGGGAAAAATGTCGGCATGGTCGTATTCCAAATTGTTCAAAATCGCGGTGCGGGGGCGGTAGTGAACGAATTTGCTGCGTTTGTCAAAGAATGCGGTGTCGTATTCATCGGCTTCAATCACGAAAAACGATGAGCCATTTTGTGGCAAACGCGCTGAAACATCAAAGTTTTGCGGCACACCGCCAATCAAAAAGCCTGCGCCATATCCTGCGTATTCCAACACCCACGCGAGCATGGAGGCAGTGGTGGTTTTGCCGTGCGTGCCTGCCACGCCCAGCACCCACATTTTGTGCAACACGTTTTCCGCCAGCCATTGCGGGCCCGATGTGTAGGGCAAGCCTTTGTTTAAAATGGCTTCAATCACGTCCATGCCGCGTTTGGCAACGTTGCCGACCACATACACATCGGCTGGGAAGGTGTCCAACTGTGCCGCGTCAAAGCCTTCGTGGATTTCAATGCCCAAGTTTTCCAGTTGCGTACTCATGGGTGGATACATTTTGGCATCGCAACCTGTTACTTTGAAACCTGCTTGTTGGGCGATGGCTGCCAGTCCGCCCATGAATGTGCCGCCTATGCCGATGATGTGAATGTGTGCCATGCTTTGGATTTCCAACAATATTTAAAATGCGCGAATTATAAAGGATTTTCAGGCAGCCACGTTGACGGAAATTATGGTCGCCTTGTATTGCTTTTTTGCTTTCACGACTATACCGTTATTGGGCTGCCTGAAAAGCACAAATCCTTTACAATATACCCCTAAAATTGTTTCAGAAACCACATTCACAATGGCAAAAAATCCATCTTATTCCGAAGAAAGCATTAAAGTTCTCAAAGGTTTAGAGCCTGTCAAAGAACGCCCTGGTATGTACACCCGCACCGATTCGCCCACCCACATCATTCAAGAAGTGATAGACAATGCCGCAGACGAAGCATTGGGCGGACACGCCACACAAATTGACGTACAAATCCACCCCGACCATTCCATTACCGTGCGCGACAACGGGCGCGGCATTCCCACAGGTTTGCACCCCATTGAGCAAATTCCCGTTATTGAACTGGTATTTACCCAGCTCCACGCAGGCGGCAAATTCAACAAAAAAGACGGCAATGGCGCATACGCCTTTTCAGGCGGTTTGCACGGTGTGGGCGTGTCCGTAACCAACGCCCTGTCCACGCGCTTGGAAGTCAGCGTCAAACGCGAAGGCAAAATCTCACGCATCGTGTTCGCGCATGGCGAAGTGCTTGAACCGCTACACGAAATCGGCAAATGCAGCCCCAAAGACACAGGCACCGAAATCCGCGTTTACCCCGACCCCAAATACTTTGAACAAGCCAACTACAATTTGACCGAATTAGAACGCCTGCTCCGCGCCAAAGCCGTGTTATTACAAGGCGTGAGCGTGTCGCTAACGCGCCACATCAAAGGGCAGCCTGAAAATACCGCCCACACCCAAACATGGCATTATCCGCAAGGTTTACGCAGCTATCTTGCCGATTTATTGGTAAACGCACAAGAAATCGCCCCCATTTTCGCCAGCGAAAACCACATTTCAGGCAGCCACGAAGATTTCCGCGAAGGCGAAGGCGCGGCATTTGCCCTCACATGGCTGGAAGAAGGCAGTTGCGCCAACGAAAGCTACGTCAATCTCATTCCCACGCCATTGGGCGGCACGCACGAAGCAGGTTTAAAACAAGCCACGTTCAATGCCGTAAACAATTTCATCAATCACCACAACCTGTTACCGCGTGGCGTCAAATTGCAAAGCGATGACGTGTTCAGCCGCGTGGCGTTTGTGCTGTCCGCGCGCGTGCTTGACCCCCAATTCCAAGGGCAAACCAAAGACAAACTCACCAACCGAGACGCGCTCAAACTGGTTGCCACCGTGTGTGCCGACCCATTGGAATTGTGGCTCAATCAAAACGTGGAAATGGGCAAAAAAATCGCCGAGCTAGCCATCAAACAAGCCCAAGCGCGTATGCGTTCTGTGAAAAAAGTGGAAAAGAAAAAAGGCTCTGGCGTGGCGGTTTTACCAGGCAAATTGACCGATTGCGAAAGCGAAGACGTACGCGAAAACGAATTGTTTTTGGTAGAAGGCGATTCGGCTGGCGGTTCAGCCAAATTGGCGCGAGATAAGCGTTTTCAGGCAGTTTTGCCCTTGCGCGGTAAAGTGTTGAACAGCTTTGAAATTCACAAAGACCAACTGTTTGGCAATGCCGAAATCCACGACATTTCAGTCGCCATTGGCGTGGACCCACACGGTGCCGATGACGATGTGGATTTGAGCGGTTTGCGTTACGGCAAAATCGCCATTTTGTCCGATGCAGACGTGGACGGCGCACACATTCAAGTGTTGCTTTTGACGCTTTTTTACCGTCATTTTCCTAAATTGGTGGCAAATGGCAACATTTATGTGGCACAACCACCGCTTTTCCGCGTGGACGTGAACGCGCAAGGCAAAAACAAACCCGCTCGCAAATTGTACGCACTGGACGAAAACGAATTGAAAGCCATCTTGGAAAGATTGAGCAGCGAAAAAATCCGCGAAAATGGTTTTTCCATCAGCCGATTCAAAGGCTTGGGCGAGATGAATCCCGACCAACTGAAAGACACCACTTTGCACCCCGACACACGCAGGCTGCTGCAAGTGCAAATCCCCACACAAGACACGGCACACACCGAAACCGTGTTCCTGAAACTGATGGGCAAGGGCGAAGCGGCAAGCCGCCGCGCGTGGATGGAAGCCGAAGGGGATAAGGCGGAAGGGGATATTTGAATTTTTGATTTCATGGTAATTTCTGGTTTTCAGGCAGCCTTTTATGGGCAGTTGCAATTTTTGTGTATCATAATTTGTTTATTGCTGGAATACGCAATAGACAAACAGATGGGTTAAAATATTGCTTTACTAAAGGCTGCCTGAAAGCCAATTCAATTAAAGTGAAAATCATTTTTCTGGTTTTCTTTTTTCGCAACATTCCACATTATGCGGAATGCCCCTGCTGTCAGCAACAATGTGTTGCTGCAAAAAACATAAGGAATTTGACATGACTACTGCTGCACTACGTCCTATCGCATTGCGCCGCAAAATCACACCTGCGCCACATCCCACCGCCCAATATTGGCGTAAATGCCAAGTTGAAGAGCTGTTTGATTTGCCTTTTCTTGACCTGATTTTTCAGGCAGCCCAAGTACACAGGGAAAATTTTGACTCTCAACGCATTCAGCTTTCTACTTTACTGTCTGTAAAAACAGGCGGTTGTTCGGAGGATTGCGAATATTGTCCACAATCGGCGCATTACCAAACAGGCGTACAAAAGTCTGCATTATTGGAAGTGGAAGAAGTGGTCAAAATGGCGAAAATTGCCAAAGAACGCGGTGCATCGCGTTTTTGTATGGGTGCTGCTTGGCGTGGTCCTAAGCCGAATGACATCAAAGTGGTGGCAGAAATGATACGCGCTGTGAAAGCTGAAGGTTTGGAAACTTGTGGCACATTCGGCTTGTTGGAAGAGGGCATGGCAGAAGATTTGCAACAAGCAGGTTTGGATTATTACAACCACAATTTGGACACCGACCCCGACCGCTATAACGACATCATTCACACACGCCGTCATGAAGACCGCATGGATACGTTGGGCAAAGTGCGCAGAGCAGGCATGAAAATTTGTTGTGGTGGCATTGTGGGCATGAATGAAACACGCCCTGAACGTGCGGGTTTAATTACCAGTCTTGCTAATCTTGACCCACAACCTGAAAGTGTGCCAATTAATCAGTTGGTGAAAATTGAAGGCACGCCATTGGAAAATGCTGAAGATTTGGATTGGACGGAGTTTGTCCGAACGATTGCGGTGGCACGGATTACCATGCCACAAAGTTATGTGCGTTTGAGTGCAGGGCGAAAAGGCATGAGTGAAGCGGTGCAAGCGATGTGTTTTTTGGCTGGTGCAAACTCAATTTTTTACGGTGATACGCTTTTGACTTCGCCTAATCCTGCCGAAGATGGCGACCGTTTGTTGATGGCAAAATTGGATTTGCTGCCTGAGAATGCGTGATTTTGGCGTGGAACAGGCTGTCTGAAAACACAAAATGGCTTTCAGGCAGCCTGTAATTTTTACTAAACCCCAGATTTGAGTATCGTAGGGTGGGTGCTTGCACCCACCATTTATGCAAATCATTTATAGTGAATTCAATTTAAACCAGTACAGCGGTTGAGAGCTTCCTTATGTACTAGGGTGTACATGGCGGTTGTTGTTGTCTCAATTGCATTTATTGGAAACGACAGTTAATCCATACTGACTGCTTTATTCTGACATCATGTGATGCAATTTTTCTGCTTTTGTATCCAAATAAGCCTGATTTTCAGGATTATTGCCCACATGTAAGGGCAAACGCGCTGCCACATTGATGCCGCAATCACGCAAAGTTTGGATTTTTTCAGGATTATTGGTTAAAAGTTTGACACTTTTTACCCCCAAATGTTCATAAATGTATTTGGCAATGCTGAAATCTCGAGCATCAATCGGTAAATCCAGTGCCAAATTGGCCTCAACCGTGTCCATACCTTGGTCTTGTAAAGCGTAGGCACGGATTTTGTTAATCAGACCGATGCCGCGCCCTTCTTGGCGTAAATACACAATTACGCCACGACCTTCATTTTGCACGGCTTTCATTGCGGCTTGTAACTGTGGCCCACAATCGCATTTTTGTGAAAACAAGGCATCGCCCGTTAAACATTCGGAATGAATACGCGACAAAACGGGTTCGCTGCCTGAAACATCGCCCATTAATAAAGCGATGTGTTCTTGACCTGTGCGTGTGTCTTCAAAACCGTGCATGCGAAATACGCCGTATTCAGTAGGCAAACGGCAAGAAGTTAAGTGTGTAATGGGATTGTTGTTCATGTTTTCTTGTTCATCAGCATATTCAAAACCTGTATTTAGCGGTTAGTTAGAAGACACAGGTTCTCTAATTTAATGTTCATCTGGATTGGGACGCGGCAACCATTGTTGCACCGCTTCGGTTAAGGCTAAAGCCAAACCAACCCAAACGGCTTGTTGTGCTAAACTGAATGGGGTATGGTGTTCCACATGCAATACACCATACAATCGACCATCGCCATGACACAAAGGTAGCGACATTTGTGCCACTGTATGCACATTTTCTGCACCAAATAAATCGCCATTTTTCAGCCATTTAGCGGTGTCATCAACCACATTTGCCCAACCCGTTTGCGCGCTGCGTGCTGCCAAATGGTGTTGTGCGTTTTCGTCATCAATGGACAAAGTATGCGCCAAAGGTAAGCCTTGCTGCGCCACACACACCAGCACATTGTTTTCAGGCAGCAAAACATAAACAGCTGCACTTTGCATTTTTTCACGACTGTATACCGAATCCAACGCCATAAAAATGCGTTTGCTTTGTGTTTCGGCTTCGGGCTGTGCCAACAAAGTTTCAGGCAGCCATTCGGGAAACAAAATGGCGCGCTCAATGTGTGCCTGACCTTGCTGCATGACGGTTTGTGCCGCAGCATATGCCACCGCTGTTTCATCGGCATTCAAACGTAAGGCTTGGGTATTTAAATAATCGGGTATCACATTCATCTTGTGTTTAATTTGGTTTCAGGCAGCCTGGAAATCAACGCAATAAGTAACGGCGGGCTTTTTCGCGCAATTCAATCAATTTTGCTCTGTCATGGCATGCGCTGTCATCGTGGGTTCGGCTGACTACCTGATTGGTTTCATGGTCGACTTCCACTTCAAACAGTAGGCAACCACGCAAAATGTCTACGTCCCAATTGTTCCAGTCGCGGTCTGTGGATACCACCTGTCCGCCACCTGTAGCGGTTTTGGCAATGCGTACCGCACGTTGCTCTTCGGGATTGCGCGGCTGGCGTTTGGGTGCTTCATCATCTTGTGCGTACGCATTGAGGCTGCCTGAAAACAAGCAAGCCAATAAAGCAATGGATACCAATGGATTGGTTTTCATGTTCTGTCCTTTGTCATACAAGGTTGAAAGCCCATGTTGAGTATTATTATACTCTATTGAAATATTTCTTTAAATTGGTTTTAGCAATGTTTACGTATTTTGTGGTTCCAGGCTGTCTGAAAGCTTATTTTTGCACACGCAACTGCTCGGCTGCCTGAATCGCAAAATACGTCAAAATGCCGTCTGCGCCAGCGCGTTTGAATGCCAGCAGACTCTCCAAAATCACCTTATTTTCGTCCAGCCAGCCGTTTTGGATTGCCGCCATCAACATCGCATATTCGCCCGACACCTGATAGGCAAAAGTGGGAACGCCAAATTCATCTTTCACGCGGCGCACCACGTCCAAATAGGGCATACCGGGTTTGACCATCACCATGTCTGCGCCTTCGGCAATGTCCAGCGCGACTTCGTGCAGGGCTTCGTTGCTGTTGGCGGGGTCTTGCTGGTATTGGTCTTTGGTGGATTTGCCCAAATTCCCTGCGCTGCCCACCGCATCGCGGAAAGGTCCATAAAATGCAGATGCGTATTTTGCCGAATACGCCATAATGCGCGTGTGAATATGCCCATTTGTTTCAAGGGCTTGGCGGATTGCGCCAATTCGCCCGTCCATCATATCCGATGGCGCGACCACTTGTGCGCCTGCTTCGGCATGGCTAATTGCTTGTTTTACCAAAACTTCTATCGTTTCATCGTTCAACACATAGCCTGTTTCGTCTGTTAAACCGTCCTGCCCGCTCAAAGTGTAGGGGTCGAGCGCGACATCGGTCATAATCCCCAATTCGGGAAATTCTTTGCGTAAGGCGCGGACAGCAGTTTGCACCAAACCTTCGGGATTGTAGGCTTCACGTGCGTCTGCGGTTTTGTTTTGCGTTACCACGGGGAACAATGCCAACATCGGCACGCCCAATTCGCAAGCGCGTTCCGCCGTTTTCAATAATAAATCAATGCTCTGACGTTTGATTTTGGGCATGGACGCGATTTCTTGTTCCTGATTTTTGCCTTCCAACACAAACACGGGGTAAATCAAATCGTTGGCGGTCAAAACGGTTTCGCGCATCAGTCGGCGTGAAAAATCATCGCGGCGCATGCGGCGCATTCGGGTTACAGGCGCGTGGCGTGGGGGAAAATTCATGATTTTACTTTCAAAATGCTCATTAGGTTTTCATTTCAGCGACAATAGGCTGCCTGAAAAGTGGACTTTAGAACTTGTTTGCATCAAGTTTTGACGATGAACGATGGGTTTTCAGGCAGCCATACAGGTTCAGGTGATAAGTGTATGCCAAAACGTTGTTGAACCGCATGGCAAATGTGTGATGACAATGCCAATACATCATCTGCCGTTGCACCACCACAGTTGATGAGTACCAAAGCTTGCTTATCGTGTACGGCGGCATTGCCGATGCGGTATCCTTTCAGGCAGCATTGTTCAATCAGCCAAGCAGCTGCCAGTTTTATGTTGCCATTGTCTTGGGGATAATGTGGTGCATTGGGGTATTGTGCCAATAATGCGGCTGCAGTTTGGGCGGAAACAATCGGGTTTTTGTAAAAACTGCCCACATTGCCTTGGACTGCAGGGTCGGGCAATTTTTCACGGCGGATTTGGCACACGGCAGCCGAAACATCTTGTGCGGTGGGTTTGCGATTGCCACACATTTGGGTAATTACAGCTTCTAAATCACCATAACGTAAATTGGGCGTGAACACTTCGTCCAGCAGGAAACGCACGGCCGTGATGACGTAACGCCCTTTGCCAGTTTGTTTAAATAGGCTATCGCGGTAGGCGAATTGACAATCGGCATTGGAAAATACCACAAATTCTTGTGTTTCCAAATCAAAACAGCGTACAGATTCAATGCGTTCTTTTACTTCCACACCATACGCACCAATATTTTGTACGGGCGATGCACCCACTGTGCCAGGAATCAAACTTAAATTTTCCAAGCCATACGCGCCAATTGCCAAAGTGTACAACACCCATTCGTGCCACACTTCGCCTGCCTGTACTTCCAACAGAACTTTGCCATTGGCACGGCTGATTTCGCGTATACCTTTGTTGTTTAAACGAATGACCAAGTGGGGATAATCGCGTAACAAAACCACATTGCTGCCACCGCCCAACCACAAAACTTTATGTTGCTGAAATTCAGGCAGCTTGATGATGTCAAACAACTGTGTTTCATCGGTCAATTCGCCATAAAAAGCAGCTTTGGCGGGCAAGCCGAAAGTGGTATGGGCTTGGAGGGAAACGTTTTTGTGTAAAGTAAGCATGGTTAAAACATCTGTATGAACGTGTGTTCAAGAATGAGAAAATTGAAAATACCATGAACACCAAGTTTTGCGTAGGGTGGGGCGTGCATCACTTTTCAGGCAGCCTGTATCATAAACCGCGATGATGTACTACCCATTTGCTGCATTTTTCCAAATACCAAAGCAAGGCTGTGGCGGCGCAAGCCAAGGACAAAACGAGTGCAGTCCAAAAACCATAAATGCCCATGTTCAAGTAAAAGGCAAAAACATAACCTGGTAGTAAACCCAAAAGCCAAAAGGCAATGGCATGAATCAACATGGGTATGCGCGTGATTTTGTAGCCGCGTAGGGCATAAGACGATATACATTGTGTAAAATCAAAGAATTGGAATACGGCCGAGAAAAACAGTAGCGATGATGCCAAAGCAATAACCGCTGCGTCGGAAGTGTAAAGTCCAATCAAAGGATAGCGCAACAGCAATAAAACACTCACGGTCAATAAAGCGAACAATAAGCCCAATGCCACCGCCGTGCCTGAAATGTAACGGGCGCGGGCAAATTGTCTGCGTCCCAAAGAAAAACCGATGCGTACAGTTGCCGCTGCGCCCAAGGATTGCGGAATCATGTACACCACGCTGCTTAAACTGATGACGATTTGTTGTGCCGAAACGGTGTCTGTACCAAATGGTGTAATCAGCCAAACAATGGACGTGAATAAACTGGCTTCCAGAAAATACGATAAACCAATGGGCCAACCCAGTTGCCAAATTTGTTTTTGGGTGTGCCAATCAGGCAGACACCAACGAATGCCCAAGCCAAATGGTTTTAAATCTTTGTGGGACAACACATAAGCCGCCAACGCGCCTGCGTTAAACACAAACACCAGCAAAGTGGCAAAACCACAACCCGCTCCTCCCATTTCAGGCAGTCCGAATTTGCCATACACAAACACATAATTAAGTGGCACATTCAAGAGCAAAGCTGCCCAACTGACCCACATAATCGGCTTGGGGCGATTGAGACTGGACGCATAAGCGTGTAACGCACGGTGTAGCATGGCAGCAGGCATCGCTAAAGCGGTATAAATAATGTAATCGCCCAACATGGTTTCAATTTTGGGCGTAAAATTCACATAGTTTTTCAAGGGCGACACCGCAGCCAGCATCAACAACATGCCCACCAAGCCCAACAAAAAACCAAACCACAAACCTTGTCTCCCCATTTCGCCCACTTCTGTGGTTTTGCCTGCGCCATACATTTGTGCGATAAGGGGATTGAGTGCGGTCATTATGCCAATAAACGTAACGTAAATGGTGGCAAATAGGGCGCTGCCCAAAGCAACAGCGGTTAAATCGTCTTTACCTGCGCCACCAGCCATTGTGGCGTCCACCACGCCTATGCCCACGCCTGCAATGGAAGCGAGCATCATGGGCAAAGCCAACCGCCAAAGCTGCTTGGCTTCTGTTAGAAAATTAGAAAAGGGATAGCGCGTGATGTCCAAAATCATGATGCGGTCTTTCAGGCAGCCTGAAACACAAAATGTGCTATTGTACCGCAAAGCATAACGATAAAATAAGGGAAATGGGACATTTCTCAATCTGAACATTATTAAAGTCGCAAAATTGAAAAAGTACTACGGCACTGTCTATGCCTTTATGTACGATTTGTACGGGACGCTCATGGTCGCCTTACATTGCTTTTTCGCTTCTGCGACTGTAAAACACCAATAACCGATTACCCAACAGGCTGCCTGAAAACGGGTTTCAGGCAGCCTACCACTTTGATGATGACCTCAATATAACCGAAATCATGGATACTTTTTCTCTGTTTTTGCTGCTGCTCACAGGTTTTGCTGCAGGTTTGATGGACGCGGCTGTGGGTGGCGGAGGCTTATTGCAAATTCCTGCTTTATTTGGCATTTTACCTGTACAAACACCGATTGCATCGGTTTTGGGCATCAATAAAACCGCTTCATTTTTTGGCACGCTCAATGCCGCCGCACAATTTGCACGCAAAATCCGTTTGCCTTGGAAAATGTTGCTGCCTGCGGCGTTGTGTGCGTTTGTGGCATCGTATTTTGGGGCGATGTTGGCAGCAAAAGTGCCTGTGCAATACATGAAACCTGCGATGTTGCTCATCATGATTGTGATGTGTGTTTACACATTCATGAAAAAAGACTTGGGACAATCCGTGCGTCAAAGCAACTTAACACGGCGTGAATACGTTACAGGCATTGCAGCGGGTGCGATAATTGGTTTGTATGATGGGATTTTTGGACCCGGAACAGGCAGTTTGTTGGCATTTGTGTTTGTGCGCTTTTTTGCCTACGATTTTTTAACTGCCACCGCTTCGGCAAAAGTCATTAATTTAACCACCAATTTGGCAGCATTGAGTTTTTTTGTGCCAAATGGACACATTATTTGGGCTTGGGCGATACCTTTGGCGATTGCTAATTTTTGTGGTGGATTTGTCGGTTCACAACTGGCAATCAAAGGTGGTACACGCTTTTTGCGTGTGGGTTTTATGGTTTTGCTGTGTGTATTGATTGGCAAATTTGGCTGGGACATTTGGGCTGCCTGAAAACTTTCAGGCAGCCTTTATCACATTTAAATCACGCATTTTCAGGCAGCAATTTATTGGGATTGAATAAATTCAGTGGGTCAAATTGGTTTTTAATTGCGCGCATCAGATTTAATTCAGATTTGCTGCGAACAGCAGGCAGCCAATGATTTTTCAGGCAGCCTATGCCGTGTTCGGCAGCAATCGTGCCATGATGAGCCAAAACGTGCCGATAAACCACTTCATTTACGGCATTCTCTTGTTGATAAACATCGGTGCTGGTGTCGGGCAAAAAAACATTGTAGTGCAAGGAACCATCACCCAGATGACCAAATACCACAGTTTGTACATCTGCAAACTGTTGCATCAAGGCGTTTTGACACGCCTTCACAAAAGCGGCTGTTTGGGCAATCGGTAAGGCAATATCATGTTTGATGCTGACACCCAAATGTCGTTGTGCGGCAGAAATGTTTTCACGCAAAGTCCATAGGTTTTGCCGCTCTTGCTCCGATTGCGCCAAAATGCTGTGATGAAATCCGTGTTCATATAAAAAATCGCCCAAGCATTCCGATAAAGGTTGTTGGGGTAAACTGTCGCTTAATTCCAATAGAATATGCCATTCGGCATTTTCGGGCTCAGGCAGCTTGCTGAATTGAGCCGATAAATGCAGCGCAAAATGGCTGATGAGTTCAAAACTGCTGAGTCGTTCCGCAAAATGGTTTCGCACCAGAGACAACAAACGCATGGCTTCATCAATGCTGCTTATGCCAATCCATGCGGTTGCGTTGCTGCGTGTTGGGGCAAACAGTTTCAATGTTGCGGCAGTAATGATGCCCAAAGTGCCTTCGCTACCGATAAACAGGTGTTTCAAATCATAGCCTGTGGTGTTTTTGTGCAAAGGCGTAAGCTGGGAAATCAGTTGCCCATCAGGTAAAACCACTTCTAAACCCAATACCAAATCACGCATGGTGCCATAACGTACCACATTTAAACCACCTGCATTACAGGCAATATTGCCACCAATTTGGCAACTGCCTTCGCTGGCTAAACTCAATGGAAAGTAAAAACCTACTTGCTCGGCTGCTGCCTGAATGTGCTGCAAAATACAACCTGCTTCTACCGTAATGGCTTGGTCAGCATGATGAAACTGACGAATGCGATTGAGTTTGCTTAAATTGATGATGATGGCATCTTGCGCGTAACTGCCACCTACCAAACCTGTGTTGCCACCTTGTGGTACAATCGGTAAGCGTTGTTCTTGACAAAAACGAACAAGTGATTGAACTTGTTCTGTATTTTCTGGCATCACCACCAGGCTGTTATTGCTGTAATAGCGGTGGCGTTGGTCCAATAAGAAAGGGGTATCATCGCCAATACTAACGATGTTGTGGGCTGGCAATAATGTGGCGATTTGGGTGCGTAAAGTGTGCGTAACAGACATGATGAATTCAAGACAATATGAAAAAGAAAAAAGCCTTTGCGACAACAAAGGCTTTTTTGAAACCGCATTATTTCAACTTGGTTTCTTTGTAAATTACATGCTTACGAGCAACTGGGTCAAATTTTTTGATTTCCATTTTGCCAGGCATGGTGCGTTTATTTTTGGTTGTGGTATAAAAATGACCTGTACCAGCAGATGATTCCAATTTGATTTTATCGCGCATGATGTTTTCCTTTCATTAAACGGCTTCGCCACGCGCACGCAATTCAGCCAAAACAGCATCAATGCCATTTTTGTCAATGGTACGCAAAGCAGCGTTAGATAAACGGAGGCGAACCCAACGGTTTTCACTCTCTACCCAGAAACGGCGTGATTGCAGATTAGGCAAAAAACGGCGTTTGGTTTTGTTGTTGGCATGGGATACATTGTTGCCAGACATCGGGCGTTTGCCAGTAATTTTGCAAACTTTTGCCATGATTGGTCTCCAAACTTAAAATTTTAAAATGGTTGATAATGGTATGTGCTTGGATTTCATTCAGCACATAAAGGGGCAATCCTTACAATGACTTACCATAATTTCAAGGCGGATTGCCCTTTGAAATATCCTGTCAGCAAACGGATTTGCCTGCGAAAACGAGACATTATACAAGGTTTGTCTTTGTTGGGCAAAGGTTTTTTTAATTGGCATATTTGTTTCAGGCAGCCAGCATGTGTATTGGCTTATTTTTCCCAGCTTCCATAAGGGTGTTTGCTTAAATAAGCATTGGTAAAACGCCCATCGTGGGTAATTTCTTTACCCAACCAATCTGGATAGGGAAAATCTGCGTTTTCATTGGGTAATTCTAATTCAGCAACAATCAAAGGGGCATTGCTGCCTGAAAATTCGTCTATTTCAAAAATAAACCCATCTATTTCAACATGGTAACGGTATTTTTCCACCTGAAACGGACACAATGTTTGCAACATCATTTTGGCATCGGCAAGTGGAATTTCGTATTCAAATTCGCTGCGGCTGATATCGGAAAGATAGCCTTTGAGTGTTAAATAAGCGCGTTGCTCTACAATGCGAACACGAATGGTGCATTCTTTTTCTACACTGATATAGCCTTGATACAGAATTTGTGGTGTACTGGCAATGGCACGCCAATTATCGTTTTTCAGTAAAAAACGGCGTTCTATTTCAATGTGGGACATATTTAGGCTGCCTGAAAAATCAGAAAGGTTTAAAAATCACAATCAACAAGGCGGTAAGCAGCGCAAAAACGGGTAATTCATTAAAAACTCGATACCATTTATGGCTGCGTGTATTTTGTTGATTTTGGAAATTGCGTAAGAGTTTGCCACAAAAAAAGTGGTACACAAGCAATAATACGGCAATCAGTATTTTGGCGTGTACCCAACCATGAAATCCAATATGAAACAATGGCATGGATAAACCGCATAAAACTGAACCGATTGCCCAAGGGTGCATGAAACGGTAGAGCTTACCTGCCATTAACAACAGCCGTTCACGTTCATGGTGCTGCTCAACCATTGCTAAATTTACAAAAATGCGTGGTAAATAAAATAGCCCTGCAAACCATGCAATAATGAAGAAAATGTGAAACAATTTGAGCCAAAGATACATTTTCAGGCTGCCTGAAATGGAAAACCGCGTATTGTAGCGCAAAAATGGTAAAATACGCGCTTTGATTTGTGGGGATTGTCATGAATGCCGCTATGTACACTTTATTGTTGTTGGCTGTGGTGTTGGCAAATTTACCTTTTTTGACTACGCGACTTTTGGGTGTGTTCCCTTTGCAACACAAACATTTTGGGCATCATTTATTTGAATGGCTTTTGGGTTTGCTTTTAACAGCCGCAATGGCTTATGTATTAGAAAGTCGCTCGGCAGTGGTACACAATCAAGGTTGGGCATTTTATGCGGTGGTACTTTGCTTGTTTTTGGTATTTGCCTTTCCTGCTTTTGTGTGGCGGTATTTTTGGCATGGGCGAAATAAAGAATAATTGAAATATTTGGACTTTTAAATCAAAAATTACAGAAAGACTGAACCCTTTGCCTGGGGCTATTGACAATTCGGGTGTGAAGTTGGTTTTGTAGACAAGTTTGTTTAATTCAAGGCAAAAATACAAGCCAATGTATGCATGCTATATGGTGCGTAATGCAGAATTGGGCAAATTTAGCATAAAAACAACTGCGAAATGAATTGTTAATAGTCCCTAGTTCGGTTTGCGGGAACAACTTTTATTTCCACATGATTTGGATTGGTATATTTGTCCCAGCTAAGTTTTAGGGTTGTTTCAAATACAAATCGTACAGCGTTGCCAATGTCTTGAACAGCTCTTGTTGTTGCCTTGTTTGTGTTATGGTCAATTCGTTTAGAAATAGGACAAATGAATTAACTATATAATTTGAAACAATGATACAAAGTTTTCAAACGACCATAAATGGATTGAACAAAATTTTAGGCTGCCTGAAAACCCATTTCTTGGTTTTCAGGCAGCCTTTTTCATTTTTTTAATCAAAAAATTGATTAAACTTTTGCAGCCGCAGCCACTTCCGCAGCGTAGTCCACAACCGCTTTTTCAATGCCATCGCCCACTTTGTAGCGTGCGAATGACAAGATTTCTGTGCCATTTTCTTTGGCGTATTGGGCAACAGTTTGGTCTGGGTTCATCACAAACGCTTGACCGTTCAAAGACACTTCTGCCAAGAATTTTTTGATGCGACCTTCAACCATTTTCGCAGCGATTTCAGCAGGTTTGCCAGATTCAATCGCTTGTTGGGTGTAGATGTGGCGTTCTTTTTCAACGGTTTCCGCGTCCACTTGGTCTTCGCGCACGCATTGTGGTTTAGCCGCAACGATGTGCATGCCGATTTTACGCGCCACGTCTTCGCTGCCTGTGTATTCCACCAACACGCCTTCGGTTGCCAAAGCACCGTGAATGTAAGCCACCAATTCGCCAGAAGTTTCAATTACTTGGAAACGGCGTACAGACATGTTTTCGCCCAATTTGGCAATCACGGCTTTGCGCTCGTCTTCCACCAAAGCCGCCAATTCTTCAACGGTAGCGGGTTTTTTTGCCACCGCAGTTTTGGCAACAAAATTGGCAAATTCAACAAAACCAGCGTCTTTTGCCACAAAGTCGGTTTCGCAGTTTACTTCAACCAATGCGCCCACTTTGCCTTCAATCGCGTAAGCCAACACGCCTTCGGCAGCCGTGCGACCTGCCAATTTGCCTGCTTTTGCGCCTGATTTAATGCGCAAAATTTCTTCGGCTTTTTCAAAATTGCCTTCGGCTTCTACCAATGCTTTTTTGCATTCCATCATGCCCAAGCCAGTTGCGGCGCGCAAATCGGCAACCATTTTTGCAGTAATTTCTGCCATATTGTTCTCCAAAAATATCAATTCAAATGAAATTCAAAACAGGCTGCCTGAAACCGTTTTCAGGCAGCCTGAAAAGACAAAAGTCTTATTCAGCAGCTTGTTGTGCAGCAGCTACGGTTTCCGCAACCGCTTGGTTTTTGCCTTCCAGCACAGCATCAGCGATGCCACGGCAGTACAAACGGATGGCTTTGGCAGAGTCATCGTTACCAGGGATAACGTGTTTCACACCGTCAGGGCTGTTGTTGGTGTCCACAACGGCAATCACGGGAATGCCCAATTTTTCGGCTTCCACCAAAGTACCGTGTTGGTAGCCTGTGTCAATCACGAAAATCGCGTCTGGCAAGCCTTTCATGTCTTTGATGCCGCCCAAAGAGCGTTCCAATTTTTCCACTTCGCGGGTCATGTCCAACAATTCTTTTTTGTTGTAACCGCTTGATTCGGCGTTTGCCAACAAAGCGGCTTTTTCTTCCAAGCGTTTGATGGATTGTTTGACGGTTTTGTAGTTGGTCAGCATGCCGCCCAACCAGCGATGGTCAACGTAAGGCATACCTGCGCGTTGTGCTTCTTCTTTGATGATTTCACGCGCTTGGCGTTTTGTGCCAACAAACAAAATCGTGCCTTTGTTGGCAACCAAACGGCGCACCACTTCTTGTGCTTCTTGGAACATGGGAACGGTTTTTTCCAAGTTGATGATGTGGATTTTGTTGCGCGCGCCAAAAATGTATTGTGCCATTTTTGGGTTCCAGTAGCGGGTTTGGTGACCGAAATGTACGCCAGCTTCAATCATTTGGCGCATGGTGATTTGAGAAGACATTGTTTATTCCTTGAATAAAGGGTTAATTGAGTGCTTACAACATGGGCAGAATTTTCAATAAAATGACAGCCTTAAAAACAGGCTGCCTGAAAACACCCTTTAATGCCACGTTGTTGGCGTTTTAGTGAAAGCCCCATTTGGGGAGCGCGAAATTATATTGCAAACTCATTGTTCTGGCAAATTGTTCGGCTTATCTTGTTGGATTTGTTGTGCTTCGCGTTTCAAACGTTGATTACGGCGGCGTGTCATCAATGCCCAAAATGCAAACAGGGTGGGCAGAATCGTCCAAAAAACCAAATAAATCAAAACGCGTACAATGCCTTGTGGGTATTGTGCAATGGAAAACATGAGGGTTACAAAAATGTAACCGATAAAAATAATGTGCCACATAATTGTTATGATAAGTGTGTTTTCAGGCAGCATACTGGGCTGCCTGAAAACGTTATTCTGTTTTATTGTTTAATGCTAACTGTGTTTCTAGGGTTTTGATGCGCTTGTGCATTTCGTTGAGATTGCGCAAATGGACTGCATTGCGCGTCCATTCTTTGTAAGTTTGCATAGGGTAAATGCCTGCTTGATGTGTACCGCTTTCGGTAATGCTTTGAGTAACCGATGTGCCACCGCCAATGGTGGTTTGATTGGCAATTTCAATGTGTCCTACTGTACCGACACCACCTCCCAAAACACAGTAATCGCCAATTTTGACGCTGCCTGAAATACCTGTACATGCTGCAATCACGGTGTGTGCGCCAATTTGACAGTTGTGGGCAATTTGAATGAGGTTGTCAATTTTGCTGCCTTGCCCAATTACGGTATCACTCATCGCCCCCCTGTCCACGCAGGTGTTGGCACCGATTTCCACATCATCGCCAAGTGTTACGCCACCTGTTTGCGGAATTTTGAACCAGCTTTCGCCCGTAAATGCCAAACCAAAACCGTCTGCCCCGATGATGCTGCCTGAATGGATTTCTACGCGCTTACCCAGTGTGCAACCGTGATAAACGGTTACATTAGGGTGCAAAAACACCCCGTCGCCCAAGACACAATCGTATTCAATTACGCTATTGGCAAGAATGCGACAATGTTCACCCAAAACGGTGTTGGCACCAATGTACACATTCGCACCGATTTCACAACTGACAGGCACTTTGGCTGACGCTTCAACTACGGCAGTAGGGTGTATGCCTGCGCGTGCTGCCTGAATGGGGTGAAACAACCGCGCCACTTTGGCAAAGTAAAGATAAGGGTCAGTTGCCACAATCAAATTGCGCTCGGGAAATTGGTCGGCATTTTTCGGTGAGACAATAATGGCACCTGCTTTGCTGTTTTGTACTTCTTGACGATATTTGGGATTGGCAAGAAAAGTAATGTGCTGTGCTTGGGCGTGTTCGGCTGGGGCAATCGCTGAAATGGCAATATTTTGTCCACGCACTTCGCCGCCCAATTGTGCGGTAATTTGGGAGAGTGTGTAACTCATGATTTTTCCTATTTGGGTTTAATTTGCCACATGATAACGCAAAAAAGCTGCCTGAAACACTTTTCAGGCAGTCTGATTGAGCGGAAAAGCAAAAAACCTGCTGATGAATCAGCAGGTTTTTAAAAATTGGCACGCCCACGGGGAATCGAACCCCGGTTACCGCCGTGAAAGGGCGATGTCCTAACCGCTAGACGATGGGCGCGGAATAAATTTTCTGGCGCACCCGGAGCGATTCGAACGCCCGACCCTTTGGTTCGTAGCCAAATACTCTATCCAACTGAGCTACGGGTGCGTTTCGCGCAAGCGCGTTATAGAAAATGTGAATTATACGGATATTCCAAAAATCGTCAAGTATTTTTTGCAAAGTAATCTTAATTCCATGATATTTCTCTTCATATAAACAAGACAATTCATGTCCTTTCAGGCAGCCTGAAACCTGATTTATGCCTTGAACACAGTCATTACTGTGGTAAAACTTCTTTTTTTTGATTGTGTTCATCAATTTCCAACCAACCTATGTCGCCCGATAGTGCATTGTTGGTTACCACACCTGAAACGCAATTTTCAGGCAGCTTGGTGTCATAGCCCATTGTATGCGCCATAAAAAGGGCTAGCTGATAATGGAAATGGTGTCCACAAGCATCAAATAATTGACGCGCCTGTGATTGGACATCGGCATTGGGACTGTAAATCAGCAAAGGTACACGGTATTGTGCATCTTCATTTGTGCCTTGATTGGCGATTGTTTCGGTAACGTATTGACCGTGGTCGGAAGTGTAAATCAGCAACCAATCTTGTTCTTTTTGTTGTTTTAAATGTTCAAATACTTGTTTTATGAATAAATTGGTGTGGCGTATGCTACTGTCATATTTGTCCAAGTTCGTGTTGTTTTTAAAGAACATTTCCTCTGGAGACAAGTAATGGGCATACGGCGCATGTGAACCGCGTTGGTGCAGCACAATAAAATGTTGTTTTTGATTTAAAGGGTATTTTTTCAAATAGGGCAACAACAAAAAATCATTCATGCCCACCGTTTTGGCATAGCCTAATTCTGTGGGATAACTGCTGTAATGTAACCATTTGCCACCAATCAAATTGATGAGTTCCATTTCGGTTTCAGGTTGAGCGGAATGAAAAGCGGTTTGAAAACCTTGTTGTTGCGCCAAACGGAATAAATTGCTTGTGCCTTTTTGGATTTGTAACAAACCATTTGGTCGTTCTATCATATTGAAAAACATGGGTAAAGACACAAAAGTCATTTTGCCTGCTGAATAAATCGGTTTGATGATGCTTTCAGGGTGTGTTTTTGCCAATTCATTGAAAAAAGGAGATGTTTCACGCGGATAACCAAAATGTTGAATGTGTGTGGCACTTTCGCTTTCACCCATGATTAAGATGATGTTGCGGATTTTGGGCTGATTGATGATTTGTGGTTCGGTGCTGATGTATTGTGGTACTTTACTTAAATTAAACCATTGGTTGGGCAGAATTTTCCCAATAAAATACCCAAAACTGAAATAATGTGCTTTAACGCGCCCATAGCCACTATCGGGCGAAATACCTTGCTTGTGTGGTGTGTCAAATGAACGTACGCAGATAAACAATATTGCCAACACGAAAAACCAATCGGCAATTGGGTGCGATTTGTGGTTAATTTTAAAATGCAAAATGCTGAAAAATAATATACTTTCTGCAATTGACCAAATGATATGTGGCACAATTTGCACAAACATACCTTGTCCTGCCGTCATCACTTCACGGATTTCGGCAAACAGCAAATAATAATTCATGCCCGTTATCCAACTGTGGTAAATGGCATAATGTACATTGTTTGCCAACAAAGACCATGCCACAAAACCACCAATCAACCAACGCATGGTGCGTTTTTTTGCAAACACAAATAAAGCCAAAAACAAGGCATACATCGCCAAGGTTTCACCCCATTTTTCCAAGTTTGGGAAAGCAAAAGCGGCACGGTACGCCATTTCGCTGCAGGTCATCAGCAGGGCGTAGATGAAAATCACAATCGGGGTTTTGAGTGCATGGAGTTTCATATTGTGCAACCAACCGTTGAAATTGAGGTGGCTACAATTATACGATAATTATCTGCCCTGACTGGTAAGGTGCGTCATGTTTTTCAGGCAGCCTTTTGTCACACGATAATTTTCGTTTTACCAACAATTTGTCTACTTGCCCCATCCCCAACGAGGGGCTAGCGTGGGCGAGGCAGGTTGTTAGGCTGCCTGAAAGTTTTTGTCATGCACAGTTAAGGGGATTTCATATCCACCCTATGTCCGTTTTGTGGGTTAGAAACCTTATGTGAAACCGCCTGTCATTCCTATCTACATGGGAATGACGGTAATTTGAGTATTTTTATCATTGTGCATCAATTTCAGTCTGTTTTGTTGCCTGAAACTGTGTTCAGGTTTAATTTTAATTGTGGTATTACATTGAATTACATCAAAGTAGAAAATGGCTGAAACTGTACTTGTTTCCACCAATTTTCAATCAAAATTCTTTTTCAATGGCATCATTTGCCACAAACAGACCAATAGCTTAACTTAATTTAACTTTTTTCTGGACAAATCGCATCATTTCATTTCATATTGTTACATCAATAAGATTGCGACTTTAAGCTTAATTTTCAGGCAGCCTTTTCCCATTTTGATGCCAAAAAGCACATGACATTTATGCTTGTATTGGCTAGAATAGCAAAGTAACGTTATTGTTTCTTTACATTTTCCAAAACCACCTTAATCAAAGGACACAAAACATGTCTCAAAATGTTATCTGGTTTGAAAACTTGCGCATGACCGATGTGGAAAGCGTGGGCGGCAAAAACGCATCTTTGGGTGAGATGATTTCCCAGCTCACCGAAAAAGGCGTGCGCGTACCCAGTGGCTTTGCCACCACCGCCGCCGCCTATCGCGCATTTTTGGCGCACGAAGGCTTGGCAGAACGCATTTCCAACGCTTTGGCTGCCTTAAATGTGGACGATGTTACCGAACTGGCGCGTGTGGGCAAAGAAATCCGCCAATGGATTTTGGATACGCCTTTCCCTGCCGAATTGAATGCCGATATTGAAACCGCATGGAACAAAATGGTTGCCGATGCAGGCACCGACCAAATTTCCGTAGCCGTGCGTTCATCTGCCACAGCCGAAGATTTGCCCGATGCGTCTTTTGCAGGTCAGCAAGAAACATTTTTAAACATCAATGGCTTGGATAATGTTAAAGAAGCCATGCACCACGTTTTTGCCTCTTTGTACAACGACCGTGCCATTTCCTATCGCGTACACAAAGGTTTTGCACACGATGTGGTGGCGTTGTCGGCTGGTGTGCAACGCATGGTGCGCTCCGACACAGGAGCGGCTGGCGTGATGTTCTCCATTGACACCGAAAGCGGTTTTGAAGATGTGGTTTTCGTCACATCATCATACGGTTTGGGTGAAACCGTGGTGCAAGGCGCAGTCAATCCAGACGAATTTTATGTGCATAAACCCACTTTACGCGCAGGCAAACCCGCCATTTTGCGCAAAACCATGGGTTCAAAACTCATCAAAATGACGTTTACCGAACAAGCACAGGCTGGCAAATCGGTGCAAGTGGTGGACGTGCCAGCCGAACAGCGCAAACAATTTTCCATTTCAAATGAAGAAATTACCGAATTGGCAAAATACGCGCTCATCATTGAAGAACACTACGGTCGCCCCATGGACATTGAATGGGGACGCGATGGCGTGGACGGCAAATTGTACATCTTGCAAGCCCGCCCCGAAACCGTGAAATCACAAGAAAAAGAACAAGGCAACAGCTTGCGCCGCTACAATATTGCTGGCGAACGCCAAGTTTTGTGTGAAGGTCGTGCCATTGGTCAAAAAGTGGGTCAAGGCAAAGTGCGTTTGGTTAAAGATGCGAGCGAAATGGACAGCGTTCAGGCAGGCGACATTCTCGTTACCGACATGACCGACCCCGATTGGGAACCCGTGATGAAACGCGCGGCGGCAATCGTGACCAATCGTGGCGGTCGCACCTGCCACGCGGCGATTATTGCGCGTGAATTGGGCATTCCTGCTGTGGTGGGTTGCGGCAACGCTTCGGAAGTTTTGGCGGAAGGTCAAGAAGTTACCGTATCTTGCGCGGAAGGCGATACAGGTTTGATTTACAACGGTTTGTTGAATGTGAGCGTGGACGAAATTTCTTTGGACAAAATGCCACAATCGCCCGTGAAAATCATGATGAACGTGGGCAACCCCGAATTGGCGTTCAGCTTTGCCAATATTCCGAGCGAAGGCATTGGCTTGGCGCGTATGGAATTCATCATCAACCGTCAAATCGGCATTCACCCCAAAGCCTTGATTGATTTTGATAAATTGGACAGCGATTTGCAAGACGAAATCCGAGACCGCATCGCAGGTTACGCATCGCCCACCGCATTTTATGTGGACAAAATCGCAGAAGGCGTGGCAACTTTGGCAGCGTCTGTGTATCCACGCAAAGTGATTGTGCGCATGTCTGATTTTAAATCCAATGAATACATGGGTTTGGTTGGCGGCAACATTTACGAACCGCATGAAGAAAATCCGATGTTGGGTTTCCGTGGTGCGGCACGTTATGTTTCGGAAGAATTTAAAGAAGCCTTTGCTTTGGAATGCCAAGCATTGAAATATGTGCGCGATGAAATGGGCTTGACCAATGTGGAAATCATGATTCCTTTTGTGCGGACTTTGAACGAAGCCGAACAAGTGATTCACGCCCTGAAAGCCAATGGTTTGGAACGCGGCAAAAACGGTTTGCGCCTGATTATGATGTGCGAAGTGCCAAGCAACGCGCTGTTGGCGGAACAATTCTTGAAATATTTTGATGGTTTCTCCATCGGCTCCAACGACATGACGCAACTGACTTTGGGCGTGGACAGAGACAGTGGTGGCAGCATTGCCAGCAGCTTTGACGAGCGCAATCCTGCTGTGAAAGTGATGTTGCATTTGGCGATTTCAGCCTGCCGCAAACACAATAAATATGTGGGCATTTGCGGTCAAGGTCCTTCCGACCACCCTGATTTTGCCAAGTGGTTGGTGGAAGAGGGCATTGAAACGGTGTCGCTCAACCCCGATACGGTGATTGAAACGTGGTTGTATTTGGCAAAAGAGTTGAACAACGCGGCATAATCGCCCCAATGTCAAAACAGGCTGCCTGAAAGATTTGATTGGCTTTCAGGCAGCCTTAATTTTGGTTTAGTGTATGGTTAAGCCATTTAAAAATAGGACAAGTGTAGGGTGCAACTTGTTACACTATTTTTTAAAAATATTAATTTTTTTGGAAAATTTCCATTCTATATGGTGTGTTCCATTTTGTATTTGATTTACTGTATTTTGAACCGCACGATTGCTGTTTCGTCAATCCATACGCAAAATGACTCATGCCACGACATATCTTGGTCAGAATTGAGATACAGCAATTCTCCATATTGCGAATGCCAAAATACCACGCGTTCAAACAAAGGCTGCCTGAAAACCGAAATCAGACGGCACATTTCGCCTTGTTTGTGATGAATGTGAATTGCGTGTTGTGGCACATAATGCGTTTCGCACACATTCAGGCAGCCCATTAAACGCGCTGCTTCGGCTGAAACAGGACGGTGCAACAATTCATCGGGTGTACCCGATTGCAGCACTTTGCCAGCAGAGAGCAATACAATCTGATTTGCCATTAAACAAGCTTCCGCAGGGTCGTGCGTAACCATTAAAGCAGGCACATCGCGTTTTTGCACCACTTGCAACACCAAATTTTGCAATTGCCCACGCAAAGCCGAGTCTATCCCCGAAAAAGGCTCGTCCAATAACAGCAATTCAGGCGATACCGCCAAAGCACGCGCCAAAGCCGTGCGTTGCTGTTCGCCACCTGACAAATTTTGCACCCGCCGTTCCGCCATACCTGCTAACCCAACTTCTCGCAACAAATTTACGGCGATTTCGCGTGCCACTTGATGCGGTGTGCCACGCAATTTCAAACCGAAAGCCACGTTTTGCCACACATTCAAATGCGGCAACAAGGCAAAATCTTGAAACATCATGGCAATGCGCCGTTTTTCAGGCAGCACATTATCCAAAATGTTGCTATTGAGTGTGATGCTGCCTCTATCTGGTTTTATCAAACCCGCAATCATGTTCAATAAAGTGGACTTACCGCTGCCACTTGCGCCCAATATTGCCGTGATGCTGCCTGAAACCGCCGAAAAAGAAATGTCATGGGCTGCGGTTTTCTGTCCCAGTTTTTTGTGAATATTGTGCAAAGAAAGCAAGGTATTTCCCCTTGAATTGTGGTTTTCAGGCGGTTTGGGTTTAGCATAAATGATTGATGTAGGTTGTGTGTAAGCCCCCGCCATTTTCAGGTCGCCTTTCATTATCCTACAAAATTAAAATACATCGTTGTTCTTAAATTGGATACCTGTATCCAAGCTACGAAGAACTTGCCCAAGTCTGGGAGGGAGTAGGAGCGTGGGCAATTATCATGTACGGTTATTGTGTTTGAAAAGAAATGGCTTGTTTCACAGGAAGTTTATTGTTCAAGAACAGCTTGCATTGCTTGTAAAGTTGTCCATGTGTCACGTTTGAGTGTGGGGTCGCTGATGATGCGTAAAGGGTGGGCAATGTGAAAAGTTGGCACATTTTGCCCCAGTTGTGCCACCGCTTGTTTCACATCTTCGCGTTCAAAAAAACCGCCCAGCAGCAATAAAACAGGTTTGCCCGCAAGCGCGAATTCGGCTTGTAAACGCGGCAAGGCTGCCTGAACGACCTTATTTGGCGGTTTGGGATTGAAATCGGGCAAATCTTTAAGCCAAGTATTCAGAAAAACATCGTTTTCATGCAAGTTCACGGCAGCGAGCATTTTGTCCAGCAACACACCATCTGCACCGCTAAACAGTTTACCCGCCGCCACATCATCGGGCGAAGCGCAAACGCTTAACACCATTACTTTGGCACGTTTGATGCTGCCTGAAAGCTGGTTTTGCCAATCTTGGGCAGTTCGTATGGGCATGGGTTCAGAAGATGTCGTTTGGGAAAGCAGTACAGATTGTGATGCATTTGTGGTGGCAGACTTGCTGCCCACGCGTTGCAAGGCTTGTAAACGGGCAGGTAAAGTTGCCTCGATTTGTTTGGTCACAGAACGCATTTCAGGCGGATTAAGCTGTAGCTTGTGTGCAGTCGCATTTTTTTCAGGCAACCTTTGGGTATTTGCATCATCAGACACATTGATTAAACGCGCATTGCGTTGTAACCACATCACACCTAAACCCAATGCTTCGTGCAAATGAACATAGCGACTGTTTAACATGGCGTTTCCTGATTGAATAAACGTTGAAAAATCAAGGCATCTTCCCCATTGGCATAATAATTTTTGCGTGTGCCAACTTGTTGGAAACCATGTTGCACATAAAGCCCTTGTGCAGCAATATTGCTGACGCGTACTTCCAAAAAAATCCGTCCCACATCATGCGTATAGGCTGCCTGAAACATCGCGTGCATCAATTGTGATGCCAAGCCCATGCGGCGCAAATGCGGTGCGGTGGCGATTAAATGCAATTCCATTTCGTCTAAAACGCGTTGCCACACAATGAAACCTGCTATTGAATGGTCGGACTGTGTCAAAAGCAAAACCGTATCTTGCGGCGTGTCAATGGCTGCCTGAAACTGGGAAAGCGACCATGCCGAAGGATTACATAATTTATCTAAATCTACCAAAGCAAAAGCATCATTGGGCAGAGCAGGGCGCAAGTGGAACATCACCAATACACACACGAAACAAAACGGCATTATAACGGTTTATGGTTGAGCAATGTGTGGGTTGGTGTCATGATGCCCTATTTAACCTGCATCAAGCACATATCAGGCTGCCTGAAAGGTTTTTAAAGCATGTTTGGAATAAAGAGTTGAAAACATCATGAAAACAAATGACTGGCGTAGAGTGTGTACTTGCAACATAAATAACTATCTATACATCTTTTTTAGTAAAATTATTTAGTTAAGAAATGTGTAGATGGTTATGTTGCAAGCACCTACTTCACATCTAAAAATTAGGATTTGTATCGTTGCAGAAGTGAAAAATCAATACAAGGCAACAAGGAGGGTCATGTACACCGAGCAAATAAGGGTGTTGATAACCCCGTAGTGCTTTTTCAATTCTATGACTATTGGAATACCTTGTTTGTTGCATACTTACGCAAAATCCTGCTATGGACAAAAATGTAGGCAAATTTCATATGCTACCAAAACCAATAAGCCCCTCTTAATTGTTGCGCCAAGATGCAGCGTGTCCATTTTTACCTAAAACACAAAAACACTTGGTAAAATTCCCCCAACTTCTCATGATTTCAATTGGTCATTGCAATCCACATCATTGAACATCACAAACAACCATAACAAAAATAGTCAGCATTGTGAAAGCCATATTTTGGCTCCAAGCCACCGTAAATCGCAAAATGTTGTATTTTTACATTAATTTTTATTTATTTAACATGTTGATTATAAAATATTTATCCCAGCCATATGGCATTTCTCTGTTAAGTGAAAGTGTAAAAAAAGACAAAAATCACCAAATAAATACAGATAAAATAAGAAAATGTTGTTATTCTTGTGTTAAGTCAAGAAAAGCAAGGAAATTGAACATTTATTCTATTGTTTTGGAACAAAAATTGCTTGGCGTGAATAAGTAATTGAATGGCATGACTTGCAATACATACATGTTCCGTTTTATTTTTGTATTTTGAATTCACTAATTTTTAACTTTAAAATAAAGTCTACTGGGCTTTTAACATCAGGAAAAAACCAAAATGAACCATAGCTATCGCGTTGTTTACAACGAAACCACCAACACCTACACAGCCGTTGCCGAAATTGCCAAAGCGCGGGGTAAAAAATCACAGTCTTCCAAAGCCGCAGCAGTAATTGCTGTAATGGGTGTAATGGCGGTAGGCAATGCTTATGCGGCGACAGGTGATCCTGTGGATGTAACAAGACATGGTGCAAACCATGCAGGGAAGGTCATTAATAATGGAGCAGGTAGTACACTTTTATTGGGGGTAGGTGCGAGTGTTGGCTATGAAACTGATAGAAACGCTTTGCCTGCAACTTCCAATGTGGTTATTGGTCATAATAGTAAGGTAGGTGTTACCACGCGAGGTACGGTAATTCATGGTGGTACTTTTGAGGGAGGGCCTTCTCCTGCTCTTCATATCCATTATGGCAATCTTTTTAATGGTTTGGGTAATGCGGGTCTGAATAAGGAAGGCGGTCATGGTGTATTGGGTAGACATGTCTTTTTGATAGGTGAAGAAAAACTACATGATGTCAGCCGGGATAGTGGTACAGAAGGTGGTCTTAAAAGTTCTTCTGTTGCTATTGGTGCTAGAGCGCAAACGGGCGGCGGCGGAGAAGTTGCTATCGGTGATGCAGCAATAGCACGTGCATCGCGTGAACGTTCTTTGGGCGTTGCGATTGGTGCCAATGCATACAGTGAAGCGGGTGCTGTTGCATTGGGTTCAAGCACATTTGGTTATGGTCGCAATGGCATTGTGATGGGTCGTCAAGCATCGATGATTGGCGATGCAGGCTTGGCTTTGGGTGCGGTGTCGGCTTCTGTGGGCAATTATTCAATTGCTATGGGACATTCTGCTACTGCTTTGGGGCAAGGTGCCATTGCTTTGGGTAATTCCAATTCTGATGAAAAATATGATGTGACAACACATACCCGAACCGAAGGCAAAAACGCGATTGCTATGGGTGTGAAAGCGCGTGTGGGTGATTCTGTGCGCCAAAGTGATGTGGAGCGCAGAGCAGATGAAAGTATCGAACAATGGCGCGAGAGAATAAAAACTGCATTGGAAGCAGTGCAAGGCAAAACCGAAGACGCCATCGCCATTGGTACCAACACCAATGTTACCAATAAACAATCCATTGCCATTGGTTCAGGCAGCCAAGTATCGGGCGAACAATCCATTGCCATTGGTGTGGGCAATAAAGTAACAGGCAACAATGCAGGCGCAATTGGCGACCCATCATTGGTTGAAGGTAATGCATCATATACCTATGGTAACGACAACGCCGTAGGCAGCAATTCCAGCAACGTATTCGGCTATGGCAGCAACAACCAATTTGGTGCAACCGCCACATACGATGCCAGCGGCAAGCTTCAGGTAGCCTCTGGTTTAACCAACACCGCATCTGCCAACAATTCCGCAGCAGTGGGCAGCAACAACTACATCAACAGCGAAAACACACTGGTATTGGGTAATGGCATCAATACCGTTGTTGAAAACGGCGCACGCAAACCCATTGGCAACACTGTAGCCAACTCCGTTTACTTGGGCAACGACAGCACCGCCCGTGCTGATGCAGGCAAGAACTACAAAGACGAAGCCCAACCCACAGGTGGCTATGCTGAAGGCGCAACTACTACTGCTGGCGCGACAGGGCAAGTGGAAAATGCCACTGTTGGCGGATTGGAATATGGTAAAGTAAAAATTGCTGACGAGAGAAAAGACCCTGTTACTGGTGCTGTAATAACGCCAGCTAAATACAGCACATTTGCAGGCTCAACGGCGGCAGGTGCAGTTACGGTAGGCGCGGCAGGCGCAGAACGCCGCATTATGAATGTGGCTGCTGGCGAAATCTCTGCTACATCAACCGATGCCATCAATGGCTCACAGTTGTATTATGCACTTAATCAAAGTCAAACCTATTTCCATGTCAATCCCAGCGGTGAGAAGGCTGATGCAACAGGTAGCAACAATGAAGCTGCGGTAGGAAGTGTGGGCAGTGCGACAGGTGCGAAATCATTGACAGCAGGTTTTAATGCATCTTCTACTGGTAGAACAGGTGTGGCGATTGGTACAAACGCCACTGTCAATAACAATGGCGGTATTGCCATCGGTGAGAATGCAAAATCACAAACGGCACTTGGCAATGAGGATGCAACGAGTAGCGGTGCCAAAATTAAAGCCATTGCCATTGGCGCAGGCTCTGAAGCACTTGATGATAAAGCCATTGCACTTGGCGATGTTGCAAAAGCACATGGCGACCACAGCATGGCAATGGGTGCAGCCGCAGAAGCCAAAGGTACTTATGCTACTGCCATTGGTTCAACCGCAAAAGCAGCAGGCAATTCTTCGACTGTAATCGGTCAATCAGCCGAATCAACTGCATCAGGTAGCAATGGTGTTGCCGTTGGTATTAAAAGCACTGTTGCGGGCAATCGTGCCTCTGCCATTGGTTACGCTTCCAATGCATCAGGTTCTCAATCTTTGGCATTAGGTAGTGAAGCGAAAGCCAGCAATACACACGCCATCGCTGCAGGCACAAGCGCAAACGCAGCTGGTGTCAGCAGCATCGCAATGGGTCAAAATGCCAAAGCAGGCAGCAATGGCATCAATAACGCCATTGCCATCGGTACAAATGCCAATGCCACAACATCAGTCAGCGGTGTGGCATTGGGTCATAATTCAGTAGTTGAATCAAACAATGCTTTGGCATTGGGTGTAGGCAGCAAAGTTGCAACCAATTTACCTAACGCCGTAGCATTGGGTGCATATTCTGAAGCCCGTGCAGGTGTCAGCACCAATTCGGCCACTGTGGGCGGCATCACATACAGCGGTTTTGCAGGCAATTCTGTGCAACAAGGCACAGGTACAAGCGCAACCCCAAGCCGCGTGGTTTCTGTCGGCACAGTAGGCAGCGAACGCCAAATCCAAAACGTGGCAGCAGGTCAAATTACCGACACTTCCACCGATGCCATCAACGGTTCGCAACTTTACATGGTTGCCAAAGGCTTGCGTGAAGCCATGCCTGTGGTTTACACCGATGCTTCAGGTAATCCAGTGGTGCAGCATACCGACGGCAAATACTACAAGCCATCAGATATTGTAAACGGTGCGCCTGTTACAGGTGCAACAGCAGTAGAGCCAAAAGACGTGATTGCCAGCATGAATTCGGGCGTAACGCCAGGCAGCACCACCACGCCTATGGCATTGAAAAACGTGGGCAGCAATCTTACGCCCACCACATCAAGCACCACTTTGATTGGCAAAGACGGCACAACCAGCACCGTTACCAATCCAACCAAATCAGCCAGCATCACACCTGCTGATGCCAAAGCCATCAACAACAACGCCGCCACAGTGGGCGATGTCCTGAACGCAGGCTGGAATTTGAAAACCGCCGATAAACGCGATTTGGACTTCGTGCGCCCATACGACACCGTAAACTTCGTCAATGGTAACGGCACCTCCGTAACCAGCAGCACAGACGGCGCAGAAAGCAAAATCCAATACAACGTAGCCGTAGATAACAGCACCACCTTCATCACAGGCAAAGACAGCACAAATCAAACCGTTTACCAACACAGCGATGGCAAATGGTACACCAAGCCAAATGGAGAAGGTACAGTTGTCAATGAAACCATCAGCAACACCTATGTCAGCGCAAAACCTGCCGCTGAAACAGGCAGCATTCAATACAATGACGGCAATGCAAGCAATACTAAAAATACCAGTACTGTAGATGCAGGCAAAGTTGCGCCCAAATCAGGCGATGCAAACAAAGTTGCCACCGTTGAAAACGTAGCCGAAGCCATCAATGCCGCAGGCTTCAAAGTATCTGCCAACGGTACAGAAACCGCAGATGGCGTTGTCAACGCAGGCGACAGTCTGAACTTCAAAAACGGCACCAACACCACCGTTGCCGTATCAGGCAACACCGTAACCGTAAACGTGGTAGCCAACGGCACATTAACCCCTGCACAATCTTCAGGCAGCCCAACAGGCAAAATTGAAGTACCGACAGGCACAGATGCGACCAAACTGGTTGATGCCAAAACCGTAGCCGAAGCCATCAATAATTCAGGCTTCAAACTGCTGACCAATGACAACACCAACGGCATCACAGGCGAAAATGCTTTGCTCAAAACAGGCGAAACCCTGAACCTGAACAAAGGCAGAAACATCAGCATCAAACAAATTGCCGATGGTTTTGAAGTGGCAACACAAGACGAAGTGAATTTCAACAAAGTAACGGTAGGCGATGCGACAAACGGTATTCAAATAACCAGCACACCAGCCACTTCAGGTAGCCCAACCAATACCATCAGCAAGCTGACAGGCAATCTTGCGCCCACCAACTCCAACGGTACGCAATACGACATTCACGGCACAGCCAGCACAGGTGTGACCAAAACCACCGTTCAGGCAGCCCCAACGAATGTTGCTGCCATCAACAACAACGCTGCCACAGTAGGCGATGTACTGAACGCAGGCTGGAATTTGCAACAAAACGGTACAGCCAAAGACTTTGTGCGTCCATATGACACCGTAGACTTTGCCAATGGCAGCAATACCGAAGTGGCAATCGATACCGATGGTGAGCGCAATACCATCAAAGTAAACGTGGTAGCCAACGGCACAATTGAAAAAGCCAAAGACGGCAGCGGTAAAGACACGGGTGCGGTTGCCGTACCAGCGACTGCAGGCAGCGACACCAAACTGGTTGATGCCAAAACCGTAGCCGATGCCATTAACAATTCAGGCTTCAAATTGACGGCCTCTGCTGGCACAGGCGGCACAGAAGAAGCGGGCGGCATTGATGAAGAACTCATCAATCCTGCCGACACCGTAGAAATCATTGCAGGCAAAAACTTGAGCGTGAAGCAAGAGAACAACGGCAAAGTTACGTTGGCAACTCAAGATGACGTTACCTTTAAAACCGTCAGCATCACAGACGGCAGCAATCCAAGCACCCAAGTTGTGTCCACAGCAAACGGCATCAGCTTTGCGACCACCACGCCAGCGGCAGGTGGCGGCACGCCTACAACCAAAGACACCGTGATTACAGGCGTTACCAGCGGCTTGCCCACATACGGTGCAAGCGATGGCAACAAAAACGGCTTGGTTAATCTGAACCCCGCTTCAGGTAGCCCAACCGACAACACCGTAGCCACAGTAGGCGATTTACGCAATATGGGCTTTGTGGTTTCTTCCGATAAGACCACAAGCACAACAGTGGGCAGCCCAACAGCCACCCCCTTCAACAACCAAGTGAAAAACGCAGGCGAAGTCAAATTCGTTGGCACAGGCGTAGCCAAAGTCAGCGGTGCAACCGACAGCAGCGGCGTGAACACCATTACCGTACACGTTGACCCAGCTGCTGCCATAGAAAACACCACGCTTCAGGTAGCCGACAGCAGCACAACAGGCACACCAGCAGGTAAAGTGATTGCCCCAGAGACCACCGCACCAGCAGGTTCGCCAGCAGGCACAACACCAGCTGCCAACAAATACGTTCAGGCAGGCGACTTGGCAAATGCACTTAACCAAACAGGCTTTACCGTTAAACAAAACGGCAATGCCAGCAGCACGCCAGCCAACGACCTGATTAACGCAGGCGACAGCGTGAACTTTGTCGATGGCACAGGTACCACCGCCAAAGTAACCACAGATGCAAATGGCGCAACCGTTCAATTTAACGTAAACAAAGCCACAGCACCCACCGTTGGTACAGACGGCAAAGTTGGCGCACCAACAGGCACAGGCGACCAATTCCTGACCGCCACAGACACCATTGACGCCATCAACAAAGCAGGCTTCACCGTAGTTGCCAATGACACAGGTGCAGCAGGCGATGCATTGATTAATGCAGGCGACAAGCTGAACTTCAAAAACGGCACCAACACCACCGTTGCCGTATCAGGCAATGCCGTAACCGTAAACGTGGTAGCCAACGGCACATTAACCCCTGCACAATCTTCAGGCAGCCCAACAGGCAAAATTGAAGTACCGACAGGCACAGATGCGACCAAACTGGTTGATGCCAAAACCGTAGCCGAAGCCATCAATAATTCAGGCTTCAAACTGCTGACCAATGACAACACCAACGGCATCACAGGCGAAAATGCTTTGCTCAAAACAGGCGAAACCCTGAACCTGAACAAAGGCAGAAACATCAGCATCAAACAAATTGCCGATGGTTTTGAAGTGGCAACACAAGACGAAGTGAATTTCAACAAAGTAACGGTAGGCGATGCGACAAACGGTATTCAAATAACCAGCACACCAGCCACTTCAGGTAGCCCAACCAATACCATCAGCAAGCTGACAGGCAATCTTGCGCCCACCAACTCCAACGGTACGCAATACGACATTCACGGCACAGCCAGCACAGGTGTGACCAAAACCACCGTTCAGGCAGCCCCAACGAATGTTGCTGCCATCAACAACAACGCTGCCACAGTAGGCGATGTACTGAACGCAGGCTGGAACTTGCAGCACACCGATGCAGCAGGCACGACCACCAATAAAGACTTTGTTCGTGCATACGACAGCGTGGCATTCCAAGACGGACGCGGTGCAAAAGTTATCATTAACAGCACAGGCACAGGCAACACCATCAAAATTGATACCCCAATCAATTATGTGAACAACGCAGGTGCAGAAACCAGCACCCCGACCAACACCGTCAAACTGTTCGGCGATGCTTCAGGCAGCCCAGTGCAAATTACCAACGCAGCAAGTGGTGTACGCGGCAAATCAGGCGTAGCAGATGGTTCAGGCGACCCAGCCACCGCCACCGCTCGCAGCGATGCCGACAAAGCCAAAATTGCCGATGCGATTGCCGCAGCCAAAGGCACAGACTTGAACAACGCCGCCAACATCGGCGATGTTCAGGCAGCCATGAATCAAACAGCAGCCAATGTCGGTTTTGGTTTGATGACAGACGGTGTGATTGATGCCGCTTTGACATCAGAGGACAAACGCTTGGCAAACGGCGAAACCTTCAATCTGAATCAAGGCGACAACATCGTTATTGAACAAATTGGCAACGGTTTCAAAGTCGGCACAGCTAAAGACGTAACCTTTGACACCGTCAAAGTCAATGACGGTACAGGTAAGGGTAATCTTACTGTTGGCGATAATGCCAAAGGCATCACCATTACCAGCACGCCAACCGCTTCAGGTAACCCAACCAACACCATCAGCAACCTGACCGCCAATCTGCCCAGCGTGAACGACAACACCAAAGTCATCACCAACCCAGATGGCACAACCGTAGCGGCTGCACCTGAAAACATCACCAAAGCCCCATTGACGGCCACCCAAGCGGCAGCCATTGCCAATGACCCAGCCAAAGCCAGCAACGCCGCCACCATCGGCGATGTTCTGAACGCAGGTTGGAACTTGCAAAACAATGGCACAGCAGCCGACTTTGTGAAACCATTTGACACCGTAAACTTCAAAAACGGCGGCAACACCCAAGTTGTGATTAACAACACCGATGGTACAAGCAACGACATCAGCATCAATGTAGTTGGTTTGCCAGTGGCGTACACCACCGAATTAGGTGTGCCTGTTGCCAAAGTTGGCGATGACTACTACGAAATCGGTGCAGACGGTAAACCCGATACCACCAAACGAGTTACCGACCCAAGCAAATTGGTCAGCAACATGATTAACCCGACCGCTGCACCAAACGAAATCGGCAACGCAACCGTATTGGGCAACGTGGCACAAGGCGCGAAAACCTTTGCCGCCCCAACCAATGCCGCAGGCGACAATCTGGCATTGGCAAACGATGGCAAATGGTACAAAGCAGATGAAGTTGCCGCCAATGGCACCCCCACAACAGGCGCAACGGCACAAACACCTTCAGGTAGCCCAGCCAAAGGCGGTCTGATTGACTTTGCCAATTCCAACCCAACCAACGCCCTGACCGTAGCCGATGCACGCAACATGGGCTGGGTGGTATCGTCCGACAAAACCACAGGCGATTTGGGCAATGCATACAGCGACCAAGTACGCAACACCAACGAAGTCAAATTTGTCGGCACCAATGGCGCAACCGTATCGGGCAAAACCGATGCCAATGGCGTACGCGTGATTACCGTAGATGTCCAAGCGCAAAATGTGGCGAACAATGCCCAATTGCCCGTGGTTTACACCCACAAAGACGGCGACAAAGTGGTTAAAGCCAACGATGGCAACTTCTACAAAGCAGGCAATGTCGATGCTTCAGGTAACCCCATCGTAACAGGTGGCGTTGCTCCGACCAAAGTTGAGGCCGCCGACATCATTGCCAGCATCAACAACGGCAACAATGAAGCCAAAAACGCGCCCACCACATTGGCCAACGTACAAGGCACACTCAACCGCATTGACAACAATGGCGATGTCAAAGACCCATTGGGACAAGCCGTGCCAGCCATAACCACAGGTCAAACCGCCGCGCCCAACAGCGCAACCGAAATTGCCAATATGCGCGGCAACCCAAGCGTATTGAACCGCGCGGCAACCGTAGGCGATGTATTGAACAGCGGCTTTAACCTACAAGGCAACGGCACAGCCAAAGACTTTGTCCGTCATGGCGACACCCTGAACTTTGTTGATGGTGGCAACACCGCCGTCAATGTGGAAACCACCGCAGACGGCTTGACCAGCAAAATCAGCGTAAACGTAGTTGGCTTGCCAGTGGGTTACGTTACCCCAGCAGGCGATGTGGTTGCCAAAGTCGGCGACTACTACTACAAAGTAGATGCCGATGGCAAACCCGATATGACCCAACGCCTAGACCCAGCAGAGGTGAAAGATTTGGTGGCAAACGTCATCAATCCTGACACTACAGCAGGCACTTCAGGCAGCCCCACCACCTTGGGCAACGTCAAAGGCAACTTGGCAGTGATTGACGATGCAGCCAAAACCGCCACCAACATTGACGGCACACCCGCTGCAGGTTCAAACAGCAGCTTCGTATCGCCCGATACCGTAGCCAACGCCAACAAAAACAACGCCGCCACAGTAGGCGATGTCCTGAACGCAGGTTGGAACTTAAAAGCCAACGGCACAGCTACAGACTTCGTCCGCCATACCGATACCGTTGATTTTGTTAATGGCAATGGTGCAACCGTAACCATCAGCAACACAAATGGCAACGCCAACACCATTCGCATTGACACACCAATGGCATATGCCGACAACACAGGTGCAATCAAAGACAGCAGCGGTAAACCATTGACTCCAACCAATGCCGTTCAATTGGTAGGTGCAGATGCCGACAAAGCCGTGAGCTTGGGCAATGTATCCAGCGGTGTAGCCAGCACTTCAACTGTTGCCGATGGCAAAGCAGGCGACCCAGCCCGCAGCGATGCCGACAAAGCCAAAATTGCCGATGCGATTGCCGCAGCAACAGGCACAGCCTTAAATAACGCCGCCAACATCGGCGATGTTCAGGCAGCCGTAAGCAAAGCCGTTGCCACTGCAACCACAACGGTAGGTTCACAAGACGGCTCAATTACCGTAACCCCAAGCACCAATTCAGCAGGCGGTAAACACTTTGATGTCAAAGTGGCAACCACCCAATTGGACATTGGCAATGGCACAAAACTTGACCCCATCACAGGTACAGCCGCACCTTCAGGCAGCGTATTGAACCCAGCTGCCACCGATGCAGGCAAATTTGTCAAAGCAGGCGACTTGGCGACAACCCTGAACAACATGGGCTTCAATGTAACGTCCGCAGGCAACAAAGGTACAGGCACACAAAGCGTTGAATTGGTTAAAGCAGGCAACACCGTTACCTACACAGGCGGCAAAAACATCAATGTGGTACAAAACGGCACGAACTTCACATTTGAAACCAAAGACGATGTGGCATTCACAACCGTTACCACAGGCAACACCAAGTTGGATACCAATGGCATCACCATTAGCAATCCAGCTGACCCAAGCAAAAACGTCAGCCTGACCAACAACGGCTTAAACAACGGCGGCAACAAAATTACCAATGTTGCAGAAGGCTCAGCCGATACCGATGCCGTGAATGTGAAACAGCTCAAAGACTATGTCAGCGGTAACAGTGGCTTTGTGATTAACGCCGATAAACAAGGCACGGGCATTGCCGCTACAGGCGACAAAGTGGCTGCCAACGAAACCGTGAATTTCACAGGCGCAGCCGATGCCAGTGGACACAAAAACATCGTTACCACCGTCAAAGACAATGAAATCAGCTTTGGCTTAAACAAAGAAATCAAAGTCGGCGACAACACCACAGGCGGCACCGTCAATGTAGGCGGCAGCAACGGCATTACCATTACCAGCACGCCAGCCACTTCAGGTAGCCCAATCACCAACACCATCAGCAACCTAACAGGCAACCTGAAGCCCGTAACCGCTGCTGATAACGCCCAACCTACCGACAACAGCCCTGCTAACTTGGCAAGCAAACTCAACAACGCCGCCACAGTAGGCGATGTCCTGAACGCAGGCTGGAACTTGCAAGGCAACGGCACAGCGGTGGATACCGTAACCCACAACGACACCGTGAACTTCATTAACGGACGCGGCGCAAAAGTAACGGTAGCCAAAGATGCCACAACAGGTGCCAACACCATCAAAGTGGACACCCCAATCGGCTACATTGACCCAACCAGAACAGGCAGCCCAGAAAGCACCACCTCAACCAACACCGTCAAACTGTTTGGTGATGTTTCAGGCAGCCCTGTGCAAGTTACCAACGTAGCCAGCGGCGTACGCAACCCAGATGGCAGCATGCCAAGCAACCGCAGCGATGCCATCAAAAACGCCGATGGCGACACCTTAAACAACGCTGCCAATATCGGCGATTTGCAAGCGGTTCAGGGTAATGTAACCAGCGTTGTCAATCAAATTACAGAGCTGGTTGGTACAATTAAACCCGTAGACCCAAGCGACCCGACCAAAGGCAATGTAGCGACCACCAATAATGGCACCAAGCTGCAAACCTTCAACGTACACGGTCAAGACGAGCAATATCACACCAATTTGATAGAAGCCATCAATACCGTAAGCGCACAAGGTACCAAATACTTCCACACCAATGATGGACAAACCTTTAATAGAAATGTGCATAATGGCGTAGATTCCAGCGCGGTAGGTCAATACTCCACCGCCATTGGACGTGAAGCCGTTTCTGAAGGTAACACTTCATTGGCAATCGGTTATAAGGCAGCAGCAGGTCAAGAAAACGCCATTGCCATCGGTAACACAGCAAAAGCCCAAGAAAACGCCGTAGCAATGGGTAATCAAGCACAAGCCACAGGCAAACAATCCATTGCCATTGGCGATGGCGCACAAGCCACAGGTTTGCAGTCTATCTCTATTGGTACAGGCAACGTGGTAACAGGCAAAGGTTCTATTGCCATTGGCGACCCAAGTTATATTGCTGGTGCAGAGACTGCAAGTACGGGTAACGATAACTTGGCAAGCACAAAAGCCAATAACGCACAAATTTTTGGTAACAAAAACAAATTGGCAACCAATGATGCCACGCTTACAGTGGTGGGTTCGGCTGAAAATGTAGGCGCATTTGGTAACAACAACACCATTTTGTCCGACAACGTCCGCATTGTCGGTAGCAACAATAGCGTAGGAACAAACGCTGCCAACACCATGATTTTGGGTAACAACGTTACCATAGCAGACGATATTGCCAATGCCACCGCATTGGGTAACGCAACCAGCGTAACCGTTGAAAACGGCGT
>NZ_JAUNEC010000013.1 GCF_030525755.1 Alysiella sp.
AGCCAGCCAATTATACACTAAATTGACCACAAAAAGAAAAGAAATCTTCTTTAATCAAGTGCTTGCTTTTGACGAGATAGACCGCCTGTTTGACAAAAAAGCACTCTGCAACTTCACACGCCACAACCCAAATGGCACACAACCCGTTTCAGGCAGCCTGAAACGCCACCCAGACGGCACACTTGCCGAAAATCTGATTATGAAAGGCAATAATTTGCTTGCCTTGCATTCTTTACGCTTTCTGATTGATAAAAAATTACTCAATAAAATCAAATTAATATACATTGACCCGCCCTACAATACGGGCAATGACGGCTTTAAATACAACGACAAATTCAATCATTCCACTTGGCTGACTTTTATGAAAAATCGGCTGGAAATTGCGCGCGAATTACTGGCTGATGATGGCGTAATTTTTGTGCAATGCGATGACAATGAACAGGCGTATTTGAAAATCTTAATGGACGAAATTTTTGGGCGTGAACATTTCATCAATACCATTATTGCCGAAATGAGCAACGCTTCGGGCAATAAAATCAATCATGCCATTAAAGGCAAAAAATTTCCCAAATTAAAAGAATACATTTTGCTGTATGCCAAAGACAAAAGACAAATCAAATTAAGCATTCCCAAACAAGCAAAAGCAAAATGGGACACAGAATACAATATATTTATCCCTGAATTAACATGGGAAAAATTTGAGAAAATCATTGAATTAATTGAAGAAAAAAATCAAACTGAATTAAATAAGATGCTTTCTGCATTATCGCTCACTTCATTAACTGAATGGATTAAAGTGAATGAAAAAAAAATCATTGATGATTGGAAAGTCCATCATGCAGCGCAAATCACCAATGAAAAATTAAATGATAAACAAATAAATGAACAAGCCATTTTAGATTGGAAATGGGCAAATGCGTATCGGATTGTGGCTTCAAAACCCAATAAGGCACTGCAAAAAAAAGCCCTTGATTTGACTTTTTATCAACCCATTCAATCATTAAGCAATAAAAGCGGTGATTTAAAACTCATCTTAACCAATTTCAACAGAGAAACCGAAACAGCACGCATTGAATTGGCATTTGCCGAAATCAATTCGACCACATTCTTTGGCGACATTTGGTTCAAAATCGTAACCACAGGTGGCGTGGCACAAGAAGGTGGCGTTCATCTTGCCAATGGCAAAAAACCAGAGCAACTTTTAAAAATCATTTTGGATTGTGCCAGCAAACCCAATGACCTTGTTTTGGATTTCCATTTGGGGAGCGGTACAACTTGTGCCGTTGCCCACAAAATGGGTCGTCAATACATTGGTATGGAACAAATTGAAAACCAAATTGGGCTTTCATTAATAAGATTGAATAACGTCATTCAAGGCGATGAAACAGGCATTTCCAAAGCCGTAAATTGGCAAGGCGGTGGCGATTTTGTTTATGCAGAACTTGCGCCATTCAACGAAACCGCCAAGCAGCAAATTTTGGCTTGCGAAAATTCAGGCAGCCTGAAAACGCTGTTTGACACATTGTGCGAAAAATATTTCTTGAAATACAACGTCAATGTGAACGATTTTGCCGAAAAAATCATGACAGAACCCGAATTTCAAAATATGCCACTTGATGAACAAAAACGCATGGTGCTGGAAATGTTGGATTTAAATCAAATGTATGTGCATTTTTCTGAAATGGACGATGCACAATTTTCAGGCTGCCTGAATGAAAATGACAAAGCCTTAAACCATGATTTTTATGGGGAATAATCATGAAAACTTTATTTGATGTGATTGAAAACCGCAAGCAATTTTATGTGGAAGACGGTAATACAGACAAATTCGCCATTCCGAATTTTATTACTGCTAATTTGAAATTTCCCTTGTTTGATTGGCAGAAATCGGCTTTGGAAAATTTTTTGATTTTTGAAAATTTAAAATCAATCAAAGAGTTCCCCGACATCAAAAACCACCCCACGCATTTGCTGTTTAACATGGCAACGGGGGCGGGCAAAACGCTGATGATGGCGGCTTTGATTTTGTATTATTATGATAAAGGCTATCGGCATTTTCTGTTTTTTGTTAATCAAAACAATATTGTGGATAAAACCGAAAACAATTTTGTGGACGCATCACACAATAAATTTTTGTTCCAACAAAAAATCATGCACGGCAACCGTGTTGTGCCGATTAAAAAAGTAGATGTGTTTAGCAATAATCCGCAGGGTATTGAAATCAAATTTACCAGCATTCAAAAGCTGTATAACGACATTCCTGTGGAACACGAAAACCAAACCACACTCGCCGATTTGCACAAACTCAATATCGTGATGTTGGGCGATGAAGCACATCATTTGAACACGCAAACCAAAAAAGACAGTCAAAATGAAGAATTGGATTGGGAAAAAGAATTGACCGAAAAATCCAGTCAAAAAGAGATTGAACGAAAAGGCTGGGAGCATATGGTTTTAGAATTGATTTTAAAGAAAAATGGCAAACCCAGCCAAAATGTGTTGCTGGAATTTACCGCCACGCTGCCTGAACATGATGCCATACAGCAAAAATACACCGATAAAATCATTGCCCAATTTGATTTAAAAGATTTTTTGCAAGCAGGTTTTACCAAAGAAATCAATTTGGTCTCATCTACGCTTGCCAAAAAAGAACGGGTTTTGCATGCTTTGCTGTTTGCGTGGTATCGCCACCAAATTGCGCTGAAATACGACATTGCCAATTTCAAACCTGTGATGTTGTTTCGCAGCAAAACGATTGATGAATCGTGGCAGGATTTTGAATGGTTTTTGCGTTTAACACAAAATTTGACAGGGCAAGATTTTGATTTCATAAAAGACATTTCAGGCAGCCTGAAAAACAGCGAAACACAAAACGAGCAAGGCAAATCGCGCACCGAGCAAGTTATGGCATTTATGTCTGATAGGTTTTCAGGCAGCCACGTTGCCGATTGGATACGCCAAAATTATCAAGCATATCAGGTTATTATCACCAATTCCAAAAGCAATAAAAACAAAACCAAAGAAATTACCGATGCAGAAACAGACAAATTGCTCAACAGTTTGGAGGCAGCAGACAACCCAATCCGTGCCATCTTCACGGTAGATAAATTAACCGAAGGTTGGGACGTACTGAACTTGTTTGACATCGTGCGGCTTTACGAAGGCACAAATCCCCCAAAATCGGGCAAAAATAAAGTCCCAACGGTTGCGGAAAAACAATTGATTGGGCGTGGTGTGCGTTATTACCCTTTTGCTTTTGAAGACAAAATACCCAATAAACGCAAATTTGATGCAGATACCCAGCATGAATTGCGTGTGTTGGAAGAGCTGTTTTACTACACGCATGATGAGCAGTCGCGTTATCTTTCCCTATTAAAAGCAGAATTACGCAAAGACGGGTTCATCGCCGAAAATGACGATAAAGTGTTGCAAAAATTCGCCATTAAACCACAATTTGCCGAAAATGAAAGTTTCAAAAATTGGCTGATTTGGGTCAATGAAAAGCAAGCCAATCCGCATAAAAAGCAAAATAATGCCAATAGTTTACGCGCTGCCAATATATGCATGAAAATCGCAGCCCATTCACGCCAATCTTTGCGTGAAACCTTGTTTGTGGCAGACAAAACATTGGATAAAAGTGAAACATTGGCAACAAGTGGTTATAGCCAAATTTTCAGGCTGCCTGAAATAGAAAAACACATCTTTGACAAAGCATTACATATTAAAGGCAAAAGTGGAAATTCATTTTTCCATTTCAAAAACTTACAAGATAAATTGGGTATTACCAGCCGCGATGAATTACAAGCAGATTTGCTGGAAAATTGGCAAATTGAATTTGTGAATTTGGGTGCAGATAAACACATTTCACCAGATGATAAATTGGCAGGCTGCCTGAAAATTTTGGATAAAGTGACAGTACATTTAAATGAATGCGACACGCCTTTTATCGGTACAGAACATTTCACACCCAAAAAATTGTGGGATATGTTTGGCAAGCCTAAACAAAAATGGGTAGAAAAAAGCAAAATCAAATCTGAAATCGTGCAAAATCATGATTGGTATGTGTTGGATAATTTTATCGGGAATGGTTTGGAAGAAGATTTGTTGCAATTCATTGCCGAAAAAATCCAAGATTTGCGTGCCAAATACGATGTTGTGTATTTATTGCGTAATGAAGAAGTGCTGAAATTGCACCATTTCCAAAATGGCGAAGGCTTTATGCCAGATTTTATTTTATTGTTGAAAAACAAAGAAAAAACTGTTTCAGGCAGCGTGCAAGATTTTTTGCATTACCAAATTTTCATTGAGCCCAAAGGCGAGCACTTATTGGAAAAAGATGCATGGAAACAGGATTTTTTGGCACAACTCACACAAAAATATGGCAAGGAAAATTGGCTGATGCAAGAAACGCCACATTATCGTTTGATTGGTTTACCGTTTTTTCGTGAACAAGATGTTGAGCATGAATTTGCAGCTGAGTTTCAGAACCTGTATTCATAACCTTGATGCAGTCGCAGAAATGAAAATGCAATACAAGGTAACAATGCTCGCCGTATGCGAACAGTACATAAGAGAATGAGTAATGCCGTAGTACTTTTTCATTCTACGACCATATTCAGGCAGCCCAATTAACAAAAAGATACTGTATTCGGTGTCAAACCTAAAAATAATAAATCATTGTTTTGTTTATGTATTTATTTTATGCTTACTCTCATCAAACATCTCATTATGCTTGATGCAGTAGTAAGCATATTTTATCAGCTTGGTCATCATCATGACATAAACTTGTTTCGCGTGCTTGCCACGCGCTATCTGTTTATCAAACCACGAACGCCAGAGTTTACTTCTCGTACAAGCAGACCGAGCTGGCATATACAAGGATTTTCTGATTGAGCTGTCCCCCATTTTGGATACACGCTCTTTCCCTTTGTGCTTGCCCGATTGCCTGATTATTGGCGATAAGCCCAAGTAGCTGATGAGTTTTTTATGATTTTGGAATTTGTCTATGTCTATCAGAACGGGTAATAAAATCTGTGATGTGGTGCGACCTATACCCGTTATGCTTTCAAGTATTTTCTGCTTGTGTTTGAGTTCTTGATTTTCTTCTATCAGTTGCTGCATTTGCGTTCTGCACGTTTCCAGCTCTGTTTCAATAAATTCAATTGTTCTTTGTATTGATGATTGACTGTATTCATCTGCCACTTCTAGACGTTGCTTTTCTGATACAAGCATTTGTGTAAGCTGGTTGGTGCGTCTGTGTAAGCTAGTTAATTGAATGCGTTGCTCTGTTTTGGGTTGCCACAATTCGGGTTTATCGTGTTCGCAGAAGTCGGCAATCAATTTGGCATCTTGTTTGTCTGTTTTCACTCTACGCAAATGGTATTCTGCATAGCTTTTGATGATACTGGGATTGACTACGCTGATTGCGATTTGGTGTGCATTTAAGAAGTTGGAAAATGGAAGATAATAAACATTTGTTGCTTCACAGCAAGCGTGAATTTCTTTGATATTGTATTGATTTTCTTGAATAAAGTCTAAAAGCTGTTGAAAGCCAACTTCATTATTAGATATTTTAAGATATTGATATTTTTGATTTTGTTTAAAAACTAAATCAATCCAAAGTTTTGAAATATCGATACCTAAATAGATTTTGTATTTTTTTGTCATCATTTCTCAATAAAAATAAGCAGTCATAAAATAATTTGATACAAAATAACAACAAGTACAAAACAAGTCTTGTTATAAAAGCTAATTATTCAATCGCTTATGATACTGTTATGATTCAAACTAAATTAAAATCGTGTGTGCCAATCTTTCAGAATGCTTCACTCTTGCGAGCAAGGCTGCTTATTGCGACATCACACGACTTAATCATCATAACATGGTTTTATAAATTATTGAATATTTTTTAAATTTTCTGGATAATCTGGTGTGAGTGTTGGTCTCACTTCTCCACCCATCACAGCGATTTGTGTTTGTTTGTGGTTTTCAACAGTCTCATTTGTGTTTACTTGCTGATTTGGCTGTGTTTCATCTCTGAAAGGGTCAAACGGTAAGCCATTCTCTGCGTATTCAATGCACATTTCTTTTGTGATTTCACGAAGTTTCGTTGCTTGGTCTGAATAACAAGTACAGTCGCTTTTGCCACCTTTTATACATGCTGCTATGCGTTCGTATTGTTTAACTTGTCGTATGCTGTCATAAATGGGTTTGCTTTCTGGACGCTCTGCAAGCGTGGGTATGAACATTTCAGCGGTTAAACTGCGATTTTGCTGTGGATTTTGTAAGGCGTTTTGTGCAGCAATTTGTTGCTCTATGTTCATGCTTATGGGTGCTGATGCGCTTATTGTTTCTGTGTTTTGCGCTGCTTGTTCTGTTGTGTCTTTTCCCATATTTTTCAGTAATGTGTAACTCATGTAGAACATTATTGGTATAAGTAAAATGGTAATCGGCAACACAAAGACCCATTTGCTGCGTTTGTTGTGGTTTTGTGTGTGAATTTCTGCTGATTTATATAAATCCTTAACTTTGTCATTTATTTTGTGTATTTTGGCTAATGCATCTTTTGATTGTGTGAGCGGATTGTTTGCGCAGTACTTCCATTCTAGTAGTGTACGCATACCTAGCTTATTTTTTGCAATGTGGTAATGCTTACCTACGAGATTGCGAACGCGACTGTCTATGTCTTTGGGGTCTTGTGTCAGTATGAAGATGTCGACACCCAAGTGTCTGTGTGTATTGAGCCATGAGACGTTTTCAGGAACCTTGCTGCCGTTACTGCGTGCTGGGTAAACATCTTGTACTTCGTCAATGATGATTATGCTGCCTAAATTTTCTTCTTTTTTAATCCATTGATAACAGTCATGGAAGCTGAGTTGCTCATCGGTACTGTATGCTTGTTCTGATTGAATGCTGCTGACTTGAATGTGTGGCAGTTGCAGTTCTTTGATGTTGCTGAATACTTTTCTCAAGTTACCGCTTTGGTCTTTAAAAATGGGGTCTGTGAGCATTAAATGAACCATATGTGCGGTTTTGCCTGCGCCTGGTTTGCCTGTGATGAGTACGATTTCTGCCATGACTGTTCTCTCATTATTGAGTTTTAATGTTTTGCTTGATTTATATGGGTATCTGTGTTGTCTAGGTCTTTTTACCTATTCGTGATGTAATTTTGGTCATGCCTTGCAACGAGATGTAAAACGTGAATGCGCCTAATAGAATATTGAGTGCAACACCACCCCCTGCAATATAAAAGAGTTGTAGAAGTTCATTGGGTAAGATATTGATATTGGCTGTGATTTGTGTTTTGAAACCAGATACTACATGTTCCAATCCTTTGTAAGTTACAGCCGTAATGCCTAATGCAATTAGTACTTGTCCAATCAGGGTTTTTAGCCCATTTAAGAGTGAAGGGATTAATGCTGCAAGAAATTTCATAAATGGTTTCCTTTTAAATTTACCTTTAATAATTTGCCGATACTTGATAAATAATTTAACTTAAAAATTGATTTTTAAGTTAAATTATTTATCAAGTATCTAGGTTACTGGTCATGTTCGGTTTGTGGGGGTCTAGCCCCCCACGCCCCCCAGTCTCACTTGCGACGCCGCGCGGGCAAGGGGGAACGGCGCAAAAACCCGCGCCTTACCACCTTGCCCTTACGGCAGAGTGTGGGGTCGCTTCCAGTCTGTCAAGGGGGTATTCATAAAGATTTAGGGCTTCAAGATAGCTGACTTTAACTCTTAAATTTGCAAGCCCTAAATCTTTACAAAACTTCCCCCTTGACAGCCTTACAGCTCCGTGAAGAAATCAGGTGTTTCTGACGGCAAATAAGGCAATTGAAGTTGCAGCCAACCACGCTAGGGCAATCACAAAACCACGAAGACGATTTGCTGTATCACACATTGGTGCTGTGTCAAAGGCAAAGGTCTTGCTGCCTGAAAAGGGAATGGAAATTTGAAATGAGACGGGAGCAGGACATACGCCATCTGTAGGAAAAATGCTATCTGGTTGGAAGCTTAAATCAATAGTTTCTTCTGGGATAGACAAAGGTGCAGAAGCAGTAGGTGCTTCGGGTTGTTTGTCGCAGGCGAGTATGTCGGGATTTTTTTCACAGAGGTCTTGGGTTTCTGTTGTTTGACGTTTGGGGTCATTGTTTGTTGGTGTGTCTGTTGTTGTGGGTGTTTCTACTTTGGGGGCTTCGGGGCTGTTGGGTTTGAGGTCTGGGCGCGGTATGATGGTTTCTTCCACGATTGTGTTGCCTTGTGCGTCATTTGAGAATTTCCATTTTGCCTGCTCTGGCTGGTTTGTTGTGGGATTGGTATAAGGGTCTGATTGAGCAACTTGTCCTGCCAGTATGTGGATTTTGGGTTCTGACCATTCAAGATTACCCCCTGTTGCTTCTATCCACTTTTCAATGGCTGCATCAGCTGCAGCTTCAGCCACACGATTAAATTCTTCTTCTGTGAAAGGAACTGTATCTGAAATGCGATAGGCACCAACGCCTATGTTGCCACCATAATAACCATCACGTGTGCACCAGCGATGTTCATTAATTCTGTCCGCCTGTTTACCTCCTACCTGAACACCTGAACACTTGCTCATCTTGATTTCATTTAACTGCTCATATGTAGGATTGTCAACGAAAGTAGGATTAAAACACGAATTTTGATTACACCATTTTTGAAATTCGGCATATGTATAAGTGCGGCCTTCTACTAAACTTGTCGCATTTTTTGTATTAAAAACCACAACAGTACCATTAACAGCCCTACACAGACCTTCTTCACACTCAATATCATAGCCTTCTTTGCGAGCTAAAAAGTCATAAATTTCATAGGCAGTTAATGCCCAACCTGCGAAAGGTAGGGCTCTTGTGCCTAGTTTGCGTGCTGCGACTGCTGCATTTTTGCCGTTTTGGAAGACTTTTTGGAAAACGGTTTGTTTGGGGATGGTTTTTGTTACTGTACCGCTTACAGTACCCGATGAAGTTGCACCAGTAGAACCCCTAAACTGCGAGGATGCTGTACTTGTCGATGCATACTTTGGTCCATTATTATTACTAACGTCCATACCTTTATAAATATTGTAAGCAATCTTCTCTCTAAAATTAGCAGAGTTGTAAAATGGCTTATACCAATGTCTGAAAGTTGGCGTATATGTACGAGATGATTGACTTGAATTTGCCAAAGCATAAATATTAAAATTGAGAAAAAATAAAACAAAAAGCAATAATTTTTTCATTCCCTATACACTTTCATTTTTTCCTTTTCTCTTGATTTAATAAATTCATTGAATTGAGCAGAATTCAAATCAGGAGGATTAGGGGAAATAGGAGGATAAACAGGTGATGAATTTAAATCTGCATCTGGCTTATTCTGATTATTTTGCATTTTAAAGAAGTGTTTATAAATTCCATATATGATAAAAAACAAAATAAAAAATGCAAGAGTAATCAATTTCCGTTCAATTAAACCCAAATAAACCAATACGAAATAAAAAAATGAACCATATCCAAAATAATTAAATAAAACTTTTAACACGTTCATTTTCAAGCCCTTTCCGCAGCCTTTGCCGCAAAAAAAGACCTAAATTACCACAACTACCACAGTAAAACAAACATAATCAAAATCATCACACCCAAGCCATACAAAAACCAAAAATCAATTATCATCAGACGTTCCCACTTGAGTTAAACCATAAACCAATCTGTACAATTGGCGAACGCCAAAGACCACCACCGCAATCAGCAGTAAACCTGTGCCGAGCATCACGCCATCTTTAATTTGCGTTTCAATATCGCATTTTGGATAACTTAACTGTATTTTGCTGTTGTTTAAATACCAACCGTCATCTACCCGAACAGGACGAATAATTTTTCCATCAGATGTTATTTGTGGTTGTTGGGCAGACAGAATTAAATCATCTGCATCCAACTGTGTTTGCACGCATTGAAAGCCAACTCTATAACCCATCTGCCCTTACCCCATTATTTAATGGTTTTAATCATGCCCCAAGCCAACTTGAAGCCTTGAATGGCAACAATTACGGTAATGGCTGCCATACCAATTGCAGTTACCACGCCGATAAATGCACTAATTGCCTCTGCGACTTTTGTTCCAATTTCATCTAATGGACCTGCATTTGCTGATGCTGCCAGTAAGAGCATGCCTGCCCCTACTACGTACTTGTTGTTTTGCATTTTTTCAGGTTTTTTAATCATTTTCATGATTTCTCTCCAAATAAAAATAGGGCATCTGAAATTAGGGGGATTTAACGCGGATGCCCCATACACGTTAAATTGTGATTTGGTTTATTGGGCTTTTAATACTTTCAGGCAGCCTATAAGAACAGGTATGCCATTGATGCCAAGAAGAGCATTAAACAAACCACAAAAGCAATGCCAAGTTGCATAAAACTGAAATTCATGATGTTTCCTTTATTTATTTCGGTAAATAGAAAGTAAAAATGGTAAACGGCACGCCCATGTCTTGACCCGCTTGCATTGCATCTTCTATTTCTTCAAAGTGCCCTGCTAGTTTAATGAGTGGTGTGTAACCGACATCGCCATTTTCATGTGGGTACAGAAATTCGAATGTCTCCAAATCCTGTACAATGTATTTGACTTGCATTATTTAACCTTTCTGTTGAACAGGCTTCATGTCTCTTAAAATGGTTTTTTCTTTACCTGAACCTGTTGCCACCGATTGAAATGCGCATTGCATGGTTGCTGGAAATTCGATGCGTTGAAATTTGTCAAAATTGGACGAATCGCCATAAGGAATTTTGACAACCGAGAAACCCAATGCGTTGCCTTTGCTGATGTCCAGTGGCATGGCAACAAGTACGCTGCAACTGTCTATTTTGTTGCCTTCTACTTCGCCTTTATAACGCGTGATGCCCATGATGATGCGTTCTTCATAAACGAGTTGTGCTTGTGATTTAAAATCCAACATGATGTTTTTCCTTGTGTTTGAGTTGTTTAAACGGGTTTGTTGAAGTTGATGATTTTTCTGATGGCAGTCAGACTGCTGTCATAAAATAGTGCGCCGTATTTGATGAACATGAAATCAAAATGTTCCTGCTCTGTTATTTTTGCTTCAGAGAATACGGGGGCAACGGATAAGTTTTCATAGGCTTTTTTCCATTGCCTTAAATCGTTTTTGAATTGTTTAATCAATTCTGTATGTTCAGGCAGCCTTAATTGAGATTGTTCAGGTATTTCACAGATTTGATGAATGGTTTCATACAATTGAGCCAATTGGTCGAGTGGCTCTATGATTATTTGATGTTGTTCTTCATGAATATAAACAACATCTTGGCTGGTACAATCGTATTCAGCAGGTTGTAGACCTTTTGGATATTTGTTCTCATCGCCAATTAGGGCTTGTACGATTTGTTCATGTGTCCAACCTAAATCATTGAGTAAACGCACCATACGACCTACTTGGTTCTTGGCATGTAGGAGTTTTTCATCAAAGTTCAGTTGCAGTTTCTTGTCTGATGCTTCAATGCGTTTAGCTTCGGTTTGAAACAATTCTTGTCCAATTGGGTAGGCACCTGTTAAATATTGACCTGATTTAATTAAAATATCCAAAGGTACAATGGCATCATTGGCTCTGAATTCGGTTTCATAACGCACCCATAAGCTGTTTTCATCGCCTAATTGTTTGCCTTTTTCATAAACGCGGGTTAATTTGGCTGAACCGCGTCTGCCGATGTACACGGTTTTGCCTGTACCATCTTCTTTAATCCACGATGTACCGCGCGTTTCTGCTTTTGGTGTCATGTTTTTGACATTAAATTTTCCTTTCACATGGTCATGTAACGCTTTCTCTGGGGTGTATTCACCATTAAAGAAATCATGTGCGACATCGCAACGTGTGATTTTTGGACGGTTTGCCAATGTGAGAAAAACATAAAGTCGGTTTTCCCAGTCGGGTTTGGCTGCTTGACAGCCAATTGCGTTTAAATCCACCAAAATGGTGTCTCTTTGACCACCGATATGAACGGTACCGTAATTGACGTTATCGGGTCCGAGTTGGTAATAGGATTGATAGAAGAATTTGCCTTTGCCTTTTCTTTTGCTTGTTATGGCAAAACCAAAAATGTCTTGTAATTTTTGACTGAAATATTGAATGTAGGTCTCATCGTCTGCACCCAATAAAACTTCATGGTCTTGCATCATGCTGTGTATGCTCGATTTACCTATTGAGAAAGTTAAATAATCGATGAATGCAGCATCTTCTCGACCTTTACGCAAAGGAATTTCTACAATCTTTCCCTTAACGGTTATGGCTTGATTAAAGTAAATGTAATCTTGGAAATTGATTGTCATTATTTTTGTACCAAAGAAAATTTATTCGTCATTTGTCCCCAGCTTTGGGATTTGGGTAGGGGTTTTTTCGTCCCCCCCTTTTAGCCTAGGGGGGCTAGCCGCCCCAGTCGGCACGCCACGCAGTGCGCTGTCTTGCCGCCTGTGGCGGCTATGCCCTTTATGCCAATTGAATTAATCATTTTTTATTCCTTGCATGGTCTTGTTTTGCGAGTTCTCGCCAGTTTACTTTTTGGTATTCAATGGCGTTATCAAACAAGGGAAGGTGTTTTGCTTCAAATGCTGCTGTTTTTTGTAGCACTTCTGCTAATGTTTGACAGATGTGGTGTTCACTTATGTCGGGTAGGTTGTTTTTGATGAGCAGCAAATCAAGTTTGTAGGTTTGGGTATCTGGTCTGCGTTTGACCATGACGGATAAATCGATGTTCATGGTACAAACACACCTTTATAATTGAAGAAGCCTTTATCAAGAAATAGTGTGATACATCTGTTCAATTCGTCATCGAGTGGGTATGAGACACCAGAAATTGATGCGAATTCTTTAAGAGAAGACCAGTCTGCTGGTTTGTGAAAAAAAGTGATGTTGAATAAATCATTTTCTGATGGAAAGATAATGACGTGTCTAAGTCTATCTTCACTGGATAAGTTGAAATTTGATGACATAATTAAAGCCCCTAACTTTAAAATCGGTATGGATTTCAGTTAGGGGCGATTAAGCCTTGTGTTTGAGATGATGTCTTGATGACAAAGATACTGTTACAATTTACCCCCTAACTTGGGGCGCGAATATACAAGGCTGCCTGAAAATTCAAAAAATCACTTATCCCCAATCTCCAAAATCGCCAAAAACGCGCTTTGTGGGATTTCCACATTGCCCACTTGTTTCATGCGTTTTTTACCCGCTTTTTGTTTTTCCAACAATTTTTTCTTGCGCGTGATGTCGCCGCCATAACATTTTGCCAAGACGTTTTTGCGCAAGGCTTTCACGTTTTCACGCGCGATGATTTGTCCGCCAATGGCTGCCTGAACCGCAATGTCAAACATTTGGCGCGGAATCAGTTCGCGCATTTTGCTCGCCAATTCGCGTCCGCGATGCACCGATGTTTGGCGATGCACAATCAAACTCAATGCGTCCACTTTGTCGCCATTGACCATGATGTCCAATTTGACCAAATCCGATGGCTGAAATTCTTTAAATTCATAGTCCAATGACGCATAACCGCGTGATGTGGATTTGAGCTTGTCAAAGAAATCCATCACCACTTCATTCATCGGCAAATCGTAAGTCAGCATGACTTGGCGACCGAGATATTGCATATTGCGTTGCACGCCGCGTTTTTGGTTGCACAAGGTCATCACATTGCCCACATAATCTTGTGGCACAAGGATTGTGGCGGTAATAATGGGTTCTAAAATCGTGTCTATCGTGCCGATGTCGGGCAGTTTGGACGGATTTTCCACTTCAATTTTTTCGCCATTTTTCAAAATCACTTCATAAACCACCGTTGGCGCGGTGGTAATCAAATCCATGTCAAATTCGCGTTCCAAACGCTCTTGCACGATTTCCAAATGCAACAAACCCAAAAATCCACAACGGAAACCAAATCCCAATGCTTGCGACACTTCGGGTTCAAATTTCAGGCTGGCATCGTTCAGTTGCAATTTTTCCAGCGCATCGCGCAAGGCTTCGTAATCGTGGCTTTCCACAGGATAAAGTCCTGCAAAAACTTGGCTTTGCACTTCTTTGAAACCTGCGAGCGGTTCGGTGGCTGGATTTTGTACCAAAGTAACGGTATCGCCTACTTTGGCTTGTCCCAATTCTTTCACGCCCGTAATCAAAAAACCCACTTCGCCAGCGGAAAGTTGTTGTTTTTGTACGGATTTGGGTGTGAACACGCCCAGTTGCTCCACCTGCGTTTCAGCCAGCGTGGACATGAAACGGACTTTGTCTTTCAATTTAATCGTGCCGTTTTTCACGCGGATTAACATGACCACGCCCACATAATTGTCAAACCACGAATCAATAATCACGGCTTGCAAAGGCGCGTTTTCATCGCCTTCGGGCGCGGGGATTTTGGCGACAATCTCTTCCAACACGTCTTCCACGCCCAAGCCGCTTTTGGCGGAACAGGTTACTGCACCCACCGCGTCTATGCCGATGATGTCTTCAATTTCTTGGGCAACGCGCTCAGGGTCGGCGGCGGGCAAATCAATTTTGTTTAAAATGGGGACAACTTCCACGCCCAAATCAATGGCGGTGTAGCAGTTGGCAACGGTTTGTGCTTCCACGCCTTGCGATGCGTCCACCACCAGCAACGCGCCTTCGCAAGCGGAAAGTGAACGCGACACTTCGTATGAAAAATCAACGTGTCCAGGGGTGTCAATCAGGTTGAGTTGGTAGGTTTCGCCATTGCGGGCTTTGTAGTTTAAGGCAGCCGTTTGCGCTTTAATCGTGATGCCGCGTTCTTTTTCAATGTCCATAGAATCAAGGACTTGAGAGCTCATTTCGCGTAAATCCAAGCCGCCGCAATATTGGATAAATCGGTCGGCAAGTGTGGATTTGCCGTGGTCAATGTGGGCGATGATGGAGAAGTTTCTGATGTTTTTCATGATTTTATTGTGTAAATTGAAAAAATAATCGGGGAAAATGAGGTTCAGGTGTCTGAACATAAAATGGGCGTATTTTAACAGAAAATCAAAAGGCTGCCTGAAAAGCCGATTGTGCTTTTCAGGCAGCCCTGTATATTCGCACCCCAAGTTAGGGGTAAGTTGTAACAGTATCTTTGTCATCAAGACATCATCTTATTGTTTTTTTTCGCATCAGTCGCTACGCAATTCTCGGCGCAGGATTTTACCAACATTGGATTTGGGTAGTTCATCACGAAATTCGATATCGCGCGGTACTTTATAACCTGTAAGCTGGGTGCGACAAAACTCAATCAGTTCATCTTTGCTTAAACTGTGGTCTTTGGGAACAACAAACAATTTCAATGCTTCGCCTGTTTTATCACTTTTTACACCAATACAGGCAACTTCATGCACTTTGGGGTGGTGTGCCACCACATCTTCAATTTCATTGGGATACACATTAAAACCCGATACCACAATCAAATCTTTTTTTCTGTCCACCAAGCGCAGCCAACCTTTTTCGTCCATTACGGCAATGTCGCCTGTTGCCAACCAACCGTCTTGGTCTATGACTTTGGCGGTTTCATCAGGACGTTGCCAATAGCCACGCATCACTTGCGGCCCGCGTATCCACAATTCACCTGCTTCCCCAACAGCTGCCAAACCGCCATTGGCATCACGCAACTGCACTTCTGTGCTCGGAATGGGCAAACCGATACCAGCTGAATAAGCACCGATATTTAAGGGATTGACACAAACGCCAGGGCTGGCTTCAGTTAAACCATAAGCTTCAATAATGGGGGTACCCGTTGTTTCAAACCAACGTTCAGCAACAGCTTGTTGTGTTGCCATACCACCACCTACCGTTAATTTTAATGTGGCAAAATTAAGCTGCCTGAATGCGGGTTTGTTCATTAAGCCATTAAATAAGGTATTTAAGCCAATAAAAACGCTGAATGGGTGTTTATTTAATTCTTTAATGAACCCGTCTAAATCACGCGGATTAGCAATCAAAATGCTGGCCGCACCCACGTCTGTGAAAACCAGTAAATTCACAGTCAACGCGAAAATGTGATAAAGCGGTAAAGCAGCAATCACGGTTTCACCACCCAAAACCAATTTATTTTTAATCCATTCTTCTGCTTGTAACATATTGGCGCAAATGTTGCCATGCGTGAGCATTGCACCTTTTGCCACGCCTGTTGTGCCACCTGTGTATTGCAAAAACGCCAAATCTTCACGTGTTAAATTGACTTCTTGAAAACGATGTTTTGCACCTTGCGTTAGAGCTTGTTTGAACGTGATGCTGCCTGAAATGCGGTAATGGGGAACGGCTTTTTTCACATGACGCAGCACAAAGTTCATGATTGTGCCTTTTAATGCACCAAACATTTCACCCACACTAGCAACCACAACGTGTTGAACATCAGTTTTCGGCAACACCAATTCCAAAGTATTGGCAAAATTTTCCAAAACCACAATCACTGTTGCGCCGCTGTCTTTCAGCTGATGTGCCAATTCGCGTGGCGTATAAAGTGGATTGGTGTTTACCACCACCATGCCTGCCTGCAAAATGCCAAATACCGCAATCGGATATTGCAATAAATTGGGCATCATAATGGCAACGCGTGAACCGCGTGGCAGTTGCAATACATTTTGTAGATAAGAGGCAAATTGTTGTGCCAAATCATGTGTTTCGGCGTAACTCAAATCCTTGCCCATGCTGTGAAAAGCCGTACGATTGTGGTATTTTTTTGCACTTTGGCAAAATACATCGTACACCGATTGATAGCGTGTGATGTCAATTTCATGCACCACACCATTTTCATAGCTGCTTAACCAAGGTTTTTCCATGATGTTCCTTATTTTTGTATGCCAAGCATTTATTTAGGCTGCCTGAAAGCCATTGGCTTTAACAAAATTGGGGTAAATAATGTAACCATTATAACGGAAAAATGAATGAAATACGCTGCCTGAAAAGTTGTGTGTTTAAAGAAATCCCAACTTTCAGGCAGCCTTTTATTAATATTCTCAATCCAATATCATCACTTTAATTTCCAATTCATCCATTTTTTAAATTGCCTTTTCAATCTGTTTTGCCATCGTTTATTTTTTCTGTTTATGTATTCTTGTTGTTGCATTCGTTGTTCATAAGCGTCCAATTCTGCTGTCAATAATGCCAAAGGAAATAAATCAAATTGTTGTTCCAAATAGGACATTGCTTCTTTCTGATAATCACGCGTGCGATTTAAACCAAAATAAGCCAAATCCACATCTGGCATCTGTGTTTCAAACAAAATGTTTTGTAAAGGTAACAAATGCAATTTCATTAAAAAAACAATGGTTTTAGGCAAATAAACGGAATGACGGTTTTGTTTTAGCTCATAATTACCTACACCAAAATCATTTTTCATGAATTTCAAATGATAGTATGCAAAGACATTTTTTCGCTTATGACGCTTGCTCAAATCCAAGTGTTCGGTTTCGGTTGTTTTGATAAAAAAACTGTCTTCGTCTACCCTAAATAAACATAAATCACCATGTAATCCACAATATGGCGAGCTGGTAGAAACAAAAAGTTGCTTATGGTGATCGATTAAATTGATGCCCGATACAGGCAAAACATCATTGGGATAATTTTGGCTTAAATCCTGGTAATATTGTCTTAAAACAGGCACTTTTTCAGATGACAAAATCAAATCACCATCAATTTTAATCGCCCATTTTTTTGTAGTTTGATTTAAAGCAAAATTATAGTAATGCACCAAACTGTGCACATCATCGCTAGCCAATTTTTTATATTGTTCGCTGCCTTGCGGATAAACTATCGGAATGTAATGAAAAACTTTGATTTTTTCTGGAAATCGTTGTGCATATTTTGCAGCAATTTCGCCCGTATTGTCTTGGCAATTATTGTAAACAATTACCAATTCGTCCAATAAAGGCAACCAACTCTCAATAGATTGAGCAAGAAATTCGGCTTCATTGCGTAAACGCATAAAACCACTTAATCCATCTTGACGATTTTGTGCTTTTAATCGCGAAAAATCCACAAAAGGGTTTTCAAGATTGTTGATTGTTCACAATATTACACCTTTTAGTTTAAACACCATTATCTTAATCATTATAACATGAAATGAAATTGAATATATATTTGATTTTTATTTATTTTTTATTTTAATTTATGCTAAAATCCACTTTTCATCATATCTGTCAATGCCAATGAAACAAGCACTTGCTTTATCCGTAGTAGGACACACCAACACGGGCAAAACGTCTTTAATGCGTACCTTATTGCGCGACAGCAATTTTGGCGAAGTCAAAAATGCAGCAGCCACCACGCGCCATGTAGAAGAAGCGGCAATCAGCGATGACGATGTACCTTTGGTTTTATTGTATGACACACCAGGTTTAGAAGACGCAGGTGGCGTTTTGGATTGGCTGGAAAACGAAACTTCTACCCAATTAGACGGCATTGAACGTTTGCAACAATTTCTGGTTTCCAATGCTGCCAAAAACGGCTTCTCCCAAGAAGCCAAAGTATTGCGCCAAGTACTTAACAGCGACATGGCTTTATATGTTGTCGATGCACGCGAACCTGTGTTGCCCAAATACCGCGATGAATTAACCGTTTTATCTTGGTGTGCCAAGCCAATTGTGCCTGTATTCAATTTTACTGCCGAACAAGATTTAGGGGATTGGCAAACCATGTTGGCACGACGTGGTTTACATGTTTGGTGCAGTTTTGATACGGTAGCATTTGATTTTGAAAGCGAAATCCGTTTATGGAACAATTTGGCGACCATGCTGCCTGAAAGAAATGTATTGGACAAATTAGCCCAGATTCGCCGCCGTGAATGGCAAAAATTGGACGAACAAGCCCGTTTGGCAATTGCCCATTTTTTATTAAACGTGGCAGCCTGTCGCAAAAGCTGTGATGCAGATAAGGAAGAACAAATTATGCTTTTGCAACATCAAATGCAAAACGATGTACGCCAGCTGGAACACCAATTACATCAACAGCTTTTATCACTTTATCGCTTTTATCACAACGCCCTTGATGCCAGCGATTGGGCATTACAAGCCTTTTATCAAAGCCCATTTGACAGCGATTTACTCAAACAATACGGCATACGCACAGGCAAAGGCGCGGCAGCAGGCGCATTGATTGGTTTGGGTTTAGATGCACTTACATTAGGCACATCATTGGGTACAGCAAGTGCAATCGGTGGGCTTATTGGTGGCATCGTACCCAACTGGCAAACTTTATCCGACAAAATCAAAGGCATCGCCACTTTACATATTGATGCACCCACGCTCACCCTACTCGCCGCACGAAACTTGGATTTACTCGCTGCTTTACAAAAACGCGGTCATGCAGCACAAAATGAAATCACATTACACAGCAATCAAACGCCTTGGTCGGCAAACAGGCTGCCTGAAAGCCTCAATCAAGCACGTCATCAAGCCAAATGGTCGCAACTGAATGGCGAAAATCCAGTTGTTGCCGAACAAGCACGTCATGTAACTGCCAAAGAATTGGTCAAACACCTGCATCTACCACAATTTCAATAAAAGGCTGCTTTCAGGCAGCCATTTTCTACAAAAAGTCTAAAAAAACATCAAAATCATCTCTTATTTTTCTTTATATTTAAAAATTAATTTGCCATTTTGTCCAAAATCCGTATAATCCCGTCCAATACAACGAAATTTAGACAGGAATATCATGCAATTGGACATAGACCGCCTGATTGACCATTTTGGTGGCGTGAATGCACTCGCCGAAGCCCTCAAACAACACGACCCCAACAACGCCCCCAGCACCGCCGCCATTTACAAATGGCGCACGCGCGGCTCTTTGCCCTTGGCGCAACTGAACAAATTGACCGAACTGGCACAAAGTCAAGGCAAAACATTGGATTTAAACCATTTTATTCAACCCCAAAACGAATCGGAACACCCCATTATGAACACAAACAACCGCGTCATCATTTTTGACACCACCCTGCGCGATGGCGAGCAATCCCCTGGTGCCGCCATGAGCAAAGAAGAAAAAGTCCGCATTGCCCGCCAACTGGAAAAAATGGGCGTGGACGTGATTGAAGCAGGCTTTGCCGCCGCCAGCGAAGGCGATTGGGCTGCGGTAAACGAAATTGCCAAAACCGTTAAAAATTCAACCATTTGCTCTTTGAGCCGCGCGGTGGAACGCGACATTCGCCGTGCTGGGGAAGCCCTTGCCCCTGCCGAAAAACGCCGCATTCACACTTTCATCGCCACCAGCCCCATTCACATGGAACACAAACTCAAAATGCAGCCTGAACAAGTGATTCAGGCAGCCGTGAAAGCCGTGAAAATCGCCAAAGAATACACCGATGATGTGGAATTTTCTTGCGAAGACGCGCTGCGTTCAGAAGTCGGCTTTTTGGCGCAAATTTGTGGCGCGGTCATTGAAGCTGGCGCAACCACCATCAATTTGCCCGACACAGTGGGCTATTCGGTGCCACATTTAACCGAAAAATTCTTCCGCGATGTGATTGCACAAACGCCAAACAGCGACAAAGTGATTTGGTCCACCCATTGCCACAATGATTTGGGCTTGGCGGTTGCCAATTCTTTGGCGGCATTGCAAGGCGGTGCGCGTCAAATTGAATGTACCGTCAATGGCTTGGGCGAACGCGCGGGCAATGCGGCGATTGAAGAAATCGTGATGGCTTTGAAAGTGCGCCACGATGTGTTTGGCTATGAAACAGGCATTGATGCCACACAAATCGTTACCGCGTCCAAACTGGTTTCCACCGTAACGGGCTACCCTGTTCAGCCCAACAAAGCGGTGGTGGGCGCAAACGCGTTCTCACACGAAAGCGGCATTCATCAAGATGGCGTGTTGAAACACCGTGAAACTTATGAGATTATGTCTGCCGAATCAGTGGGTTGGGCGGCAAACCGTTTGACTTTGGGCAAATTATCGGGTCGCAATGCCTTCAAAACCAAGCTGGCTGAACTGGGCATTGAATTGGACAGCGAAGAAGCCTTAAATGCCGCCTTTGCGCGTTTCAAAGAATTGGCAGACAAAAAACGCGAAATTTTTGATGAAGATTTGCACGCGCTGGTGTCGGACGAAATGTCCAATTTGTCGGAAACCTACAAATTTGTGTCGCAACACATTGTTACGGAAACGGGCGAGTCGCCACGCGCGGAAATCGTGTTCAGCATAGATGGCGTGGAACACCGTGCCGAATCAACGGGTTCGGGCCCTGTGGACGCGATTTTTAAAGCGATTGAAAGCGTGGCGCAATCGGGCGCGATTTTGGAAATTTATTCGGTAAACGCCGTTACCAAAGGCACGGAAAGCCAAGGCGAAACCAGCGTGCGTTTGGCAAAAGACGGTCGCGTGGTAAACGGTCAGGGCGCGGATACCGATGTGTTGGTGGCAACCAGCAAGGCGTATTTGTCAGCATTGTCCAAGCTGGCAAGCGGTGTGGACAAAATTAAGGCTCAAGGCATTTAATTCATCTGATTTTTGCTGCAATGTGGTTCAGGCTGCCTGAAAATGTTTTCAGGCAGCTTTTTGCATAAAAATAAGGTAAATGTGATTTTTGTCTTGATATAATCGCAGAAGCGAAAAAACAATACAAGGCAACCATAAGAGCTGTGTATAAAGAATAGTACATAAAGACATGGACAAGGTCGTAAGGGCTATTAAGCTCTCCTATCATCAATTCATGATTATCGGCATACAAAAAACTGGCATTTACTCTCCATAAGTATTAGAATAGAGACTGTAATCTAAATCAAGCCGTTTCAGGCTGCCTGAAACGGCTGATTTATTTCAAATCATCAGGTATGGTTAAAACACTTTAAATAAGCAAAATTGGGATAACAATCTTGAACATACCATAAAAATAAACAATTTGTGTAGTGTGAATGCAGGCACCACCATTTTCAGACAACCTGAAAATAAATAAATGGGCGTAGCAACGGTAGGTATTTTGTACTCCCCCTACAACTAAAATTGTTTAAAACCAACTTCAAACAACAGAAAACCTTAATCTTGGAGAAATCATGCGTCCTACATTTGCTTTAAAAACCGCCGCATTGGCTGCGTCCATATTATTTACCCAACAAGCTGTGGCTTCGGGCTACAGTTTTGGTACACAAGCGGTTACTTCACAAAGCACCGCTAATGCTGCCGCAGCCGAAGCTTCTGATGCTTCTGTGCTGTTTTACAATGCAGCAGGCTTGGCAGAATTAGACAGCCACCAAATTTCAGGTAACCTGAATTTGGTCATGCCCACCATCAAATACAGCGATGCCCAAGCCAAACATTTACGCATAGGCTCCGCCGTTCAAGGTAGCACCAGCGGTAAAATTACCGAAAATGTATTAGCCCCACATCTTTATGGTGCTTACAAACTCAATGAGCAAATCACATTGGGCTTGGGTATGTATGTGCCATTTGGTTCTTCCAGCGAATACAAAAAAGATTCTGTACTGCGTTACAACATGAATCAATTAGGCATAAAAACCATTGCCATTGAACCTGCTGTGGCATTCAAAATCAATGAGCAGCATGCCATTGGTGCAGGTATTGTAGCGCAACATACTTCTGCTGAATTGCGTAAATTTGCCGATTGGGGTTTAGGCTTGCCTGCTGTTTTGGGTGGCCCTAAACCTGGTGGTTTAGACGGTTATGCTGATGTAAAAGGCGATGATTGGGGCTTTGGCTATCATTTGTCTTATTTGTTTAAAGGTGAAAACGACCGTTTCCGCGTAGGTGTGAACTACCGCTCCAAAGTGGAGCACAATCTGAAAGGCGATGCACAATGGAAAGTTGCCAATCCAACAGCAGCCAATATGGCAATTTACAATGCAGCCATTGGTAAAACTGTTGCAGCTGGTGGCAATGGTTACATTCCCAAAGAAGATGCATCGGTAAAAATCATTACACCTGAATCTTTATCGGTACACGGTATGTTCCGCGCCAACGACAAAATCAATGTTTTTGGCGATGTAACATGGACACGTCATAGCCGTTTCAACAAAGCCATTTTGAATTTTGCAAACGAGAAAAACATAGGCAATGGCAAGAAAGCCAATACCACCACCATTACCCCAAATTGGCGCGATACGGTAAAAGTGTCATTGGGTGCATCTTACCAACTTGATGAAAAATGGCAACTGCGTGGCGGCATGGCGTTTGACCAAAGTCCCGTTCGCAGCGCAAAAGACCGTTTGGTTAGTTTACCCGATGGTAATCGCGTTTGGTTCTCCGCTGGCGTGAAATACACACCAAACAAAAACCATGTCTTTGATTTGGCATACACCCACATTCACATTCAAGATACCACCACCCAAACTGCAGCAGCAACAGGTACCGATGTGGACAGCAAAGGGGCATCTTCTGCCAAATTCAAAAACCATGCCAATATTTTGGGTTTACAGTACACCTATAAATTCTAAAATAGCTATCAAACCATAAGAAGGCTGCCTGAAAACCATTCTGTGTTTTCAGGCAGCCTTTATACACAACATTTTGCAGTCGCCCCAAAACAAAACATTTTTAAGTTGTGTCAAATTAAAATAGGACAAGGCGACAACGCCTACTGTGCACAGCCATACCAGTACATGAGGGCATTGACAACACCGCAGTACTACTTTTTCAATTTTGTGACCATAACAGCATATTTTCATTTTTTCGTGTACTACAAGGAACTTAAAAATAAAAAGGCGGATAACAAAATCCGCCCTTTTAACATTAAATCAGTAATTTAACCCAACATCTTCATCATCGCATCCAAAATAGCCAAGTTCACAACATCAATGAAGAACGCGCCCACCAATGGCACAATCAAAAATGCTTTGTGCGATGAACCGAAGGTGTTGGTAATGGATTGCATGTTTGCCACCGCAGTTGGGGTTGCACCCATACCGAAACCGCAATGACCTGCCGCCAGCACCGCCGCGTCATAATCGCCACCCATGAATTTGGCGGTAACGAAATAAGCATACAAAATCATCACCACGGTTTGCACGCCCAAGATGATTATCATCGGACCTGCCAAATCTGCCAGTTGCCACAATTTCAAGCTCATCAACGCCATCGCCAAAAACAGGCTCAATGATGCGTTGCCAAACACGTCAATCGCGCGGTCAAACATATCAAATTTGAACACGGTGGTTAAAACATTGCGCAACACCACGCCACAACCAATCGCCCACACAAATTGGGGCAATTTCAAATCGGGCAAGGCTTTAACCATAAACGATGAAAAAGCCAAGCAAGCCGCAAACAATGCCATGGTTTCAATGGCAGAAGTAGCGGTAATCAAGCGTTGATGACCTGCATTTTCAAAGGTTTTGTCATCATAACTTTTAGCGTTGTCGCTGTTGTCTACTGGGGTTTCAAGTGGCTTACGCCCCATTTTATTGACCAAACGGCGTGCCACTGGACCCCCAATCAAACCGCCTGCCACCAAACCATAAGTGGCGGAAACCATTGCAATTTCCACCGCGCTGGGCACTTTGTAGGTTTCGGTTAAAATTTTGCCATAAGCCGCGCCTGTACCGTGTCCGCCTGTGAGTGTGATTGAACCAGTAATCAAGCCCATAAGTGGGTGCTGACCCAAAGCGGTTGCCAAACCCACGCCCACCGCATTTTGAATGATGATGAACACGCTAACGATGATTAAGAAAATCACCAAAGGTATGCCACCTTGTTTCAAGCGCGAAAAATCGGCAGACAAACCAATGGACGCAAAGAAAATCATCATAAATGCACTTTGCAAAGACGCTTCAAAAGTAAAGCTGATGCCTTGTGTGTACAAAATGGACATGACAATGGCGGCAATCAAACCGCCTGCCACAGGCTCGGGAATGTTGAAATCGCGTAAAAATTTGATTTTGGCAACGAGTACACGACCTACCAACAACACAATGGTTGCCCAAATTAAGGTGTAATAACCATTTAAAACAATAGGCTCTGCTGCTTGCATAAATGTATCCTTGAAAAGAGGTTAAACAATGTTTTTCAGGCTGCCTGAAAAAGGCAAGCATAATAGGTTAAATGTTAAAATTTGTCAAAATACCTTAAATTCTCTATTTTTATGCCAAAAAAATGTTTCAGGCAGCCTGAAAAATATTTTGTCACGTGGCTGTTTCTTTACATAAATTTGCGTTACAATCGCGCCCCTTTATCAACAAAATGGCAAATTTTTTTGGATAGTTTGCCGACTTTTTTACACATTTTTTAAGGATACCCAAAAATGGCTGAACTTCACACCCAAGCAACTTCCGAAGCAGATTTGGTTTACAAACTGGAAGACAAGCCCCCATTTTTTAATTCGCTGGTAAGCGCGATGACGCACTTACTGGCGATTTTTGTTCCCATGATTACACCTGCGCTGATTGTAGGCAATGTGCTGAAATTGCCTGTGGAAATGACCGCCTATTTGGTGTCTATGGCAATGGTCGCGTCTGGCATTGGCACTTATTTGCAAGTAAACCGTTTTGGCGTGGTGGGTTCGGGTATGTTGTCGATTCAATCGGTGAATTTTTCCTTTGTGGGCGTGATGATTTCGCTCGGTTTTTCCATGAAAGAGAAGGGTTTGGACGAAAATACCATGATTTCTACGCTTTTGGGTGTGTCGTTTGTGGGTGCGTTTTTGGTGTGTGGTGCGGCGTGGGCGTTGCCATATTTGAAACGTGTGATTACGCCCACCGTGAGCGGTGTGGTGGTGTTGCTGATTGGTTTGAGTTTGATTGATGTGGGGATTACCGATTTCGGCGGCGGCTTTCATCTGAAAGGCACGGACGAATTTGGCAGCCTGAAATATGTCGGTTTGGCGAGTTTGGTATTGGCAATCGTCTTATTATTCAACTGCATGAAACACCCACTTTTGCGCATGAGTGGCGTGGCGGTGGGCTTGATTGTGGGCTACATTGTCGCTTTGTTTATGGGCATGGTGGATTTTTCGGCAATCAAAAACGCGCCGATTGTTACCATTCCCACGCCATTTAAATATGGCTTTCAATTTGATTTTGCGGCATTTTTGGTGGCTGGTACAATTTACCTGTTGAGTGTATTTGAAGCAGTGGGCGATTTGACCGCGACTGCGATGGTGTCGGGGCAAAAATACGAAGGCGAAGAATTTCAATCGCGTTTGCGTGGTGGCGTGTTTGCCGATGGTTTGGTTTCCGTGATTGCGACCGCACTCGGTTCGCTGCCTTTAACGACTTTTGCACAAAACAATGGCGTGATTCAAATGACAGGCGTGGCATCGCGTCATGTGGGTAAGTTTATTGCGGTGATTTTGGTGGTGGCAGGTTTGTTTCCAGTGATAGGTCGGGCGTTCACGACCATTCCCAGTCCTGTGTTGGGTGGCGCAATGGTGTTGATGTTTGGTTTGATTGCGATGGCGGGCGTGCGCATTATCATGACCAATGGCATCAATCGCCGCGAAGCCGTGATTGCCGCGACTGCTGTGGGCGTGGGTTTGGGCGTGGCGTTTGAACCCGAAGTGTTCAAATTGTTGCCCGAAGTGTTCCGCAATGCGATTGCGGCTGGTGGCATTACGGCTGTGGTGCTGAATGTGATTTTGCCGCTTGATGCGAGCGATAAGATTTATTTGTCGGATAAGAAACCCGAATAGTGGGTAGAGAAATACCGTTTGAAAGCCAATTCAAACGGTATAGTTGCAGAACTGAAAAAGCAGTACAGCGTTGCCAACACCCTTATGTACTCGGTGTACACGGTGGGCATTGTCGCCTTGTACTGCTTTTTCATTTCTACGACCATATTTTCTTTTCAGGCTGCCTGAAACGTTTTTTGATTAACGCAAACTGTGCAAGAAATGCATATGCGTATGATATTGTTGAATGATGTCGTTAATTACACCTTCTTTACTCCAAGCCATGATGTCATAATCCTGCCCCCCCTGACTTAAATGCACTTCGGCACGATAATATTTTTGTTCTTCGGCTGCCTCTTCTGCGCTGTTGAATTGCTGGGCAAAGCGTGGCAAGATATAGGCTACTGCTTTGACTTTATAAGTAAAATCCAATTCTGCGCCATGTTGTACCGTTAAAATCACATATCCCGAACGTTCTTGCGATACTTGTGCGGATACGCCATGTTGTGCCAACTCTTGTGCCACATCGTTGCAGGCAGCCTGAACCGTTGTATCAATGAAATTTTCCACCACTTCACGTTTGGGAAAATCCATAATCACTTGCAAGCGTTCGCGCCATGCACCACTTCCCATTGCAGGCAGGGGCGTGGTTAAACTCAATTGCTGGATTTCTTGTTTTTGCACGTCCACTCGCAGGGCTTTCATCAAGCCATAGATGGCAATCATCAACACGGTTACAAAAGGCAATGCACTGGCAATCGTCATCGTTTGCAATGCACCCAAACCGCCAACCAGTAGCAAAATCATCGCCACCACGCCAGCACCTGCCGACCAATAAATGCGGTACGCCAAGCCTTTGCTGCCTTTACCGTGCGCGCTCAACATATCCATTACTAGCGCACCCGAATCTGCCGATGTGATGAAAAACACCACCACCATCATCAAACCCACCGCCGTTAAAATCCCAGTTAAAGGCAAATGTTCAAACAGCGCAAACAGCGACAGCGATACATCTTTATTAACCACTTCGCCCAAATTGGCATGACCTTTGTTCAAAATCAAGTCAATGGCAGAATTGCCAAACACCGTCATCCACAAAAATGTGAAACCAGTCGGAATGAACAACACACCTGTTACAAATTGACGGATCGTGCGACCACGCGACACACGCGCAATAAACAAGCCCACAAATGGTGCCCAACTTACCCACCAACCCCAGTACAAAATCGTCCAACCACCAAACCAGTCGGTTTTTTGATAGGCATACATATTAAAAGTCATGCCCACAATATTAGATGCGTAATAACCCACATTTTGCACAAAAGCCTGTAACAAAAACACGGTAGAGCCTGTGAGCAACACAAACAAAAGCAAAATTGCCGCCAAACCCAAATTCAATTCAGACAGAAATTTTACGCCCTTATCCAAACCACTTGCCACAGACAAGGTTGCCAAAAGTGTTACCACAATAATCAGGACAATTTGTGTTGGCACATTCACGGCAATCAAATTCGGCAGCAAATAATTCAAGCCAGTATTCACTTGCAACACACCATAACCCAGTGAAGTCGCCACGCCAAACAAAGTTCCCACCACCGCGAAAATGTCCACCGCATCACCCCATTTACCGTAAATTTTCTCGCCAATCAAAGGGTAAAGTGCAGAACGCAAAGTAAGTGGCAAACGATGACGATAAGCAAAAAACGCCAAAATCAACGCCACAATCGCGTAAATCGCCCACGCGTGCAAACCCCAATGGAAAAAGGTCAAACGCATGGCTTCACGGGCAGCCTGAACATTGCCACCTTCGCCCAATGGCGGTGAGAGAAAGTGCATCACAGGTTCAGCCACACCAAAAAACATCAAGCCAATGCCCATGCCTGCCGAAAACAGCATGGCAAACCAAGATGTGTTACTGTAATCGGGTTTGCTGTGGTCAGGACCCAATTTGATGTTGCCATAGCGTGAAATGCTCAAATAAACCGTTGTAATTAAAATGATTGCCACCGTGAGTATGTAATACCAACTTGCATTGTCCACAATCAAAGCTTGTAAACTTTTGAAAGTGCTATCCGCCAATTTGGGTGCAATCACAGCAAACAGCAAAATCGCCAAAATAATGCCACTTGCACCCAAAAATACATTCAAATTCAAATTGCGCCGCATCAATTTATCACGCCAAGTGTTTGATTGATTGGGTAAATGATTCATACTCTTGCTCCTTATTTTTATTTATACAATAAAATCAATGATTTTTATATTTCTGTTTTTTAAAATAACACATCAAAAACATGATGAAAAGGAAAAATGTACTTTATTTTGTTCAATCGCAATCATTTTCCTGCCAAAAGGCTGCCTGAAAACCCAAATGGGTTTTCAGGCAGCCTTTTAGCGTGTATTGCGCCATGCACCAAACAAGAAAACAACCACACCTGCCCATACCCACATAAAACCCGTTAAACGACTGCCATTTAAGGCTTCATTAAACAACCATACACCACACAACATTTGCAAAGTAGGCGACAAATATTGCAACACACCCAGTAACGATAAACTGATACGCCGTGCGCTAGCGGCAAACAACACAAGTGGTATGGTGGTTGCAGCACCAGACCCCAACATTACTGCCATTTGCAAAGCGTTCAATTCCGTCCAAACCAAATTATTTTGTATGCCACACCAAATTAAATAAACCAATGCCAAGGGTAGTAACAAAAGTGTTTCTAAAGCCAAACCAGGTAGTGCGTCCACAGGCGCAGTTTTGCGAACCAACGCGTAAGTGCCAAAACTGAATGCCAACAACAGCGACACCCAAGGGATTTGTCCCGCAGGGAAAGCCAACCACACAATGCCAATGAGTGCCAAAACCACCGCCCAAATTTGCCAAATATTGAGTTTTTCACGAAAAAACACAAAACCCAATAAAATATTGAACAAAGGATTGATGAAATAACCCAAACTGGCGTCCAATACATGATGATTGTTGATTGCCCACAAATACACCAACCAATTTATTCCTATCAAAATGGAGGACAACATGAATGTTGCCAATAATTTAGGCTGCCTGAAAGATTGCCAAACCACACCTCCTTGCTTGAACCACAACAACAAACTCAAACAAAACACCGCCGACCACAATACACGATGTGCCATCACTTGTTCGGCAGAAATAGGCGACTGATTGATGGGATACCAGTAAATGGGGAAAAGACCCCAAAACGCATAGCAAACCAAAGCATACCCCAATCCTTTGCGTGCTTCGGTGGAAGAGTTATTGTTCATGATGTTCTTTCTTGGTAAAACGCCTTATGTTAAACCTGTGTGGCATAGCGGTAAAGCACAAAAAGCCGTATAATGCACGCCATTATGTAGGCTGCCTGAAAACATCTGTTTATCATGAAGCTGCCTGAAATCACGTTCCTTAACAAATCCTTAAACGCTGTGCTGCCCCATGTTTCAGGCAGCCTGTTTATTTTATTTCACATACGGACAACCACCATGAGTACACTCAATCCCGCCTTAAACACTGCTTTCAAAGCTGCACGCCGCGCAGGCGACATGATGATGCGTGCCGCCAACAACCTTTCTGCCGTTAAAGTGGACAGCAAAGCGTTTAACGATTTTGTCTCCGATGTGGACAGACAAGCCGAAGCCATTATTATTGATGCACTCAAAGAAGCCTACCCACATCATCGCATTTTATCCGAAGAATCAGGTATTTCAGGCAGCCAGCGTGCCGAATTTGAATGGATTATTGACCCATTGGACGGCACAACCAACTACCTACACGGGCATCCACAATACGCCATCAGCATCGCCCTTTTAGAAAAAGGCGTGTTAAAAGAAGCCCTTGTTTACGCACCCGAACGCAATGATTTGTACACAGCTTCACGCGGTAAAGGGGCTTTATTGAACGACCGCCGCATTCGCGTTTCCAGTCGCAGCGATTTGAGCCAATGTTTGATTGGCACAGGCTTTCCTGTAGTCAATCAAGATATTACAGACACTTATCTGAAAATCCTCAAAGAATTCTTAAGTAAAACCGCGGGCGCACGCCGAGAAGGTGCAGCATCATTAGATTTGTGTGCGCTGGCAACTGGGCGTTTTGACGGCTTTTTTGAATTTAATTTGAAACCATGGGATATTGCCGCAGGAGCTTTGATTGTGCAAGAATCAGGTGGCATTGTTACCGATATGCAGGGCAATCAAAATTGGCTGGAAAGCGGCAATGTGGTTGCAGCAAATCCCAAAGTCTTGGCGCAAATGTTGCGGATTATGGGTTCGTATTTGGCTTAAAAACGCAATATGCCATTTTTGGGAGTTAGAACCTGTATTCGTATGCTTTTGCGATAAAAATCCATCTATCAATCTTACGAATACAGGTTCTAAATTTTATTTTGAACAACAGTACATATTCGCGCATAAATGGCTCGATACTGCGCCGCAATCGCTTCAGGCGAAAAATGTTTTAACTGTTCTTTTGCTTGTTGTGCCAAATGACTGCCTAATTCAGGTTGCCTATAAAGTTGGCTGATTTTCTCCGCCAAATCTGATGCATCATTGACTTGAAACAACAAGCCCGTTTTACCATCTTGCACAATGTCAGGAATGCCACCCACATTGCTGGCAACAATCGGCACACCATAAACCATCGCGTCCAATAAAGTGGAGCCCAAACCTTCGGTACGCGACGGAAAAGCAAACACATCCATTGCCGCCAAATAACTGCCCACATCTTCTTGAAAACCCAGCCAATACACATTGTCCAAATCTTGTGATTGGGCTTTAAATTGTGCCTCATCTGCACCCGAACCCAAAAAAAGAAACACACAATCAGGGTATTGCGTGGCAAATTGACGCGCCACTTCAATCAAGTCCGCCTGTCCTTTGTGCGCATCCACCAATGCACCAATATGCCCAATCACAAATTGATGAGCAAATTGTTGGCGCAAGGCCTGTGTTCGTGCTGGATTTTCAGGCAGCTTGGAAAATGAGTCTGCAATCACTTCAACAGGTACAGCAAAATGCCGCAATTTTTCGGCAACTGCATGGGAAATCGCCACCAAAACTGCCGCTGAACAGTAGGTTTCCTGGGTTAAAAACGCTTTTTTCAACGCAAAATCCACACGACGCGTGATGAGATAAGGTGTTTTCAACATCAAATGATGCAAATATGCCCAATGTGCCGCACGGGCTTCATGGGCATGAACCACATCGGCTCGCCCTGCCTGAAAATGACCTTGCCATTGGGCGCGTGCATCAACGAAAGAGAGATGAGGCAAATTTTTTAATGCTTCTCTCATTGGCGAATGGTTACGACAAACCAAAACTTGTTGCAAATCATTTTGTTGTGCCAATGCTTGTATCAGTGTAACCGTTTGTCGCTCGCCTCCACGAAAACCGCGTGCCAAATTCACATGAATGATTTTCATGCTTTATCCTTTTTTTGATACAGCAGCCACCATTGTGCATATTTACACCATGTATAAATTGCACCCATTACAGCAATGATGAAACCGTGTCCACCATCTAAAAAACCGCGTTTAAGCAAATAAATCCGCAAAAACGCCCATACAGAACGCAGTAAAGCCCAAAACAAATGTGGTGGTTTTTCAGGCAACTTTTGTTGCGCCCATGCTAAAGTGTAAGCCTGCATTTTGGCAAAATGCTGATTTAAATTGGCATAGGTATCATGTAAAACATCGCCTTCAATAACCATAATTTGGGCATTTTTTGGCACAATCACCGATTCATGCACCAAGTCATCGCTGTATCGCATCAACGCCACAGGATAGAGTCGCACCACTTTATCGGGATACCAACCACAATGACGGATTTCTCGTCCATAAACAATCGGCAAACGGTTGATAGCAAACGCAGTTTGACCATCGGCTGTGGTTTGATTTAAGGCTATCTGAATGTGTTGTTGGGCTTTTTCAGGCAGCCTTTCATCTGCGTCTAGCCACAAAACCCACGGCGTTTGAATCAATGGATGCGCCCGATTACGCTGTACACCAAAGCCTTGCCAATCGGTAAACTGATGAATTGCTGCACCATATTGTTCGGCAATCGCCAGAGTTTCATCTTCGCTACCTGAATCAATGATGAGAATCGGACAATTTAGCGGCTTCACACCGTCCAAACACGCTGCCAAATGCGTGGCTTCGTTTTTGACAATCAGAGCAACAGTCAATAATTCTTGTAAAGGTTTCATGATGTCAATGTACTTTCAGGCTGCCTGAAAACAAGTTTTTCAAATACAGTCGCAGAATTGAAAAGCACTACGGCGTTGCTAACACCCTTATGTACGGCTTCTCTTTGTTGCCTTGTATTGCTTTTTCACTTCTACGACTATAAAAATCATGTGTTACCGCTTTTTCTGTTGTGAACGCAAGCGTTTTTTCTGTTGCGGCGACAAACTGGCAGACTTCACTAGACCCAACACCACTTGCACCACCAAAATCAACACTGCCAAAATCAACGTAACAAAAAATGCTTGCGTCCATACCAACAAGCCTGTTGTGCGCTGCGAAATGGGCTGTGGCTTATTGTCCACAATGTAATAGCTTGCAACCACCGTGTACAAAGGCGATACGGCTTTGAGTTCATAATGCATACTGCCATTTTTGTCCACAGGCGTGAAAGAAATGCGCTGCTGCGCCATGTTCTCTTCTAAATCAATGGCTTCTGTTTGTAATGTACTGCTTTCACTCAATTTCTGAATCGTTTCTACAAACGGCATACCGTGAGAATGAGTCAGCACAGGAAAATCAGAAATATCATCACCCAAGCGATAATGCACGGTGTGGTATTCAGGCAATAAGCAACTACCCAGAGTAATGAAAAGTACCGCCAAAATTGCCAATGTTTTGAATTTCATCAAAAAGGATTGTTTTTTAGTCATGAAATTTCCTTAAAATTTTGAAGACCATAATAACCGCTTTCAGGCAGCTTGAATGTTTTTCGTTAAATGTGTAGCACATACCCAATTTCAAGAAGTTTCCATGATTTTGGTCTATGATACACGCTACAAAATGTGTTTTTTTAAAAATTGTTGTGTACGGAAAACGGTCTGAAAGTTTATTTTCTTAATTCTTTGGGTAACACAAATACAATGGTTTCGGGTTCTCCCTCTCCTTGTTGTACGTCATCAATGCCCCATTCACGAATTTGGGCAATCACGCCATCTACCAGCACTTCGGGCGCAGAAGCCCCAGCCGTTACGCCCACTTTGTTTTTATCATTAAACCATTCTTTTTTTAAATCACCAGCATTATCAACCATATAAGCGTCCACACCTAAGCCTGCTGCCACTTCGCGCAAACGGTTGCTGTTGGACGAGGCTGGCGAGCCAACCACAATCACAATATCGCATTCATTTGCCAAATCTTTCACGGCTTTTTGGCGATTAGTGGTGGCGTAGCAAATGTCTTCTTTGTGTGGATTTTTGATGTTGGGGAAACGCGCATTCAGGGCGGCGATGATGTCTTTGGTTTCATCAACCGAAAGCGTGGTTTGGCTGACATACGCCAATTTATCGGGATTTTGCACCACCAAATCCGCCACATCTTCCACCACTTCCACCAATTTCATTTTGCCAGACGGCAGTTGCCCCATGGTGCCTTCCACTTCAACGTGTCCTGCGTGTCCAATCATGATGATTTCGTAGCCTTGTTCGTCCAAACGCGCCACTTCTTTATGCACTTTGGTAACGAGCGGGCAGGTTGCGTCAAACACGCGAAAACCGCGTTCGGCAGCTTCGGCTTGCACGGCTTTGCTCACGCCGTGTGCGGAGTAAATCAGGGTTGCGCCTTGTGGCACGTCTGCCAAATTTTCAATGAAAATCGCGCCTTTGTCGCGCAAATTGTCCACCACAAATTTGTTGTGCACGACTTCGTGGCGAACGTAAATCGGTGCGCCGTATTCTTCCAAGGCGCGTTCTACAATGCTGATGGCTCTGTCCACGCCCGCGCAAAAGCCGCGTGGGTTGGCTAGGGTAATGGTTTTTTGGGTCATGTTTTTCTCTTGTAAATATGGTTTCAGGCTGCCTGAAATAACTAATCATCAAACGATATGAGATAAAAAAACAAATGTTGTGCGATAAATTCGCTGTGTTCTCGGCGGACATAAATCTGAAACAGATAAGTTTCTTCCAGCAAATGCTCAATTTCAACAAAAGGAATGTGAAAAAATGCCAAATATGCCGAATAAATCTGTTTTATTTTTGCCGAAACCGCAGTCAAATCATAAGATAAATCGGTTACATCATAAAAAATACAATCATATTGATGATTGAAACTGCGAATTGAAACATAAGGCACGCGATGTTGTTGGCAATTTTCCCAATGCTGAGAATCCGTGTGATTGGTTTGCCTTAAATCTTCATAAGGCTGCAACAATGGTTTCATGTGTTTTTACCTTTCAGGCAGCCTGAAAATTGATTTTTACAAGTTTAACTTGAATTTGGTCGCGCACGACTTTATAATTCACTTCAACAACACCCCCAATGTTCCGAGGTCTCTGATTTCAGAGATACAGACTTGGGGGTTTTCTTTATGCTTGATTTTTCCATAATTGCCAAGCACTTAAATCGGCTAAACTCAATCCACCCATACCCATTTTGTCTAAATTGATTTCATGTGGTGCAGCATTGTTCATGGGGAATGCTTTTAAGGCTGCCTGAAAACGCTGTCCCCAATCATGCTGTGGGCAAATCACGTTCAACATTCTTTGCATTAAACAAAATGTCGTGAACACATGGTCGGCATATTTTGCCAAAACACGCCATTGCGGATTGTGCTTGTCCGACAAAAAACGAATGCTGGGAATACCAATATTGTGTTTATTCCACAATCTGCCGTGATGTGCTGCCGTGTTCCGCAGAATATTGAGCGCGTGTAAATGCGTTCCCAATTCTCTGTTAAATAATTGAAAGTGCTTTTCAATTTGCCTTTGGTCGCGCTCCGTCATCATTTTGTACAATTTGGACATCGCCCCAAAATCCCAAATTTCACACGCCACCCACACGGGTAATTCGCCATATTTTGCCAAATTGTGTCTCACAAAATCGTCTTTGGCGTGGTCGCGCAAATTTTCGTATTTTGCCCACCATTCGGCATGGTTGAATTTGGGATTGAAATAATGCGCTTGGGTGTGGGCAATGGGATTGTGTTTGCCCAATGTGTAGGCAATTTGGGTACGCATGGCAATTTCAATATGCTGTATGGCTTCCAATGCCAGAATTTTAATCGCATTATCAAAATCATACAGCGCAATCACATCATCAAATTGCGTATTGGCAACAAACACATCATCGCGTCCACCTGTCGCCAAATGCTGCCTGAACGGATACCAATACGCACTCAAACGATAATAGCCAATCCGCGCCAATTCTTTTTCGGCTTGCGCTTTATCGTGGAAAACCATGCCGCGTTGTTCTAATAAATCAATTTGTTCGGCAAAAGTTTTCCAATCTTTAAAGGGTTGTTGTGCCATGATTTGGGTCGCTAATTTGAATTTTCAGGCTGCCTGTTTCGCTTTTTTTGCTTGCTTGATGCCGTCAATGATGAGCAAAGCCGCGCCCACGCAAATAAAGCTGTCGGCAACATTAAACGCAGGATAGTACCAATCTTGATAATAAACCAAAATAAAATCAACCACTTTTCCGTGAATAAAACGGTCTATCACATTGCCAAACGCGCCGCCAATAATCATCGCTGCCGCAAAATTGCCCAGCTTGCCCATGCTGCCTTTGCGGATTTCGTTTACCAGCCAGCCGCTAATCACAAACGCCAGCACAATGAAAAAATATTTCTGCCAACCATTGTGGTTCGCCAAAAAGCTGAATGCCGCACCGTAGTTGTAAACCAGCGTTAAATCAAAGAATTGGGGAATGATGTTGAGCCGTTCAAAATCGTGAAAGCGGGCTAAAATCGCCCATTTTGAGATTTGGTCTAAAACAATTGCCGCCAAAGCGGTCAAAAAATAGGGGAAATGGCGTTTCATAATCAATCGGGATTTTCACAAACAAACATCGCACGATTGTACTACAAAAAGCGTTTCAGGCTGCCTGAAAAGCGTGGTCGCGTTCCCAATCCAGCAAAAATTGTTTGCGCGACAAACCGCCAGCATAGCCTGTGAGCGTGCCGTTGCTGCCAATCACGCGGTGGCATGGCACGATAATGGAAATTTTGT
>NZ_JAUNEC010000071.1:0-1330 GCF_030525755.1 Alysiella sp.
GCCTTGCCCATGATGGTGGCTTGGTATTTGCAAAAACACGAACACCAACTGGACTGGAAACGCTACCTCATCGCCTCCATTCTGGTCATCATTCCAGGCTATCTTATTCTTAAACAACCCGATTTAGGTACGACCATTCTCATTATGTCATCGGGATTTTTTGTGATTTTTTTTTTGCAGGTTTACCTTGGAAAGTTCTATTGGCAGGCACAGTTAGCCTGATTGGCGCACTGCCACTGATTTGGCAATACGGTATGCACGATTACCAAAAAACCCGTGTATTGACCCTGCTTGACCCCACCAAAGACCCATTGGGTGCGGGATACCACATTTTGCAATCCATGACCGCCATCGGCTCGGGTGGATTTTGGGGTAAAGGCTGGTTATACGGTACTCAAACCCATTTGGACTACATTCCCGAATCCACCACCGACTTTATTTTTGCCGTGTACAGTGAAGAATTTGGTTTTGTCGGCAACCTGCTTTTGCTTGCCGTTTATACCCTGATACTCACACGCGGCATGGTCATCGCCGCTCGTGCCAAAACGCTTTACAACCGCACTTTGGCAGGCTCACTCACACTCATTTTATTTTGCTATGTGTTTGTGAACATCGGCATGGTCAGCGGCATTTTGCCCGTTGTCGGCGTGCCTTTGCCACTCATCAGCTACGGTGGCACGGCGACTTTGTCCATCATGCTCATCATCGGCATTCTCATGAGCATCAGCAGCCAAAATCGTCAAAACTGATATTTAGGCTACCTGAAGCCCCCATTAATGGCCTTCAGGTAGCCTATTTATACCCACTGCCCCCAAACAACACTCTTTCGCACCAACCACCCCAACAACATCAACCCAACACAGCTGCCGCCTCAACTCACCACCAGCGACAGATATGGTGAAGTAAAATAAGAAAGATACAAGGCGACCACGCCCGCCGTGTACAAATGGTACATAAGGGCGTAGGCAACGAAGCAGATTGCTTACTTTATACTAGAGCATGGTAAAATCACGGCATTTCATTCCCAATGTTTGCCGAAAGCATCGCCCATGAGTTTAAGCCAAACCCTACAAATTTTTCTCGCCTTTCTGGTTCTGATTAACCCCTTTACCGCACTGGCCTATTTTGTTAGTGCCACACAAAATTTCAATCCGCCAGAGCGCAACCGCGTCATTCGCACTGCCTGCATCAGCCTGTTCATCATCATTACCGTTGCCACATTTGCAGGGAAAGCAATTTTGGACACACTGGGCATCAGCGTGCCATCATTTCGCGTTGTAGGTGGTATATTATTGTTTTTGATTGCATTGGCCATGGTTGGCGGCAATGA
>NZ_JAUNEC010000071.1:1359-5198 GCF_030525755.1 Alysiella sp.
CCCTGCCAAACCCAACTCCGACCAATTGGCCATGCCCGAAAGTAAAGCCGCATTTGCCGTTGTCCCACTGGCCATGCCCATGCTTATTGGGCCAGGCGGCATATCCACCGTCATCATCTACAGCAGCCAAGCAAGCAACTGGCAAGGTTTGGTCAGCGTCTTAACAGCAGGTTTTTTCATCACGCTCATTTGCTACTTTAGCCTGAAAGCAGCTGCCAAAGTCAGTCGCCTGCTTGGCGACACTGGCATGAAAATCACCAATCGTGTTATGGGCTTACTACTTGCAGCCATTGCCGTTGAAATCATCGTTTCGGGTCTCAAAGCTCTGTTTCCCATTCTCGCCAGATAAAGGCAGAAAGGCTACCTGAAGCCATGCACGCCCCCATTATCCACTCCCTACTGGACACCGACCTGTACAAATTCACCATGCTGCAGGTCATGCTGCACCAATTTCCGCAAGCCCACAGCGTCTATGAATTTCGTTGCCGCAATGCACAAACCGTCTATCCGTTATCCGATATTGCTGCAGATTTTGAACGTGAACTCGAGTCTCTGTGCCAATTGCGTTTTCAGGAAGACGAATTGGCCTATTTGCGCGGTTTGCGCTTCATAAAAAGTGATTTTGTTGATTATCTTGAACTTTTTCAACTCAAACGCCGTTTTGTGCAATTTTGGCCAGACGAGCATGGTCGCTTAAACATTCGCATTGAAGGCCCGATGATACAGGCCATGTTTTTTGAAATTTTCATCTTGGCCATCGTCAATGAACTTTATTTCCGCCGCCTTGAAACGCCTGATGTTTTGGCTGAAGGCGAACGCCGCCTGCAAACCAAAGCCACCCTGCTCACACAATACCAAAATCAACAAAATCCAGCCGACCCACCCTTTCTGGTTTCCGATTTCGGCACACGCCGCCGCTACAGCCTGACATGGCAAAAACACGTTATCCAAACCTTACACCGTGCTGCCCCAGAGATTTTTCGCGGCACGAGCAACGTCCTGCTTGCCAAAGAACTCAACTGCACCCCAATCGGCACAATGGCACATGAATTTTTACAAGCCTTTCAAGCCTTTGACTCACGTCTGCGTAACTTCCAAAAAGCCGCATTAGAAAGCTGGGTACATGAATACCGCGGCGATTTAGGTATCGCACTGACCGATGTTGTGGGCATGGATGCCTTCTTGCGTGATTTTGACCTTTATTTTGCCAAACTCTTTGATGGTCTGCGCCACGACAGTGGCGACCCCTATATTTGGGGCGACAAAGCCCACGCACACTATCAAAAGCTCAAAATCGACAGCCGTACCAAAATGCTGACCTTTTCCGATGGCTTAAATCTGGAAAAAGCATGGGATTTACACCAATACTTCAAAGACCGCTTCAAAACCAGCTTCGGCATCGGCACAAACCTGACCAATGACATGGGACACACCCCACTCAATATCGTTCTCAAACTGGTTGAGTGCAATGGCCAATCGGTCGCCAAACTCTCCGACAGTCCCGGCAAAACCATGACCGACAACGACACATTTCTCGCCTATTTACGCCAAGTTTTCGATGTACAAAATCCCAATCCATCAACCTAATCGTCATGCCCCTCCACCCTATTGCCGCCCCAACACTTAAATCCACCTAATACGGACAATCGGGCAGTATATCTCCATACATGCATGGGGTAGTGATGGTTTTGTCATGGATACAAACCGGCAATTTCGGCAAAAAATCCAAAATAAATCAAATCACAAGCCCATAAATATCTTAAAAACCAAAATGCGAAAAAACGCGCAAAAATAAGCTGATTTTGAGCTGATTTTGCGCGATTTTTATTATCTTCTTATCACAGAACAAGTAAAAGCCATCACATCATGGGCGTATTACACAATCCCATAAGATTCACCGTAAATCTCAAACTCATAATCCTTATGTCCATTCACGCGTTGCAAACGTTTAATCCGCAGCTCGCTGACTTGTCTAAAAAGATAAATTCCTTCAACAGCATAAGTGTTCTGCATTTACCGAAACACCGTTCTCCTGTCAATCAACGTCGGGGACATACTGTTGCTCCTAACCCTTGTACAGAAGCATTTTTCAGGCTTCACACCCAGTACATCAAAAAACAAAGCTCTGAACCACATGGTACGACAATGCGCTGATGAAAGACGATGCGGTCGGGCTGATGGGGCGTTTGGGCATGACAATGGTGCATTCGTTGCCCTATTCATCGCAAGCGCGTGGTGCGATTGAGCGTGTCCATCAAACCATCTGGGTTCAGGCTGCCAAAGAGTTCCAAAGCTATATCGGCAAGGACATGGACGCGGAAGCCAGCCAAAAAGTCCACAAAGCCAGTCGCAAAGCGATGAAACAAGACATTGTTTTGAAAAATGTGCCTGCATTGGCAAACATTCAGTCGCTTTCCGCCAGCCTGATTCCTGATTGGCGTGAATTTGTGGCGTTTGGCGAGGTGTGGGTAAGCGAATACAACAACCGTCCGCACCGCAGTTTGCCAAAAGTAACCGATGTATCGGGAAAAATCCGCCACATGACACCCAATGAAATGTGGGCATTGAAAGCGCAGGAAAGTGCGATTACGCAGATGGACGAAGACAATGCGATGTATTTGTTTATGCCGCAAGCGGTTCGCAAAGTGGCGCGTGGCGAAGTGCAGTTGCACAACAATCTGTATTTCAGCCAAGACTTGCAAGAGTATCACGGCGACAGTTTGCGCGTGGCGTACAACATACACAATGCGGAATGGGTTTGGTTGTTTGATGATGACGGACGTTTTGTGTGCAAAGCGCAATGGAACGGCAACCGCATTGACTATATGCCCAAACCCTTTATTGAACAGGCGAAAGACAAACGCATTGACGCGCAAGTCAAACGCTTGGAAACCAAAATCAGCGTGGTGGAATGCGCCGCGTTACGGTAAATCTGGTTAATTTGTCGGAAGCGGCTGCGGTGCATGGTTATGATGAAGTGGATTTGAACAAAATCAAGACCATGCAAAGCTTTGAATTTTATATGGGCGAAAGCCCCAAACGGGAGACAAAAGTATGGTGGTAAACGTACAATTGCAACGGAACACCTAAATAATCATTTGTTTTATAACGATTTTGTGATAATTACCAGAGTCAATCTAGTAAATAATTAATTTTACTAGATTTTTGCAGTAAAATCATGTACAGATTACAGTTATTATGGATGCCACTAAATATTTCGCTATTCTTGTGTTAAATAGATTTAAACAGTGTTTAAATGGCAATCAATTAAGAACTCAATAAGGTAATACAAACCAAAACCGATGAGTTTTATACATGAAAAGCAGATATTGAAACAGAAATTCAATTTTAAGTTAGAATAATCCCTATGAAAAAGTCATTTAAGCCAGTATAAACAACACAAAATGTAGTAATGATATTTTGAATGTGAGTGCGTTTAATCACTTTCGGATTAATCACAGCACACATTTTGCGCAAAAGCACAATCACATAAATGGCATTGAGAACTTTTGGAGTCAAGCAAAACGTCATTTGCGCAAGTTTAACGGCATACCCAAAGCGCATTTTGAGCTGTATCTAAAGGAATGCGAATGGTGTTTTAACAACAGTGAGATAAGATCTCAAATTTCTATTTTAAAGTAATTGGTAAAGCAGCATTTATCCTAGTTATCTAGTACAGCCCTATAAATAATATCATACGATTGTCAAAGCATAGTCTTTTGATTTCAATCAAGAAAGAAATATTATGAATAAAACTCTATACAAAGTCATCTTCAACAAGAAACGCGGTTGCATGATGGCAGTTGCTGAAAACACCAAGCGTGAAGGCAAAAGCGTAG
>NZ_JAUNEC010000072.1 GCF_030525755.1 Alysiella sp.
GGGTCTTTGTCGGAATAGCCTTGAACATAAGGTTTCACCAAACGCGCACTGATGTAGTGATACGCAAAAATGGTGGCAGCGTCTTTGTCCAATTCCGCTTCGGCTTGTTGATACAAATCGGCGCGTTGTTCGGGGGTAACGCTTGCGCTTAAAGTTTGTTTCATCAAATCGTCAAATTTGGCGGATTGGTATTTGCCATAATTGCTGCTGCTGTCGGATTTAAACGTGTTCAAGAATGTGGACGCTTCGTTGAAATCGGCACACCAGCCACCGCGCGACATTTGGTGTTTTTGCGTGCGGCGTGTGTCCAAATAGGTTTTCCATTCTTGATTGTTTAATGTGGCTTCCACAAAGCCCAATTTTTCTTTCCACAAGGCGGTGGCGGCAACGGCATTTTTCTTGTGGTTTTCGCTGGTGTTGTAGAGCAATTCAAATTTCAATGGATTGCTTTCGTTGTAGCCCGCTTCGTTGAGCAATTTTTTGGCTTCTTCTATGCGTTTTGCCATGTCCCATGTTTTCCATTCTGGCACAAATTCTTTCATGCCTTGTGCGGCTGGGGGCGTGAACATATAAGCTGGCGTTTCGCCACGACCCACAATTTTGCTGGCAAACAGGTCGCGGTCAAAGGTCAGCGACAGGGCTTTGCGGACATTGGCGTTGTCAAATGGGGCTTTTTTGTGATTGTATTCAAAATAATAGGTACACAAATAGGGCGACACTTTCATTTGTTCGCCCATTTCGGTTTTTAAAGAGGCGAATTGTTCGGTGGGAATGTCGTTGTAAGTAACGTCAATTTCGCCTGCTTTAAAGCGGCTCATGTCGGTAACGGCTGAACCGATGGGCAAGAAGGTAACTTGATTGATTTTGGTGTTGGCATCGTCATAATAATTGGGGTTGCGTTCCATGACGATTTTGTCGTTTACCGTCCAAGATTTGAGTTTGTATGCACCGTTGCCCACAAAGTTTTCAGGCAGCGTCCATTTGTCGCCATGTTGTTCTATGGTTTTTTTGTTTACGGGTTTCACGGCAGAGTGAATGAGCGTGTCGGGCAAATAGGGAACGGGTTCGCTCAATGTGATTTCAAGGGTTTTGGGGTCGATGGCTTTGACGCCCAGCGTGTCGGGTTTGGCTTTGCCATCAACAATGTCTTGGGCATTGACCACTTTCACGTCTGCCAAATTAGGTGGAGTAGGGCGAGGCGGTGGCAGGGTCGGTTAAGCGGCGGAAACTGTACACAAAATCATCGGCGGTAATGGGGTCGCCATTGCTCCATTTGGCATCGCGCAGGGTAAATTTCCAGACTTTGTTGTCGGCAGTTTCCCATTTTTCGGCAATGCCTGCGATGGTGTTGCCGTCATTGTCGGTGGTGGTTAAGCCGACAAACATTTGGCGCAAAATATTGGATTCGGGTACGCCACCGACTTTGTGTGGGTCAAGCGATTCGGGTTCTGCGCCATTGTTGATGACGATTTCTTGTTTTTCGGCTAATTCGGTGGATTGGGCGGCAGGCTTGCTGGCTGAACTAGGTGTGGTTGCCGCTGGTTTGTTCTCTCCTCCGCCGCAGGCTGCTAAACCAAAAGCAATGCCTAATGCCAATAATAAGGGCTTAATACGGGTAGTTGGGCTGTTATTCATGGTAAATCCTTCAAAAATTTAAGTGATGCTCTGATTAACATGGATTGAGAAATGCATTGTTTAGAATGACACCTAAAAATATAATGCGTACTCAACAAATGATTGAGTAAAGTCATAATTAACAAAAACCAATTGTTTGACAACAAAGATTTTCTTTTCTGCTGTTTATACTGATAAGATATTTATTTTAAACTGGAAAGCGGTTTATGTTTAATTGAAATCACATGATTTAAATTTAATTATGGTATCTTTAAAATCAAGATTAGAAGTATAAATATTTGCCGTGCAATGTGTTTTTACTTAAATCCCTGCTTTTCAGGCTGCCTGAAAAAGTGTTATCATCAAACAGTTTTTTACAGCCTGCATACGGCGCAAACCAAATTGATTTACGATTCAGAGAACGCAACATCATGTCTTTTTTACGTTTTACTCATCAAACTTGTTTTGCTGCATTATTGTCATGCAGTTTGATTGCACCAACAATTGCTGCTGATAATGAAGACCCTTTGGGGGAGTTTTTGGCAAAACAACTTGCCATTCAAGAAAACAATCCTTATGCCGCCCCTCGTCTTGATCAGCCAAATTATGTTCATCAGCAAACCAATAGCAATTTGAGTGGTTTATCATTGTTGGCTAAATCTGCCTTAATTATGAATGCCAATACTGGGCAGGTTTTGTACCATAAAAATATGGATGCAGTTCGTCCAATTGCCTCAATTTCCAAATTATTGGCAGCCATGGTGGTATTAGATGGTAACTTGGATATGAGCCAACCAGTTACTATTACTGATGCTGAAATTGATCGTTTGAAGGGAACCCGAAGTCGTTTAACCATAGGCACAACACTTACACGTCAGCAACTGCTTCATATTGGTTTGATGAGCAGCGAAAATCGTGCGATGCATGCATTGGGTAGAACCTATCCAGGTGGCATGGCTGCTTTTGTTCAAGCAATGAATGATAAAGCACGCAGTTTGGGCATGAACAATTCTCGTTTTTATGAACCAACTGGACTTGACCCTCGCAATGTTTCTACTGCACGCGATTTAAGCATTATGGTACGTGCCGCCAATCAATATCCACAAATTCGCCAGCTAAGTACAGCACATTCTGGCTGGGTTTACACCCATGACGGCAGGGTTATTAATTATGGCAATACCAATCCTTTAGTGCACGATGCAAACTGGAATGTTAGTGTACAAAAAACAGGTAATTTGAATGAAGCGGGGCAATCTATGGTATTACAAGCACAAGTTGGGCGTGAGTCAGTTGTGATAGTGGTTTTGGGTTCCAAAACCAAATACACAAGAGTAAGTGATGCACGGGCATTAGGTAGCATTGTTTCCCCAGTTTTTTAAGTGGGTCTCTTAAATTTTTAGGCTGCCTGAAACAAAAACAACCGCATGGCGGTTGTTTTTTGCGTAAAATACACGCATTGCTTGAATTTTATAGTAAACCCAATAAAAAAAATTGGACATAATGTATGGGACAACAAGTTGTACTCTACAATTGTCCTGTTTTTAAATAAATTAACTATAAATATGAATTTAAACCATACTAACTAACAAAGTGATCAACAAAAATGAATAAGCTGAAATTTACCAAAATGCATGGTTTGGGCAATGATTTTGTGGTCATTGATGGCATCAATCAAAACTTCACACCCAATACCAATCAAATTGCTGCTTGGGCAAATCGCCATACAGGCATTGGTTTTGACCAACTGTTGCTGGTGGAAAAAAGCAACAAAGAAAACGTGGATTTTCGTTATCGCATCTTTAATGCCGATGGCAGCGAAGTAGAGCAATGTGGTAATGGCGCACGTTGTTTTGTACGTTTTGTTACCGATAAAGGCTTAACACACAAAAAAGAAATTGTGGTAGAAACTGCACGTGGTTTAATTGTGCCACGTCTTAATGAAGATGGTTTAGTAACCGTAAACATGGGAAAACCACAATTTCAGCCAGAAAAAGTCCCGTTCATATTGAGAGCAAATGAAACAGCAGATGCAAATAGTTACATTGTGGTCAATGGTTTAGACAGTGCAGAAATGGCAATTTTAAGCATGGGCAATCCACACGCAGTCATGTTGGTGGAAGATATTGATGATGCCCCTGTTCAAGAATGGGGTAATGCTTTACAAAATCACATGCGTTTCCCAGCGCGTGTTAATGTTGGCTTCATGCAAATACTGAACAATCAACATGTCCGTTTACGCGTTTTTGAACGTGGCGTAGGCGAAACACAGGCCTGTGGCACAGGAGCATGTGCTGCTGTCGTGGCAGGTACACGTTGGGGCATATTGGCTGTCGATAACGATGTAAGAGTCAGCTTGCCAGGTGGCGACTTATTTGTACGTTGGTCTACGGGTCATGATGTATTGATGACAGGTGCCGCAATAGCGGTATTTGATGGCGAAATGGTTTACTGATGATATGGGATTTTCAGGCAGCCACCTTGCTGGTTTATGGCTTGATTTTTGTATGGCAAGCATTTAAACATGTACAAATGCAATGGCTGTGGTCTGCGATTGTGTTGTGGTTAAGTTTAGGTCTGCTTTCTGCACAAATCATGCCCAATGTTTTGGGTATCACGCATTGGGCTAATGCTTTTTTGCTTCCTCTTTACTTGTTTTCAGGCAGCATCTTTTTTTGGATAAACCAAATTGAAAGGCTGCCTGAAAACAACAAACGCCCAAAATGGCGTAGTAAAAATGGCAGCATTTTTTTAAGTCTTTTCGCGCAAAGTTTATTGCTTGTTCATTTGGCATTTCTGTTATTGTCTGTAATGATTGCTTGGACTTATCCAAAAGGATTAAGTGCATTTTTGGCAGCCCACTTATTTAATTTGTACTATTTAAATCCATTGCATCATATGTGTTTACAGGCTTTATTAATGTTTTTATTTGCCTGTCATCGCCACATCAATCATGAGCGTGCTGATGTTTTTAACTTAATACAACTGAAAATGGGTTTTTTGATTACCTTAACTTACTTATTAGCAGCATTGGGAAAACAACTGATACACAACTACCATTAAAAACTCAACAGAACACACATTAAAATAATAGGGACTGTACTAGATAACCAGGGAAATTCAATTTAGATTAGAATAATCCCTATGA
>NZ_JAUNEC010000014.1 GCF_030525755.1 Alysiella sp.
GGTCGCCAGGCATCAAAACGGTTTGGGCAAATGCGCCAGCAGGGGCGGAAATGTGGGGTGTCATGGTGTTCATTCCTTATTAAAAATGAGGAAAGTAATGGAAAATGTGTTCAGGTAGCTTTTTGTATGGCATGTTCAAAGTCTGCCAACATTGCCATTTCAAATGCGCTGAATCCCGCACGTTCACGTGCTTCTAAATTGACATAACCACGGAAAATAAACATATCGTATTGACGCAATAGTTTGCGGAACAATGCCATGGGCTCTAAACCGCGTTCATGACATAAGTAAGTGTACCAATGTGTGCCGATTTGTACATGTCCCACTTCATCGCGGTAAATGATGTCCAAGACTTCGCAGGTGGTGGTGTCGCCACGTTGCTGCACTTTTTCTTTGATGGCTGGGGTAACGTCCAAGCCACGTGCTTCTAAAACACGTGGTACCAAAGCCATGCGCAGGAGTGGGTCAAAAGCGGTTTTGTAAGCCATGTCCCACAAATTACCGTGTGCGGGAAAATCGCCATAGTCGTAACCGTGGGCTTGTAAACGTTGGCGCATCAGCGTGAAGTGTTCGGCTTCTTCTGCTGCTACACGCAACCAATCGCCTGTAAATTGCAGGGGTAGGGTGCGGAAACGGTGAGCTGCATCAAGAGCGAGATTGATGGCATTGAATTCGATGTGGCAAATGGCGTGCAACATGGCAGCATAGCCTTTGTTTGTACCCAGTTTGCGTTGTTGTACTTGGTGAGGAGCGACCAATTTGGGTTGATTGGGGCGACCTGCAATGTGTATGTCTGGCACTTGTGGTTGGGGCTGGCTTTTGTTTGTGATGCCGAAGCCTTTGATATTCAGGCTGCCTGAAAGCCAAGCATAGTGCAGTTGGCGTGTTTGGTCGGCTTTGAGCGTGGGTTGGGTTTCACATAAGGCTTGAAGCAGTAAATCAGCCAATTTTTCCATGATGTTGAATTAAAATTAGGTTAAGAAAGTGGTATTTTACCGCAATGAAATAAGGTTTTAACATTTCAGGCAGTCTTTACATTGTGCAATATGCATTTTAAGCTGCCTGAAAGTGTTATAAGATGAAAACTGATTATCGTGTCAATATGAAAGGATTATGCGATGAAACAAGGGAAAACAGTTTTGGTAACGGGTTTGTTGGCTGCATTTGCGACATTTTCGGTACACGCATCGGGCATTGATGCTTTGAAACGGTTTAATGCTGATACTGATGGTATCAGTGGTACATTTACCCAAACGGTTCAAGCCAAAAACAAAAAGCGTGTGAGTTCAGGCAGCTTTGAAATTTTGCGTCCTGGTTTGTTTAAATGGGAATATGTACAACCTGATAAACAAATTATTGTGGCAGATGGTAAATATATTTGGTTTTATGATGTTGAATTGAAACAGGTTACTCAATCTGAACAAGACCAAGCCATTGGTGGTAGTCCTGCTGCCATTTTGTCCAATAAACAGGCTTTGGAAAGCAGCTATGCTTTACAAGAAGAGGGCAATAAAGAGGGTTTGGATTATGTGTTGGCAACGCCCAAAAAGACCAATGCAGGTTATCAATTTGTGCGCATTGGTTTTAAAGAGGGTAATTTGGCAAGCATGGAGTTAAAAGACAGTTTTGGTAATCAAACGCGTATTCATTTTGCCAATATTAATACCCGACCGAATTTAACACGCAATGGTTTTCAATTTACGCCGCCTAAGAATGTGGGTGTGTTGAAACAGTAATGGATGAGACAAATAGGGAAAAATGGCTAATGGCTGGATAACAGTCATCAGCCATTTTTATGTTTATTGTATTTGAGATTATTTTTGTATGGGTGTCATGCCATTGGGCAACAGTTGCCATACATATCCAGGGTATTTTTGTTTGCCAGCGGTTGAACCTGCTGCATCGCCATAGCCCCAAAAATAGTCCACGCGTACTGCTCCTCTAATGGCGCTGCCTGTGTCTTGAGCAAGCATTAAGCGGTTTAAACTTTGTTGGGTATCGGGGTGGGTGGTGGCAACAAAAATGGGGGCGCCTAATGTGATGTATTGTTTGTCCACCGCAGCCGAAAAACCGCCTGTGAGTGGTACATCTAATGCGCCGATTGGGCCTTGTTCAGGTGAACCTGATAAAACACGGAAGAAAATATAACGTGGATTTTGTGCCAAAACTTCACCTAAACGATGTGGATTGTTTGCTAACCAGTTTTTGATGCCTTGCATGGAGGCTTGTGATGCAGGCAAATAATTTTTTTGTATCATGTATTTGCCAACAGAAGCGTAGGGATAATGATTGTGTCCAGCAAAACCCAAGCGTATGTATTCACCACTGGGGGTTTTAAGCCTGCCTGAACCTTGTATTTGTAAGAAAAGCAGCTCAATCGGATTTTCGGCGTAAGCAATAATGGGTGCACGGTTGTCCAATGCACCATTGTTGATTTCAGCACGGGTAAAATAAGGCACAAATTGGTTGCCGACAAAGCGTCCTTTAATGGCAGTATGGTTGTGGGTTGGGAATAAAGATAAATTGGCGGTGTATGCACCGTTGCTTTGAACACGGGCTTCATGGTTGGAAATCGGTTGAACGCGTATGGTGCTGTTGCTTTGATGTAGCGAGGTGGGTAAAGACAGAGAAACCAAATCGTAGGGTATGCCGTAAATGGGGTAACGTGCTTGCTGGCTCGGACGCACATCGCCTTTGAGTATGGGTTCATAATAGCCTGTAATTGTGCCTGAACGCTGACCATTTTGGCTGACTTGCCAAGGCGTGAAATTGTGTTCAAAAAAAAGTTTGGCAGCTTGGTCGTTGTTGGCGGTTTGTGCAGCACGCGTGCATACATTCTGCCAAGAGGCTTGTCTGCCAAGTTTGATGCAGCTGTTGCGAAATACGTTCAGGCTGCCTGAAAAGGGTTGATTGTGCCAGCTGGGCAGCTCTTGAAAGGAAACCGCGCGATAATGGGCTGTACCATTTCTTACTGTTGTGCCTTGAACAACTGCTGGGAGATGGGCATGGGTGTTGAGATTGGTGTGAGTTGATGTTGTGAGTGTATGTTTCACTTGAACAGGTGCGTTTTTACCAGAACAGGCAAATAGCATGAAAGCGGTTGAGCTGAGCAGTAAGGTACGCCAAGTAAAAAGAGATGTGTGCATTGATTTAACTTTCTTATTGAATTTGTGAATTGTGGCTGCCTGAAAATTACAACATGGCATAATGTGCCACAATGCCTGTGAACCAAAGCCAGCCTATGGTGTTGTTGCTTAAAAATGTGCGAAAACAGGCATCTCGGTCGCGGTTTTGGGTGGCAAGATATTGTTGATATTGGTGGTACACAACCAATCCCCAAGCCAGCCAGAATACCCATGTTGCTTCAATCAATACGCCAATTATCAGCATGCTGAAACTGGCTAAACCATGACATAAGGTGGCAATTTCGGCATCGTATTGACCAAAAGTAATCGCAGAAGTTTTAATGCCGATTTTTAAATCATCGGGTTTGTCTGCCATTGCGTAAAATGTGTCAAAAGCCAACGTCCAAAAAATATTGGTAATAAACAACACCCAAGCCAAAGCAGGTATGCTGTTTTGTATGGCAGTAAATGCCATCGGTATGCCAAATGAAAATGCCAAGCCCAAATACAGTTGAGGAATGGGAAAAAAACGCTTGGTCAATGGATAAGTCATTGCCAGAAATAAGGCGGGTAAACTCATTAAACGCGTGAGATGGTTTAATGGCAATAAACATAAGACAGCTAATAAACACAAAACAGCAATTAAAATCAAAGCTTCTTTTGTGTTCACTTCGCCTGTGGCAAAAGGGCGATGGCGTGTGCGCGCCACATGGACATCAAAATCACGGTCTGCCAAATCATTGGCAACACAGCCTGCGCTGCGCATTAAAAATGTACCAAGTACAAATACTATGGTTATCACAAAATCGGGCTTGCCCTCTGCGGCAATCCAGATTGCCCATAAAGTTGGCCATAAGAGCAGCAGTGTGCCAATCGGCTTGTCTGTACGCATCAGGCGAAGATAAATTTCTGCACGGTTTTTGAAATAAGCAAAATTCATTTTCAATGTTTTAATACCCAGCACATCAAGAAGATTGACCATTATAACAGTTTGCTCATTTTCAGGCTGCCTGAAAAATCATCATGGAAAAGACGATTGCTTTTTTTTAAATAGTGTTATACCATAACATAATAATCATTTTTTAACCCATTTGGAGTATGTGATGAAAGCAGGTATTCACCCTGAAAATTACCGCACCGTTTTATTTTATGACAGCAGTGCTGATGAAGGTTGGTTGATTCGTTCGTGTGCACCAACCAATCAAACCAAAGAGTGGACAGATGGACAAACTTATCCTGTGTTTATGTTGGATACTTCGTCTGCATCACACCCTGTTTACACAGGCAAGCAGCGTGAACACAATAAAGAAGGGCGTGCCAGCAAATTTAATCAGCGTTATGCGGGCATGATGTCGGCATTTAAAAAGGGGCAATAAGATGCAGGTTTTGTCTTCATTAAAAGCAGCGAAACAACGCCATCGTGATTGTCAAATTGTGCGCCGAAAAGGCAAAGTTTATGTGATTTGTAAATCTAATCCACGTTTTAAAGCACGTCAGCGTTGATGTTAAAATAAAAAAACCGACCGATAAAATCGGTCGGTTTTTGTAATTTAATTGGGTTTAGAAGTCCACCTTGTAAACTTTGTTACCTTCAAAAACCTCAGCAGAATAATCGCAAGTTGCTTTCTCGCATTCATTGATGGTGTAATTCAAATGATAAGTACCTGATTGTTTTGCTTGATAACCAAACATGGGTGAGCTATTGCCTGATTCGTGCATGGCAGCCAGTTGTTTGCCATTTTGACTTAAAGTCAAAGATGCTTCATTGCATTCATAATCACAGTCTGCCATAAAGGCATAAAATTTACCTTCTTTTAATTGAATAGGTAAACTCAAGGTTTTACCTTGTGCCAATTTACCTGTTTTGAAGAAATGTTGTTTTGCAGCAGAATCTTGCTTGGCGATTTCTTGCTTATTGATATCTTGTGCCTTACTCAACCAATTGTCTTCTGCCAAAGCAGGAGTGGTTAATGATACCATCAGTGTAATGGCAAAAATTTTTTTCAACATGATTTTCCCTTAATGAATATCTGATTGGTATCCAAATAATAAACTTTGGATACTTATCAGGATTAAAAATAGACTGCCTGAAATCCTTAACCTTTTCAGGCAGCCCTCTCAAAAATTAACCGTAGCGTTTTTGAAATTCTTTCATGAAATCAATTAGGGCTTCTACGCCTTGCAGAGGCATGGCATTGTAGATGCTGGCACGCATCCCACCCAATGATTTGTAACCGCGCAACAGTTGTAAACCGCGTGTGGTGGACTCTTGCGCGAACAATTCGTCCAAATCAGCATCGCCTGTAGTGAAAATCACATTCATTTTGGAACGTGCACCAGGGTGGACGTTGTTTTTGTAGAAACCGCCTGAACCGTCAATCGCATTATACAATGTTTTGGCTTTCAATGTGTTAATCGTTTCCATTTGTGCCACGCCGCCTTGCGATTGCAACCAACGGAACACCAAACCTGAAATGTAAATTGGGTAAGTGGCTGGCGTGTTGTACATGCCTTGACGTTGAACGTGTGATTTATAGTTCCACACGTCTGGAATGCGGTCGGAACAGCGTTCCAGCAAATCTTCGCGAATGATGACAATGGTCGCGCCGCTCGGTCCGATGTTTTTCTGTGCGCCTGCATAAATTACGCCAAAGTCGGACACATTGATTTTGCGGGACAAAATTTCCGATGACATATCGCAAATTAGGGGCGGCATGCCGTCTTCCAGTTTGGGGACTTCGCGGTATTGCAAGCCGTGTACGGTTTCGTTGATGATGAAATGCACGAATGCAGAATTTTTGTCAATATCCCAATTTTGCACGGGCGGTAAGTTGGTGTAGTTGTAGTCGCGTTTTCCGTCTGCCGCCAAATGGATTTTGGCATTGGTAAGTTTGTGCATTTGCGAATGGGCGATTTCGGACCAGTTGCCTGTTACCACGCTGTCCACGCGCTCAAAGCCATCGGCAAAATTCATCACGACTTGGTTGAATTGGGCAGATGCACCACCTTGCAAAAACAAGACCTTATAGTTATTCGGAATGTCCATAAGCTGACGGAGGTCTTGTTCGGCATGATACAAAATGCTGGCAAATACGTCCGAACGGTGACTCATGGTCATTACGGAAAAGCCTGTGCCGTTGTAGTCAAACATTTCGCTTTGGGCAGTACGCAACACGCTTTCGGGCAATACGGCTGGCCCTGCGGAGAAATTGTAAATGGGGGTTAAACTCATGGTGTGGCTTTCGCGAAGGCTGCCTGAAAACAGCATGGTTTGTGAGAATTGAAGCAATGCATTTTAGACGTTTATTGGTCTGTTTTGCAAGTATGGTCGCAGAATAATTGAAAAGGTACTACAGCATTGGTTCGTTTTGTTGTATTACTTGTACTGTCTGCGGCATTTTTGCAACTATATTTATTTGTTCAAGAATGTCAAGCATGATTAGGCTGCCTGAAAATGGTGCTGGGGAAGAGGGTTTGTAAATTGTTTTCACAGGCTTGTGCCAGTTGGGATAACTTGATGCCGCGTAAAGTGCAAACGATTTGGGCAATTTGGAATAAGTTGGCTGGGGTATTTGGGTTTTCAGGCAGCATATAGGGGCTGTCGGTTTCCAGTAATAAGGCATCAAGTGGCAATGTGCTTGCGGCGTGGCGTACTTTTTTTGCATTGGGATTGAGTAATAAGGTGCCGATGCCGATTTTGAAACCGAGTTTGATGAATGCTTGGGCTTCTTCAAGGCTGCCTGAAAAGGCATGGACGATGCCACCATAAGTGAAAGCGTGGTTTTTGATACTGTGTAATAAGGCAGCAGATGCTTTGACATTGTGTAAAATCACGGGTCGCTGGTGTTGTTTTGCTAAGTCAATTTGTTGCTCAAAAGCCCAGATTTGTTGTTCTTGAGCATTAAATGCCAATTGTTTGGGATAAAAGTCCAAACCAATTTCGCCTACCCAAATATTGGGATTTTCTGATAACAAAACATTGAGTTGAGATAAGTTATCTTGGTTCAAGCTGCCTGAAAACCAAGGGTGTATACCCAAGGCAACAGCACGAATTTCAGGCTGCCTGAAAAGATGCAAAACCGTTTGCCAGTCTTGTTCTTGGATTGATGGCACAATGAAACCTTTGACATTGGCTGCTGATGCAGCTGTGATGATTTCAGGCAGCTTGTTGATAAGTGGTGTGGCTGCCAAATGGCAATGGGTGTCGGTGAGCATCATAAGAAATGGGGAAAAAGGGTATATTGTAAAGTATGAGTGTGAGAGAAAACAGGTTGCAAGGTTTGCAAAATCCCATCTTTGGTAGATTTCTTCGTGCTGTGTTTTGTTAGTGCTTGATATTTCAATATTATCTGCGCGTTAGACTATGCTTGCACTTTGAATTGCGCCAAAGATGGGATTTTGCAAATGTTTCAGGCTGCCTGAAATATTCAGGCAGCCTGTTATTTTGGGGTTCTGAGATTTTTGGTAGTGGTTTGTGTTAGTCCTCTTGCGCCCCAAGTTGCAGGTAGTTTTGGATACCAATGTTTTCAATTTGTTCCAACTGTGTTTCTAACCAATCAATGCGCTCTTCATTTTCGTCTTTTTGCTTTTCAAGCAATTGGCGAGAAACATAGTCTTGTTGCGCTTCGCATACGGCAATGGCTGCAATCAAGGCTTCATGTTTTTCTTGCTCTTTTGCTAAATCACATTTGATGATTTCTTCAGGTGTTTCACCAATCAGCAGTTTGCCCAGCTCTTGTAAGTTGGGTAAACCCTCTAATAATAAAACACGTTCTATTATGGCATCTGCGGCTTTCATTTCTACAATAGACTGTTTGTAAAAATGACACCCTAATTCTTCAAGACCCCAATTTTTTAAAATTCGGGCATGGAGAAAATATTGGTTGATGGTTACCAATAATAAACCTAAGTTTTTGTTTAGTTGTTGAATAACTTGACGGTCGCCTTGCATGGTGTTCTCCTAAATCAATGACCGTAATTGGTGTCGGCATCGCCCATCATTTGACTTTGCAAATAATTTTGTTCACCCAGCAGTTTGATTAAACGAAGTTGTTGTTCTAACCAATGTGCATGGTCTTCTTCGGTGTCTTTTAGTTGTTCAACCAGTAATTGACGGGTAACATAGTCTTGTTTTTCTTCGCATAATTTGATGCCTTTTTTCAAATTATCGCGCACTTCAATTTCTGTATCCAAGTCAAATTGCAACATTTCGGTTACGTTTTTGCCAACTTTAACAGGTGCAGAAACCATACTAGGCGTACCGCCGAGCATCAAAATGCGGCGAATAAAACCTTCGGCATGTAAGGTTTCGTCTTCCATTTCATGACCAATGCGACTGAATAATTTAGTTAAACCCCATTCGGAGTACATACGGGAATGAATAAAATATTGGTCGCGTGCAGAAAGTTCGTTTGCCAATAAGAAATTTAAGTAATCAACTACGTCTTTATCGCCTTGCATGATGTTTTCCTTTTTAAAGGGTTGTTTGAATGGAGAGAATTTTATCAATTTGGCGAAATTTGTCAAAATTTTATTTTAAAATACAAACAATTATTATATTTGAATATGGCTATTTAGAAATTAAGAAGCATTTTTATTTATGAAATTTCATAAAATTATCAAATGATTGCATTGCGAGTAATTGTTGTTTGCTATTAATAGGGGAAATTAAAGCCTTTTTTTCTTTACTTAACTTTGCAATAATGATGTTGCATGCTGCCTGAAACTGGATAAGTAATACAGAGTATTTTGCACAATGAGTAAAGTAGGCTACAATCCACGCATTTATTGAACCTTGATTTGTGATTGAAGGTGGTTTCTATGCTAACAGGCAGCCTTGTTGCCCTTATTACCCCCATGCACGCAGACGGCAGCGTGAATTTTGCACAGTTAAACAATTTAATTGATTGGCATATCGAAAATGGTACTGACGCGCTGGTTGCGGTAGGTACAACAGGTGAATCTGCCACTTTATCGGTGGAAGAACATTTGGCTGTAATTGAAGCGGTGGTCAATCATACAGCCAAACGGATTCCTGTTATTGCAGGTACGGGTGCAAACAACACACAAGAAGCAATTGCTTTATCTGAAGCTGCCAAACGTTTGGGTGCGGATTACACCTTGTCGGTTGTGCCGTATTACAATAAACCTTCACAAGAAGGTATTTATCAACATTTTAAAGAAATTGCACAAGCAGTTGATATTCCGATGATTATTTACAATGTGCCAGGAAGAACGGTGGTGGATATGAGTAATGAAACCATTTTGCGTTTGGCACAAATTGCTAATATTGTGGGTGTAAAAGAAGCCAGTGGCGATGTGGCGCGTGCTTTGTCCTTATTTAAAGATGCACCACAAGATTTTGCTGTTTATTCAGGCGATGACCCAACAGGATTACCATTTATGCTTTGTGGTGGACACGGTGTCATTAGTGTTGCCGCTAATGTTATGCCTAAAGCATTTGCATCAATGTGTCGCCATGCCTTAAAAGGCGAAATTGCCCAAGCGCGTGCATTGAATGAGCAGATGATACCTCTTTATGATGTGCTGTTTTGTGAGTCGAGTCCCGCACCGACAAAATGGGCAATGGCGCAATTGAATTTATGTGATGAACACTTGCGTTTGCCGATTATGCCTTTGACTGAAGGTGGTCAGAATAAAGTTCAGGCAGCCTTGCAAGCGGTTAAATTACTTTAAAATCCAATTCAATTTATGCTTTTTCATCTCAAACCTAAAATAGACGGACAACCAGCATGAAAACAAATCAAATCCTTATTCTCGCACTTGCAGCCATTGGATTGGTTGCTTGTTCAAGCGATAAAAATTCACCGAAATTGGATTACCAATCTGAAAACCAAAAAATCATCAGTTTGGAAGTGCCACCTGATTTGAACGACCCGCGTAATGGCGATTTATACACATTGCCAGCTGGCATAAGTGCACGCCATGATGCCACCAAAGTACAAGCAGACAATAAAAATCGAGTATTGGCACAAGTGAAAGATGTGCGTATTGAACGACACGGTTCGCAACGTTGGTTGGTTGTAGACGGTAAAAAAGCAGCGGAAATGTGGTCTTTGCTGCGGGCTTTTTGGTTGGAAGCTGGTTTTACTATTTATTCAGAAGAAGCGCGTGCAGGTTTAATGGAAACCGATTGGGCAGAAAATCGTGCCAAATTGCCTAACCAAGGTTTGCGCCGTTTGTTGGATAAAGTGGGCATTGGAGGCATCTATACCACCAGTGAACGCGATAAATTTTTGATTCGCATGGAACACAACAATCAAGGCGGTTTAGATATTTTCTTTACCCATAAAGGTTTAGAAGAAGTCTACGATAACAAAAATAAAGACACCACTGTTTGGCAACCGCGTGCCAGCGACCCCAATTTAGAAGCCGCATTTATGGCGCGTTTCATGCAATATTTGGGTGCTGATGAAGCAGTCATCAATCAGCAATTACAACAAAAAATAGATGACAGTAAAGGTACACAATTTGCCAAACGCGAAGCAAATAGCGTTTTGGTTTACGGCTCCGCTGAACGTAATATCAACCGCATCGCCTCTGCATTAGACAGAACAGGTTTAACGGTACAACAATTTGTCAGCGAGCGCGGTATGTTTGTGGTGCGCCCAGCTCCCAATGTCAGCGATGCGGTACGTCAAGCAGATAGCAAAAAGACCAGTTGGTTTGGTGGCTTATTTGGTGGTAATAAAACAGAAGAAGCTCCTGTGCTTGAACAAGCACCGCAAATGTTTGTGGCTCTTGAAAATGCAGGCAATGCACAACGCATTCATTTATTAGACCAAATGGGCAAGCCTTATACAGGCAGCAATGCAGCTAAATGGCTTGACAGTTTATATCGTGAATTGCGTTGATGACACGTTGACATCATGCAAAGGCTGCCTGAAAACAAATCTGGTTTTCAGGCAGCCTTTTGTTGCTAAAACTGCTAAAATCGCCTTTTTTCCTATTTTCACAAAGTTCAACATCATGAAAGCCAGCCAATTTTTCATCTCCACGCTCAAAGAAGCCCCCAACGAAGCCACTTTGCCCAGCCACAAACTCATGCTCCGCGCAGGTTTAATCAAAGCCAACGCCTCGGGCTTGTACACTTGGATGCCCATGGGTTTGCGCGTTTTACGCAAAGTGGAAAACATCGTCCGCGAAGAAATGAACCGCGCAGGCAGCGTGGAATTGCTCATGCCCGTGATTCAGCCAGCCGAATTGTGGCAAGAAAGCGGTCGCTGGGAATTTTACGGCAAAGAATTGTTGCGCATCAAAGACCGCAAAGATGCCGATTTCTGTTTCAGCCCCACTTGCGAAGAATTGATTACCGATATTGTTCGCAAAGAAATCAATTCATACAAACAATTGCCCAAAAATTTCTACCACATCAACACCAAATTCCGTGATGAAATCCGCCCCCGTTTTGGCGTGATGCGCGCACGCGAGTTTGTGATGAAAGACGCTTACTCTTTTCATGCCGATTTTGCCTCTTTGACACAAACTTATCAAGCCATGTATGACGCTTATTGCCGTGTTTTCAATCGCTTGGGTTTGAAATACCGTCCCGTTGCCGCCGACACGGGCAGCATAGGCGGCACAGGCTCGCACGAATTTCAAGTGCTGGCTGAAAGTGGCGAAGACGTGATTGCGTACAGCGACAGCTCCGACTACGCGGCAAACGTGGAGTTGGCACAAACCTTGCCGCTTTCAGGCAGCCGCGCCGAACCCACGCAAACCTTAACCAAAGTGCATACGCCCAATGTGAAAACCATACAGCAACTGGTTGAATTTTTAAACATTTCTGTTGAAAGCACCTTAAAATCCATCGTGGTGGAAGGCGAAAACGAGGGCGAACTCGTGTTGCTCTTGTTGCGTGGCGACCATGAATTGAACGAAATCAAAGCCGAAAAATTGGCTGGCGTGAAATCGCCTTTAACCATGGCGCAGCCTGAACAGATTCTGGCACAATTTGGTGCCAATGGCGGTTCGCTCGGGCCCGTTGGTTTTAAAGGGAAAGTGTATGCCGACTTCGCCACCGAAAAAGGCACAGATTGGGTCATTGGTGCCAACGAAGACGACTTCCACCACACAGGTTTCCATTTTGGGCGCGATGCTGCCGAACCCGAATTTGTGGATTTGCGCAATGTGATTGAGGGCGACCCTAGCCCTTGCGGTTCAGGCAGCCTGAAATTGGCGCGTGGCATTGAAGTGGGACACGTTTTCCAGTTGCGCGACAAATACGCCAAAGCCATGAACGCCACCTTTTTGGACAACAACGGCAAAGCACAAATCATGGAAATGGGCTGCTACGGCATAGGCATCACGCGCGTGGTGGCGGCAGCGATTGAACAAAACCATGATGAAAAAGGGATTATTTGGACAGAAGCCATGTCGCCCTTTACCGTTGTGATTGTGCCGATGAACTACAAAAAATCCGATGACGTGAAAAACGCCGCCGACCAAATTTATGCCGATTTGCTGGCTGCTGGCGTGGACGTGTTGCTGGACGACCGCGATGAACGCGCAGGCGTGCTGCTCAACGACAGCGAATTGTTGGGCATTCCGCACCGCATTGCCGTGGGCGACCGCGCCTTAAAAGAAGGCAATGTGGAATACGCCCACCGCCGCGATGGGGTATCCGAAAACGTGGCTTTGAGCGAAATTGTGGCGAAAATCAAGAATTTGTTGGTGTAATTTTGTAGGCTGCCTGAAAGGTTCTTAATGGCTTTTCAGGCAGCCTTTGGGTGTATGCTTTGTTATTCATCGTTTTAATAGATGCAGTCGTTTAAAATGAATGCAAATTACCGTATTGCTCAACGTCCTTGTGTACGGCTCTCGTTATTGTATTGTTCGCGTTAATTTTAAATGACTATTATATATTGTTATAAAAGAAGAATTTTTAACTGCAATTTTGGGAGAATTTCGTGACTACCGAACTCAATCAAGAAAAAAGCCATTCAGAATTACACAAACCGCGTTCGGCATTTGCCACGCGCAATGATTATTTGGAACACGAATTACAAATTTTGCGTCCCAAACGTTGGCGACTGAATGTGCCATTCAAAGATTACCGTTTTGAATTTGAAGATTTAATCCCTGCTATGGCTGGTACAATTGGCAAAATTGTCATGGTGGGGGCAGTGGCTGCGGCGTTTGCCACACCTTTGGGGCTGCCTGAAAGTTTTGTGTTGGAAAATGTGCGCTATGAATTATTGATTGTATCGCTGTTTATTATTTTGCTGTGTGCCTTATTTTTGCCAACTGCCAATTTACCTGGAACGCATGGACCTTTAATTCCCATGATTCCTTTGGTGGTGGCGGCTGGTGGACACCCATTGGCATTTGGTTTGCTGCTGGGGTTGTTTGGCTTAATATTGGGGCTGACCAAAGGAGGCAGCCTTATGGCAAAGCTAACCAGCAATGGTGTGAGTGGGGGGCTGCTGCTGTATTTGGGTTTCATTGGCACAACGGGGCAAGTGAAAACCCTGTTTAAATGGGCAGAAGGCATCAATTTGCCACACATTGCCTTTGTCGTGATTTTGGGGACGATTATTTTGTATGCGCTGCTGGAACATTGGGGCAAACGTTGGCTGGCTGTGCCATTGGGCTGCTTTTTGGCAGGGGCTACGGCTTGGATTTTGGGTGCGCCATTCACATTCAAAACCGAACCAGGTTTACCCAATATGAATCCTGCCTATTGGTGGGGCGAAAACACAGGCTGGCAAATGGGTTTGCCCACGTTTGACAGTTTCTTGGTGGTATTCCCGTTTGCGGTTTTGGCGGTGGCGATGTGGTCGCCCGACTTTTTGGGACACCAAGTTTTCCAAAAATTGAATTATCCCGAAAAAGCCGAAAAAGCCCACATGGACATTGACGACACCATGGTCAGTTGCGCCATGCGACAAACCGCAGGTTCTATTTTGGGTGGTGCGAATTTCACATCATCTTGGGGAACGTATATTGTGCCAGCGTCCATTGCCAAACGTGGCATTCCAGCAGGTGCTTTGCTGACGGCAATATTCTGTATCGTGGCAAGTTTGTGGGGTTATCCGATGGATTTGGCGATTTGGCAGCCTGTGTTAAGCGTGGCATTGATTGTGGGCGTGTATGTACCTTTGTTGGAAGCTGGCATGGAAATGACCCGTAAAGGCAAAACCACACAATCGGCAGCAATTGTGGTATTTGCATCGGCTTTGGTTAATCCTGTATTTGGCTGGTCGCTGACCATGTTGTTGGACAATTTGGGCTTGATTGGCGACAAAAAACGCAGTACTGAATTAGGTACTGTGGGGCGTTTAATTGTACCGCTGGTGGGTTTTGTTGTGTTGTGTGTTGCGATGGCTGCGGTGGGTATGTTGCCAGGTATTCCTGCATTTTTGCCACAGTTTAGGAACTTGGGATAATGTGGGTTTTCAGGCGGCTTGAAATATTTTGCGTAAGGTGTGTACTGTACCTAACTTCAAGAGATTTTAATGATTTTGGTGTTTATGGTACGCATCAATACAAAATATGTGGTTGTTTAAAATTATGGTTAATTTATTTAAAATAGTGCAAGCGCAGGGTTCTATTTGTTTCACCATTTTCTTAATTAAATATGGACTTGGTGCAATAAGTTGTGTTCTATTTTAATTTTAAAATAACTGCAATTTCTATCTTTGTGTTTATGACAAAGTTTTTAGCTGCCTGAAAACATATTTGAATGGATTCGTTTTCAGGCAGCCATTAAGATTATAAGAGTGTGTTTGATTTGCAGTTGAGTGTTTAATGTTCGCGTGCATGGTTGATGGTGTATTTGGGGATTTCTACCACCAAATCTTCTTTCCCTACAATGGCTTGACAGCTTAAGCGTGAATCGGCTTCTAAACCCCATGCTTGGTCAAGTAGGTCTTCTTCTAGTTCACTTGGTTCGGTCATACTGTCAAAACCTTGACGAATGATGACGTGGCAAGTGGTACAAGCACAAGATTGGTCGCAGGCGTGTTCAATGTCTATGTGGTTGTCCAATAAAATGTCGCATACGGTTCTGCCACTTTCTGCTGTATCAATAACAAGACCTGTGGGACAAAGTTCTTGATGGGGGAGAACGGTAATTTTTGGCATGGTTTTCCTTAATACTTTGATGTTTGTGAAGCGTGATTGTACCGCAACTGGGCGTGAAGTGGGGTGTTAATAGTCTGTTGTAATTAAGGGATTTTCAGGCAGCTTACTGTGTGTGAAAATTAAAGTGTGATATGGGTTTAGGCTGCCTGAAAACACATTAATCTTTGTGTTGGCGGTATTTGCGCGACATTTTACACGCACGTTTATACCATGCATTTGCTTGATGAGGTGCAACGCTTTGTGGACTGGCATAATTAAGTTTGATGTATTCGTTCAAAAGTTGTGCTAAATCGGGTGTGAATAAATCATCATCATGCAAAATTTGGCGCAATTCCATTGGGGCAATGGTGGCTAAATTGGGGTAATCTTTGCCAAGCAAACGGCGTTTGAGCAACATGAAACCATAAGATAAGGGTTCGATGTCTTGTTTGCGTGAACGTCGCCACCACAACCAAATTGGAATAAGCGCAGGTAAACAGCCTAATAGTAATACCATTAAGATGCTGCTGGGACTGACTTTGTCAAAGCCCAATTTGGCAAATAAGCTTTGTTGGCGAGTGTCATCGTAATTGACTACCCATTGTTGCCAGTAAAAGCGACTTTGGTCTGCCCATGCTTGCCAAAAGGGTTCACGTCCCGATAGTTCGCCTGCTTCGCTTTCGGGTAGGGCGGCATTTACACCATTTTCAATGCGTTCCGCAGCCACGGCTGCGGTTGGGTCAATTCGTTGCCATACTTGTTGGTTTGCTAACCAAACTTCTGTCCAAGCATGGGCATCTTTGCTGCGGATTTGCCAGAATTCGCCTGCTTCATTGTATTCACCACCTTGATAACCTGTTACCACTCGGGCAGGTATGCCCGCGGCACGCATCATCACAACAAAAGCATCAGCATAGTGTTCGCAAAAACCTTGTCGGCTGGTAAACAGAAAATCATCGGTGGTGTTGTTGCCTGAAAAAACAGGCGGTTTGAGGGTGTACACAAAACCTTGTTCTGTAAAATAACGGTAGGCATTGTGGATAAAGGTTTCGGTATCGCCACCGCTTTGGCGATGGAGTTTTTGTGCCAATAGGCGTGTTTGCAGATTGGTGTTTTCAGGCAGCCTAGTATAAAAAGCGATTTCACTATCATTTAGCTGGTGAGGCAAGCGGTCGGATAGGCTGGCTTCTAAACGCAGTCGGCGCACACCTTCACGGCTGTATGTGCGCAATACATTGCCCATTTCGTGGTAAATGCCACGTCTTTGGGAAGTAAAGGGATAATCTAAAGCAGGAATGCGTCCATCTTGGTCTTCTGCGATGAGTTGGTAGCTGATGTGTGGTGTGCTTTCTGCGGGGCTGGCACGGTCTCGGTATTCTTTTAAGGTGTGCCATGCACCATCGCGATATTCCCCCATAATCATCATGCGCCAATAGAGTTGGTTTTGGCGTGGTGTGATGCCGTTGTCAAAAGTGGCGGAAAAAGCGGGTTCGTTGCTCAATATCAAATTGCCAATGCTACCTGGTTTCATGCTTTCTGAAATGCCTGTGGTCGATTGGGCAGCTGGCATTTGGGGTACGCCCCATAAGGGTGATGCGCGGCGCGGCATGGTTACAAACAACAGGAGCATGGGTAACAAAGTCAATAAAAAACCGATGAAGCTGTGATGCAAGGCAGATTTGAAATCCAAATGATTGAGCATACTCAAAGAGATGCCCATCATCATCAGACACAGAAATACCCATAAAGCGGTAAACAAACCTTGTTCAAACAAGACTGCACCTGTAAGCAAAAACAACATTGCCATCACCAAAACTTGCCAATCACGGCGTGTTTCGCCTTCGCAGGATTTTAAAACGGCGAGTAGGAGCAAAAAAGAGATGCCACCTTCTAAACCAAAAATGGTACCCAGCTGCCCCATAACCAGTGCAATAACTCCTAGCATAAGGGGCAACAGCAACCCGATTTTCAGGCTGCGAATGCCGTAAAACAACAAAATAATGCGGACAAGCAGCAAGAAACCAAAAATGCTAACTACGCCCAAAGGTAGCTGCATGAGCAAGGGGACGGAAACGGCTGCCAGCGAGCTCAATACAAACAGCATGGCTTTGAAGTCAGGTGTGCTGTTTAAATAAGTGGGATTGGGAAGATTAATGCTCATGGTTCAGATGATTGAAAGCTACTGGTTTTCAGGCAGCCTGTGTTTAAAAGCGACTTGTTCCAAATATTGAATGCGGCGGTTGAGATGTTTGATTTCACATTGCAAAATGGCATTTTCGTGGCGTATGGTTTGCAATGCTTCATGCAATGCCTGTTCATTTTCGTGACTGGGTTGGTTGGCTTGTGTTTCAGTCGCTTGAAATTGCAATAGTTGAGCTAAAAAATGCAAACTTTGGGCTGCCTGAACAACATATTGGTTGATGCGTTTTGCTTGGGTTTCGCCAAAAATGCGGCTTAAATCTTGTTGTGGTGTATATCGTATTGTTGACCATTCGGCTAAAAGAAAATACGCTAATTCGGTATCGCCTTGAATGTTGATTTGTTGCCAGTCTATGTGACGATTACGCAATAAATCTCCCAGTACTTGTGGTGGGCAAGAGAAAGTAACATCGGCTTGGCGTTGGGTGTGGGAGAACAGACCATCGCTGCCAATGCGGGCTCTGATTTGCCACATATCACCATGTAGGCCCACAACCATGCCATTGTAGGCACTTAAACGTTGGCATACTTGGGGATTATGTTGCAAAATGTGGTTGATGACGTTTAAGGGTAACATATTGTATAGATTACTTTATTGCATAGATTGCGCCCAAATTGCGCCACATATTGCCTGCGTCCATGCCATAGCCAAAAACATAGCGATTGGGGACGTTTAGACCCACATAATCGGCACGAATGGGCTTGGTTTGGTCTATTAATTTGTTGGCAAAAACGGCAGTACGACATGATTTTGCACCCAATTTTTTAATGTGGGATACAACTTCCAACATGGTTAAACCTTCATCAAGAATGTCGTCCAATATCAAAACATCACGACCTGCTACATCTTTGGGTTCGCGCAACCATTTGAATGCGCCACCTTGCAGTTTGTCGCCATAACGCGTAATGTGGATATAATCAAAATCCAGAGGGAAATCCAATAAAGGCAACAATTTGCCAGTAAAAATCACGGCACCGCCCATAACAGGCAGAATCAGGGGATAGCTATTGCCTAAATCGTTTTTGATGCGTGTTGCCATGCGCTGTAAAGCCGCATCGCATTCTGTTTCGCTGTAAATCAAATCGGCAGCGTTTAATAATTGTTGAGCCTGTTGGTGGCGTTGTAATAAAGCGGTATCCATGTGGTTTGCCTTGTTGTTGGTTTCTATGCTGCTTTTAAAACGCAGGTTGGAAACGAATAATGGTTTCAACAATTTCATCATCGTTGTCCAAAATATGCAACAAATCCAAATCATTGTCATCAATTAAATTGTGTGCTGCCAAATGTTCACGCAACCAATCTAACAAACCTTGCCAAAAAGTACTGCCCACTAAAATGATGGGGCATTTGGCAATTTTGCCTGTTTGAATCAGGGTTAATGTTTCAAACAATTCGTCTAAAGTACCAAAACCACCTTCCATGACCACAAAAGCAAAAGCATATTGAACCAACATGGCTTTGCGAGATGGAAAATGTTGGAAAGTTAAAGAAATATCCTGATAGGGATTGGCTTGTTGTTCGTTTGGCAACACAATATTCATGCCCACAGTAGGGGTTTTGCCTGCAAATGCTCCTTTATTCGCCGCTTCCATGATGCCAGGTCCGCCACCTGAAATTACCGTAAAACCCGCATCAGATAAACGGCGTGCCAAACGTTCGGTTCTTTGGTATTCGGGGTGTTCGGGTTGAATACGGGCACTACCAAATATGGTTACGGCGGGGGGTAAATTGTGTAATATGTGTTCGGGTTGTGTGAATTCATCACAAATGCCATGTAGGGCAGTGTTCATGGTGTTCCTTGTCTTAAATATAACAACTCAATTGAGCATGTTTAAAACGGTGAAGTTCAGGCTGTTTGGAAGTTGTTTGACGTATTTGGGTAGCCTATGATTTAGGTGGTGATTTTATTGTTTCAGGTTTTTAACAATTTCTTGCAGGGTTTGATTTCGTTCACGTTCAATTTCTAAATTTGTTCACGGTAGATGTTTCGATAGTCATCGCAGGCATTTTGAGTCTGCAAAAAGATTTCATACCATGAATAAAGTTCATAAATGCCAAATATTGAATGATAAATCCAAATAATTAAGATTGAACAAAGTATCAAAATGCCCAAAATGATTAACTATTTGAATCATTTTCTTGAGATTGAAAGAACTTTGTTTGGGTAAGTATTGATTTTGTTCTCTTTACTTGTTGTTCCCTAACATGTTTACCCCATTGCATCTTGAAATCTTCCTTGAATTCTCCTTGTCTTTGAGATAAAAGCCCATTTGGTCTATGTCTATTCTTTCTGTTATTTCGTCAATCATGTAATTGACGATGTTTACTTCTTTATTTGTGATTGTAGGCTGCCTGAAAACAATGAATGCCAAATGCCTGATTGGGTTTTCAAGCAGCCTGCACGATGATGGGGTTTAACGTGGACGACCGCGTCCTTGCTTGCCTGGTTTTTGATGTTTTGCCATTTCTTGATTGGCGGCTTGTTTGCTCACGCGTTGGCTGAGTTGTTTTTCGGCTTCTTGAACCGAGCAGCGCATGGCTTGACTGGCAATCAGTAGGGCATCTTTGCGTGCTTGTCCACCGCTAAAATACATGCGGCGTAAATCGGCTGGGTGAATTTTGCCATTTTTTAAATCAATATTGAATTTGGTAGCATGTTCAATCAATTTTTTCTGCTTCCAATACATTGTACCTGTCGCAAGACCAACGGTTAAGGCAACAGCCAGAATACCAATGATGATGGAAAGCCACCATGTTGTGCCGACCAAATAAGCAATCAATGAGAATACGACTGCCATTGCCAACCAAATGAGAAAAGTGCGTTTTTTATCCATTGTTTTGTTCCTGTGGGTTTGTGGGCTGCCTGAAACGTATTTGCCACATGACATTTGAGACAGAATGGTGTTTTCAGGCAGCCTGTGTGGCTTAATGTTGCAGCTTATTAAGGCTGCCTGAAAACCGTTAATGGGTTAAATCCATGATTAAATGTTTGAATGTTGCCCATGCATCGCCGTCTTCTGCGCCTTTGATTTGGCGGTCAATTTGAGCGCAAATTTGCAGGGCTTTGATGAGACGGTTGATGCCGATTCGTGTAGCGGCTTGGGGGGCAAGTGTTTGTTTGTCGCCCCATAAACGCAATTCGTTGCGGACATTGTGGGCGGTTTTGCCTTGTTTTAAAGCCGCCATTAAGCGGATTAGGATACGAATGTCTTCGGCAAGCGACCATGCTAATAAAACGGGTTCTTCACCTTCTGCTTGTAAGCCTGTTAATAAGTTTAGTGTACGCTGTGCATTACCCGCCATCCATGCAGATGATAGTTGAAATACATCAAATCGTGCCACGTTGGCAATCGCTTGTTCGGCATCGGTCAGGGTCAGTAAATGACCGTTTGGGTGTAGCAGGGCGAGTTTGTCAATTTCTTGGGCAGCGGCAAGTAAATTACCTTCCACACGTTCGGCAAATAAAGCCAGCGCATCGTTTTCAATTTCTAAACCGTGTTGGTGCAAACGTTGGCGTATCCATGCGGGCAAGGCTTGTGTATCGATGGCTTTGGCTTCAATAACTGTGCCGTATTGTGCCAGTATGTTAAACCATTTGGCTTGAGTTTGGGCTCGTTCTAATTTGGGCAACACAATGACGGTGCAGGTATCGGGTGGCAGATTTTCTGCTAGGGTTTGTAGTGTATCGCCCCCGTTTTTACCAACTTTGCCACTGGGGATGTGGATTTCCAACAGCTTTAAGTCGGCAAACAAACCTGTACTCATGGCTTGGGCGAGCAGGTTATTCCAGTCAAACGAAGTGGCATCAGCAACATGACTTTCACGGTTGAGATAGCCTTGATGTTTGGCAGTTGCACGAATTTTATCTAACGCTTCAAGTCGCAATAAATCTTCTTCGCCGTGTAGTACATAAAGGGCTTGTAAAGGTGCATTCAGGCTGCCTGAAAGTTGTTCGGGCGATAAGCTGGGCATATTATGGCTGCCCCAAAAAGCTTAAACGGCGCACAATTTGGTCTGCTGCATCTTCGTGTATTTCGCGCCAAATGGTTGCTTCTTCTTCGGCTTTACCTAAAATCATGCTGTCAGCATAGGGCATCACACGTTGGATCTCTACAATCATGGGTTCTCCCCATGCGAGATTGTTGTAATAAACCTGTACGGTAACGCGCAAAGAAAGCAAGTATTCATTAAGTTTAGCAGCGCGTGTGATGGTGTATATGTCTTTTTTACTGTCAAACGCGATAAGGCGTAGCTGGGCTGGTGTGCTGTTGGGTGTACGAACAATTTGACCTGATGCGGCGAGTAAGGCGCGTTCCAATGGTTGTTGTAATACGCCACCTTCAATATACCAGTTTTTTTCAGGCAATTTGTGCTTGCTTTGCATGCCTTTTAGATGAAAACCGCAGGAAGCCAAAAACAGAACGGCAATAATGGCAAATAAATGTTTCATGGTGGAAACCAATATCATGAGAGAGCGCATTATAGCGTTAAGGTAAGTTAAAAGCAAAGCTGCCTGAAAGGGGGAATGGAGATTTTGAAGAATGGCTTGGAGTTTCAGGCAGCATGAACGTGGGATTGAGTCAGAACATGGAAAAAGATGCGCGTTTGGGTAAAATCAGGTAGCATTCACGCTTTGAATTTTTCTGTTTAAATTGAATGCAATTTTGAGGAGTTTTGGTTATGCAGGCAATTAATATCGGTATTTTGGGTTTGGGGACTGTGGGTAGTGGCACAGTTAAAGTATTACAGGATAATGCAGCAGAAATCACGCGCCGTTTAGGGCGTGGTGTGAATGTGTTTATGGTTTCAGCACGTGAAAGTGAGCGTGAACGCGCCCAATCTTTGTGTCCCAACGCTTTGTTTGCTGATAATCCCGAAACTTTGGTTACACATCCTGATGTACACATTGTAGTGGAATTATTTGGTGGAACAACCGCTGCTAAAGATTTGGTACTGCAAGCGATTGAGAATGGTAAACACATTGTAACCGCCAATAAAAAACTGTTGGCAGAATACGGCAACGAGATTTTTGCATTGGCGGAAAAGAAAAACGTGATGGTGCAATTTGAAGCGGCAGTTGCAGGTGGTATACCAATTATCAAAGCCTTACGCGAAGGTTTAGCGGCAAACCAAATTCGTTCTATTGCGGGAATCATCAATGGCACGAGCAATTTTATTTTGAGTGAAATGCGCGAAAAAGGCAGTGCATTCAAGGATGTATTAGCCGAGGCGCAACGTTTGGGTTACGCTGAAGCCGACCCTACTTTTGACATTGAAGGGCATGATGCAGGACACAAAATCACGATTATGAGTGCGTTGGCATTTGGTACACCGATGAATTTCGGTGCGTGTTATTTGGAAGGTATCAGTAAATTAGACAGTCGCGACATCAAATATGCTGAAGAATTGGGCTATCGCGTGAAATTGCTTGGCATCACACGTAAAACTGACAAAGGTATTGAATTGCGTGTTCACCCTACGCTTATTCCAGAAAGCCGTTTGTTGGCAAATGTAAATGGTGTGATGAATGCGGTACGCGTACAAGCCGATATGGTGGGAGAAACTTTGTATTATGGTGCCGGCGCAGGTGCTTTACCGACTGCCAGTGCGGTGGTTGCGGATTTGATTGACATTTCACGTTTGATTACGGCGGATACCGAAAACCGTGTGCCGCATTTGGCATTCCAGTCCAGCCAAGTTGCATCGCAAAATATTTTGAGTATGGACGACATTAGCAGTAGCTATTATTTGCGTGTTCAGGCAGCCGATGAAGCGGGTGTTTTGGGGGCAATTGCCAATTTATTGGCAGAGCAAAGCGTGTCTATTGAAGCGTTGATTCAAAAGGGTGTATTGGACGGCGGACAAGCTGAAATTGTAATTTTGACCCACAGTACAGTGGAAAAAAACATCAAAGCTGCGATTACTGCGATTGAAGCGCACAACAAAATCAGCGCACCTGTAACCATGATACGCATGGAAAGTTTACATGGCTGATTTGCAAAATGAAAACGAAAAAATGCTGCCTGAAAATGCCAAAAACGTGGCTTCAGGCAGCCAAAATCAAGTGGCAGATGAAGCCGAGTTAAAGCGTTTGGCATTGAAAGACAAAAAACGCCGCACGCTTATCAATTGGTTGCGCGTAACCGCTTTATTGTTTGCGGGTTTTTTCTTTTTAAGTCAGTGTGCGATGAGTAAACCCAGAGCCAAAGCTGCTATTGTGGAAAGCTGCATTAAAAACGTACCGTTTTCGCCTGTGTGGCAAGAAGCCTTGAAAACACGCAATTTGAGTGATGAAAATGGCAAATATGTTGCTGATTATTGCGTGTGTATGTGGAACGAACCGCTACAAAAATTGAGCGACAAACAAATCCAATCGTTTGCCAAAATCAGCACAGACGAACAGTTGCAACTTTTGGGAGGGGCAGCGGCATTTACCGAACGCGATAAGCAATGCATGGCAAAATTACAGCCTTAATCATGTTTCAGTATCAAGCTGCCTGAAATGTTTAGGCAGCTTGAAATCACAGAATAAAATAATGGAATAATCATGCGTTTCCAATTTGAACCTGAAATACCGTTTGAAGCCCAGAATCAAATGGGCATCATCATCATGAATTTAGGTACGCCCGAAGCGCCAACTGCACAAGCAGTTCGTCCGTATCTGCGTCAGTTTTTATCGGATTTTCGTGTGGTGGAATTGCCCAGATTATTGTGGCAACCGATTTTGCGTGGCATCATTTTGCCATTTCGTTCGGGCAAAAGTGCGCACGGCTATGAAAAAGTGTGGCTTAAAGAAGGTTCACCTTTGGCAGTGTTCACGCGCCGACAAGCAGAAGGTTTGCGTCAAAGGCTGCCTGAAAGTGTCCATATCGTTTATGCCATGACTTATGGTAAACCCAGCGTTGACGAAGCCTTAATCATGCTCAAAAGTAAGGGGGTAGGGCGTGTGGTGGTGGTACCTTTGTATCCACAATACGCGGGTAGCTCGGGTGGTGCGGCTTTGGATAAAGTGATGCTGGCATTGAGTAAGCAACGCAACCAAATGTCGGTACACACCGTAAGCCGTTTTTACGATGATGTGGGTTACATTCGTGCTTGTGTTGAGCAAATTCGCAATTATCGTGCAGAGCATGGTAGTGGCGATAAATTGATGTTCAGTTTTCATGGTATTCCGCAACGTCATCACGATAAAGGAGACCCATATCCGCTTGAATGCCGTGCCACTGCACATTTGATTGCAACAGAGTTGGGCTTAGCAGAACAGGATTATATTGTTTCTTTTCAAAGTCAGTTTGGTAAAGATAAATGGATTGAACCTTCTACTCAAACTTTATTTGATGTATTGCCCAAGCAAGGTGTGGAAAAGTTGGACGTGTTTTGTCCTGGTTTTGTATCTGATTGTTTAGAAACGATGGAAGAAATTGCCATTGCAGGGCGTGAACAATTTTATGAGGCTGGTGGTACACAATTTCACTATATTCCTTGTTTGAACGATAATCCTGTATGGTTGGACGCATTAGCAGATTTGATTAAAAAACAAGTCCCTGCGTGGCTGCCAGAATAAGTTGAATAATTAAGCCTATCAATTAAAATACCCTAAATCAGGCTGCTTGAAACTTTCAGGCAGCCTAAACGAAATCACAAACCATGTCTCAAATTACTGTTTCTCCCAGTCAAACCCAATTTAGTAGCAATGATGGCGAAACCATTTTGGCAGCAGCCATACGTCAAGGCATCAATCTGCCCCATTCTTGCCAAAGCGGTGTGTGTGGTAGTTGTCGTGCGCGTTTGGTTTCAGGCAGCATTGCCCAAAGTGGCGAATATGATGATTATGTGTTGAGTCCAGAAGAAATTGAAGCAGGCATGATTTTGCTCTGTTGCGCTCAAGCACAAAGTGATATCAATGTGGATATGCCTGCCTATGCAGGTGCTAACGCTTTGACCATACGCACATTGCCTGCGCGTGTTGCCGATGTACAAGTGCGTGGCGATGTTGCTATTTTAAGCGTTGCTTTGCCCAAAGCCCCACCGTTTCGGTTTTACGCAGGGCAGTACATGGATATTTTGCTCAAAGATGGCAGCCGCAGTTATTCGATTGCCAACGCCCCATCGCAATCGGATAAACTGGAATTTCATGTGCGTTTGCACGAAGGTGGTTTGTTTTCGCCGCAATTGTTTGATGGTAGATTAAAAAGTGGCTCAATCGTGCGTTTGCGTGGACCATTGGGCGCATTTACTCTTAATCAAAAAAGCCAAAAACCATTGATTTTATTGGCAACAGGAACAGGTTTTGCGCCGATTAAATCATTATTGTGTCATTTGGCAGAAACCGATAGTCAAAGAGACATACACATTTATCACGGTAACCGTTTTACCACAGGTTTTTATGATGAAAACGCATTACACGCTTTATTGCTACAATTGCCCAATGCACGTTATACACCTGTATTATCACGTCCTGATGAACATTGGCAAGGTGCGATGGGTCATGTAACGGAACATGTTTTGCGTGATTATCCCGATTTATCACAATATGAAGTGTATGCTTGTGGTTCGCCTGAAATGGTCAATGGCAGTCGCCGTGTGTTTGTTGCTCAAGCAGGGCTGCCTGAACAGGCATTTTTCAGTGATGCGTTTACTGCACATATTTGATTGTGTTTCAGGCAGCCTTTTATGTTTATGTTGTTTCAGCCGCTTGAAACCCCTTTAACTTTCAATTTAAAAGGAAATATCATGTCTTTTGCATTTTTTTTCCCTGGACAAGGCTCACAAAGCCTGAATATGATGAACGGTTTTGATGGTGTGGACATTATTAAAGCCACGTTTGATGAAGCTTCAGCTGCCTTAAACCAAGATTTATGGGCAATGATGAACGGCGAAGATGCTGAATTAATCGGGCAAACCGTCAATACACAACCTTTAATGCTGGCTGCGGGCATAGCAACATATCGTGCTTATTTGGAAGCAGGTGGATGTGTGCCTGATGTGGTGGCAGGACACAGTTTGGGCGAATACAGCGCATTGGTTGCCGCAGGCAGCTTGGATTTTACCGATGCTGTCAAATTGGTACGTTTGCGTGCCGAGTTGATGCAATCTGCTGTACCACAAGGTGTGGGTGCAATGGCGGCAATTTTGGGGTTGGACGATGAAATCGTGCGCCAAATTTGTACTCAAGCCGAACAGGGTGAAGTCTGTGAAGCCGTGAATTACAATTCCATTGGACAAATCGTGATTGCAGGTAACGCAGCAGCAGTAGAGCGAGCCATGAATGCGGCCAAAGAAGCAGGTGCAAAACGGGCTTTACCTTTGCCTGTTTCTGTGCCATCGCATTGCCGTTTGATGAAACCTGCCGCAGAAAAATTGGCGATTGCCTTGAATGACATTGTTTTCAGGCAGCCTAAAATACGCGTAATTCATAATGCAGATGTGGCTGAATACCACGAGCCCGAACAAATCAAAGATGCTTTGGTACGTCAGTTGTACAGTCCCGTTCGTTGGACAGAGACTGTTGCTAAATTGGTACAAGAAGGCATTACACAATCTGCTGAATGTGGACCAGGAAAAGTATTGGCTGGTTTGGCAAAACGCATTGAAAAAGAAGCAATTTGTACTGCGTTGGTGTCAATAGATGGCATTAAAACATTTATTGAAACCCAAAATAATTAATGTGTTGTGTGTTTTCAGCCAGCCTAAACTCTGTGAGGCAGGCCGAAACCTTTGTTAAATCCATTTTGTCCTGAATTCGTGTTACTTTTATTGGGTTGACCATAAATTGACCTAAAAATACAACTTAACAGGGCAGGTATGCAATTCGCCCTGTAAACCGAGTTTTGCAGAAGTCTCAGGCTGCCTGAAAACACCATTTTAAGATGATTTTTTACTTGATGAGACACACAAGTTAAACGGGATAAGGCATCAAAATTTGATGAGTAGTATCAATTTCTATCTAAGAACCTGTGTTCATAATCTTAAAAGTAAGCCATTAAGATTATGAACACAGGTTCTAAATATTTTGATTGTTTAATCAAATAATTCGCTTTGTTTTTGCTGTTGGCTGACTTGAACATCGGCTTGGCTGTTGGCAAAAATCAACTGCAATTTTTGTCCTGCTTTCAGTTGTTTGGCATCGCTGATTAAACTGCCGCGTGTGTTTTTAACGACCACAAAACCACGTTGTAAAACCTGCTGTGGTGAAATGGCTTGTAAAATGTGATTTTGTTGTTGCAATTTTTGTTGTTGTTGCCTGAAAAAAAACTGTGTATGGTGTTTTAAGGTATGCTGTATGGACAGCAAATTGTGTTGTTGCCAAACGATTTGAGGTCGTTGGGACAAGATGCGTTGTTGTAAGGTGTTTAAACGCTGTTGTTGGTAATGGTATTGTTGGCGAATGATGTAATCCAGTTGTTGTTTTTGGTGTGTGAGTCGTTGATGTTGGAGGTGCCATTTTTGTTGTGGGTGCAATAATTGTTGTGCCAAAAAATCGGTTTTTTGGGCAGCATTGTGATGATGTTGTTGCAATAAGTCGGTTAAGGCTGCCTGAAAGCGATGTGTTTGTGCTAAAAGGACATTGCGGTCTGGGCTGACCAATTCTGCCGCTGCAGTGGGGGTAGGGGCGCGTAAATCGGCAGCGAAATCGCATAAGGTAAAGTCGGTTTCATGTCCTACGCCACTGACAATCGGTATGGTGCAGTTGGCAATGGCACGTACCACCATTTCTTCATTAAATGACCATAAGTCTTCTATGCTGCCACCGCCACGACACACAATCAAGACATCGGTTTCAGCGCGTTGTGAAGCAGTTTGAATGGCGGTGGTAATCTGTTTTTCGCTACCTGTGCCTTGTACAGCAGTAGGATAAATGATGAGTGGAATATGCGGAGCACGACGTGCCAGAGTGCTTAATACATCGTGTAACGCTGCTGCTGCCAAGCTGCTGATTATGCCAATGCGGCATGGGTTTTCAGGCAGCTTTTTTTTGTGTTCTGCGGCAAATAAACCTTCTTGTTGTAAATGCTGTTTGAGTTTCTCATAGCGTTCATAAAGCACGCCTAAACCAATTTGGCGTACTTCATGTACGGTAATTTGAAATTCGCCGCGTGCTTCATAGATGCTGATTTTTCCTGAAACTTCAATGTGGTCGCCTTCTTTGAGTGCTTGTGACAAACGTTGTGCGGCAGATTTGAATAAGGCACAACGGATTTGTGCGTGATTGTCTTTCAGGGAAAAATAGTAATGACCGCTGACGGCGCGAGTGAGATTGGACACTTCGCCACTTACCCATATGCCTTGAAATTGGTTTTCCAATAATTGGCGTGCTATGGCGTTGAGTTCAGAAACAGAAAGTGTGTTGGGTGTGAATAAATCGTTGTGGTTCATGGTTTGTCTTTCAAAACATGATGGGCTACCTGAAAAGGAGCCATTAACAGGCGGCTTCAAGACAAAGCAAAAGCAGCAAAAAGATGGTTATGTAACATTTTCATTAAATAGATTGGAAGTATTTTGTTGTATGAAATGGTGTAAAGCACAAGAAGCTGCCTGAAACACATCTCTTGCAGCATAAGGGTCAAGCACGGTATCAGCAGGGATTTTCCGTAACCAAGTTAATTGGCGTTTAGCAAGTTGCCGTGTTGCAGCCTGTCCCTGTTGCAACAACTCATTTGCCGAAATGTCGCCATTTAAATGCGCCCATGCCTGACGATAGCCCACACAACGCATAGAAGGCATATCTTGATGCAAATCAGGATAATGTGTACGTAAATGGCATATTTCATCTAATAAGCCGTTTTCCAACATCATTGTAAAACGCCGATTGATTTGCTGATGCAATAAATCGCGGTTTTCAGGCAGCAAAGCCAAAGTATGCAGGCGAAGTGGTGTGCGAACCGCATTTTCTTGTAAATGAGTGCTTAATGGTTTACCTGTTAATTCAAAAATTTCTAAAGCCCGTTCAATGCGTTGGCTGTCGTTGGCAGATAAACGGGCAGCCGTTGTGGCATCTATTTCCTGTAAACGTTGATACAGAAAAGACAGACCATGTTTTTCTTTTAAATCATGTAGTTGATGTCGGATTTCTTCATTGGCATCAGGTAACTGATTTAAACCCTGTGTGAGTGCGTGGTAATACATCATGGTTCCACCAACAATCAAAGGTATTTTGCCACGTGCATGAATTTCACCAATTAAGTGTGTGCAATCGGTAACAAAGTCTGCTGCGCTGTATGTTTGCATGGGCGAAATAATGTCAATCAAATGGTGGGGCACTGCCAAACGTTCAGATAAGGTTGGTTTTGCGGTGCCGATATCCATTCCACGATAAACCAAGGCACTGTCCAAGCTGATGATTTCAATTGGGAAAATTTTTGCTAACTGTAATGCCAAAGCTGTTTTGCCACTTGCAGTAGGTCCTAAAATGGCAAATGCAGAAAGTGAAGACATGATTTAAGCTGCCTGAAAAAAAAGGGCGTATTTTAAGATTAAATATGATTGAAACAAAAGATTTTTCAGGCAGCCATATCGTGGGCAAACAATCGTTCGCGTGCCATTTGCTCAAAAGGTGTGCCTTCGCGCCCATAATTGGCGAATGGGTGTATGGCAATCCCACCGCGTGGCGTGAATTCGCCAAACACTTCAATGTATTTTGGGTTCATCAGTTTAATTAAATCTTTCATGATGATATTGATGCAATCTTCGTGGAAATCACCGTGATTGCGGAAACTGAATAAATACAATTTCAGCGATTTGCTTTCCACCATTTTCACATCAGGAATATAGCGAATAATTATCGTGGCAAAATCAGGTTGCCCTGTCATCGGACATAAACTGGTAAATTCAGGGCAAACAAATTTAACAAAATAATCATTGCCTTGATGTTTATTGTCAAAGGCTTCCAACACTTCTGGGGCGTAGTCGCTGTGGTATTCAGTTTTTTGGTTGCCTAGTAAGGTTAAGCCGTGTAATTCTTGTTCATTTCGCATTTTTTGTTTCCTTTTTAAAAAATTTTCAGATAATCAGTTTATCATGATAAACGCCGCATTGCCTGTTCAATCATTTGAATTTGTTGGCGATAGCGGCGACATTTGCGGCACATCATTGTGTGCAAATTGAGCAAAACGCGTTGCTTAAATGCCAATTTTTCGTCATGTGCTTGGGAGATCAGGCGAGTGATATTGAGACAATTTTTCATGTTTTTCAAAGTCCTACTCCATTTTATTGAACCATTTGATTTGCAAACATTGCCGTAAACCTTCCCGAGCGCGGTGCATCAAAACATGATAATGATTGGGGCTTAATGCACATTTTTGCTGGATTTCACGCGCATCGAAACCCAAAATTTCACGCATCATAAATACACGTGCCGTATTTTCGGGCAATGCGTATAAACACAGTTGCAAAGTTTGTAAAAACTGTTTTTCTTTCAAGGTATTATCAGGTTGATATGCTGCCCAATCTGTCAATTCGCAATCGTCTTGCCAACACCCATTTTGTTGAAATTGTTGCACAAAAACATCGTCTAGCTGCTGTTCGCGTTCATCGGCGATTGCTTGAGTTTGCCAACGTGTTTGCTGGCGTAACACATCTTTCACTTTATTTTTGAAAATGCCAAACACCCATGTTTGAAATTGGGCTTGTCCTTGAAATGTGGCTTGTTTTTCATAGGCAATGGTGAGCGTATCTTGTACCAAATCTTCAATTAAATCTGTTTGATGTATCAGTTGAATGTGGGCAAAGCGCAATAAATGTTGGCGAATTTGTTGCCAGTTTGGGGCAGTCATTTTGGTTTCATGTTAATTATGATTTTGAGACAAATATTGTAATCTAAAATCACATCAATCAAATTGAAATTTATAGTCGTAGAATTGAAGAAGCATTACGGCGTTGCTAACGCCCTTATGTAGTACGTACATAAAGGCATTGTCGCCTTGTACTGCATTTTCACTTTTTCTACTATATTTTTTAATTTAAAATAATAAGTTAGATTATATAATCCATTTCGGTGTAAGGAAATGGCATGCTCAAACGACCAACGTTTAAAATCACTTGTTGGAGCAAAAATGAATTTTCAAATCCATACACAGGCATTGAGTTTGCTGGTTTTGCGCCTTTTTGTCGCTTACGAATTTTGGGAAGCGGGCATAGAAAAATGGCGCGGACAAAATTGGTTTGCCGATATTCAAAACAAATTTCCGTTTCCGTTCAATATTTTGTCATCCGAAATAAATTGGCAACTGGCAATGTGGGCGGAACTGATTTTCCCTATTGCTTTGCTTTTGGGTTTAGCAAGCCGATTGTCTGCCCTTATTTTGGCGATTTTGACTTTGGTTGCGTGGTATGCAGTTCACGCAGGACTGGGGTACAATATCGGCAATGGTGGCTACAAGATGGCGGTCATCTATCTGGTTATTTTCACGCCTATTATTCTACAAGGTGGTGGTGCGTGGTCGTTGGATAGCCTGTTTAAACGTAAGTTTAAATGGGCAAAATTCTTTTAATTTTTTTAACTACTTGGAGCAAAAATCATGAGTAAAATTTCCATTGCTGCTTTGGCAGGTGCATTGACTTTGGCAGCGTGTGGTGAAGCACAACAAGCCAGCAAACCAGAAGTCCCAAAAACTGCAGAAGCCGCAGTAGCTGCCACTTCCGTGCCTGCTAAATCAGCAGAAGGTAAATGTGGTGAAGGAAAATGCGGTAGTGCAGCAGCTTCTGCTGTTTCGGGTGCAAAAGCCAGTGAAGGTGCTTGCGGTGCTGCTTCTGGCGCGAAAGCTGCCGAAGGCACTTGTGGTGGCACGTCTGCCCCAGCCAAAGCCGCCGAAGGTAAATGTGGCGAAGGTGCTTCTGCACCAGCTAAATAATTCTATATCATCAAATTTTTAAACATTTCAAGGCAAGCTTGGAAACGCACGAAATCGTTTCCAAGCTGCCTGAAATGTTCATTATTCAAAAAAATTCATCATGTTAAACGGCAAAATACACGGTTCAGGTTTGGGCTATCGCCGCGATTTGGCACAGGATTTTTTAAAGCTGCCTGAAAACCACCCCATTGATTTTATTGAAGTTGCCCCCGAAAACTGGATTAAAATGGGTGGCACAGCACGCAAATTGTTTGACCAAGCCGCAGAACAAATCCCCGTGGTGATTCACGGTTTGTCGCTGTCTTTGGGTGGGCAAGCACCGTTGGACATGAATTTGCTTGCAGGCATTAAATCCATGATGAATCAATACAATACGCAATTTTTCTCCGACCATTTGAGCTATTGCCAAGACCACGGACACCTGTATGATTTGTTGCCCATTCCCTTTACAGACGAAAGCATAGCCCACACCGCGCAACGCATTCGTACCGTGCAAGATTTTTTGGGTTGCCAAATTGCCATTGAAAACACATCTTATTATTTGCATTCGCCTTTGGCAGAAATGGACGAAGTGCAATTTTTGAACGCGGTCGCCCAAGAAGCCAACTGCTTGATTCATTTAGACGTAAACAATATTTATGTGAATGCGGTCAATCACGGTTTGCTCAAACCGCGTGATTTTCTCAATCGCGTGGACGGTGCGCGTGTTGCCTACATTCACATTGCAGGGCATGACGATGAAAACCCCGAATTGCTGATTGACACGCATGGCGAAAAAGTCCAAGACAATGTTTGGGATTTGCTGGCTTATGCTTATGACGTGTTGCCACACATTCCGCCTACATTGCTGGAACGCGATTTCAACTTCCCCCCATTTGGCGAATTATTGGCAGAAGTCCAAAAAATCAAAGACTTCCAAATTAACGCGCACAAAGAGTACCGTCATGTCGCTTGAAAATCAAACCTCTGCCGATTTCAAAAACGAGTTGGCAATGGCGGTACGTCAAGGCGTATCGCCCGACCCTGTTCGCTTTCCGCCTGAACGTTTGGCTGTTTATATGCGCTTGGTTCGCAACAATATTTTTGGTTTTGTGAACCGTTGTTTCGTTGTCGCCCCAAAATATTTGGAACGCCAGCAATGGACTGATTTATTGGAAGATTTTGTGCGCGATGGCGAATCGCATTCGCCATTTTTTCAAGACATTGCTGCCGAATTTTTGAAATTTTGCCAAGAAAATCAAAAGCTGCCTGAATGGATTTTGGCTTTGATGGATTTGGAAGTGGCACAGTTGCAAGCGGAAGTGGCGATTGTTGCGCCCAGCGCTGCCGCCGCCAATGACGATGACAACGCGCCCATGCAACCGAATGCCAGTGTGCAACTCAAATCTTATGATACTGATTTTGAACAACATTACCCTGACGATGCGGATTTGAAAGCAGTGGGCAATATGGTCATTTGGCGCGATGGACGAGATTGGATACGCTGGCAATATTTGGACGACATTGACCACATTTTGCTGAATTTGGCAGCAGAAAATCCCTTGTCATTAAATGACTTGCAAGCGCAACTGGCGGCAGTCATGCCCGATGGCGATGCGTGGCGCGATATGGTGCGTGCGCGTTGGCAATATTGGATTGTGGTGTGCGTATTAGAAGCTGTCTAAAAAATCCGAAATATCAAACACATCAGCAAAATTGTGCCAAATCCTTTATAATCGTCCTATCTTGAGCCAAATGTTAGGTTGCTTGTCAGTAGACACAAATTGCCACTTTCTTGTTCCCTCCCCTACTTGCAGGGGAGGGAACAGGTATGTGGCAATCGATATAAATTTTCTTGTGTACTGAAAAGCAAACTGAGACAGAAAGAAGCATAATACAATGAAATTCATAGACGAAGCCAAAATTGAAGTCATTGGCGGCAAAGGCGGCAACGGTGCAGCCAGTTTCCGCCGTGAAAAATTCGTACCGCGCGGTGGGCCCGATGGTGGCGATGGCGGACGCGGTGGCAGCGTTTTTGCCGTTGCCGATGAAAACATCAACACGCTGGTGGAATACCGCTTTGTGAAACGCTACCAAGCCAAAAATGGCGAAAAAGGACACGGCTCCGACCGCTACGGCGCAGGCGCAGACGACATCGAATTGCGTATGCCAGTCGGCACCTTAATCCGCGATGTGGACACCGATGAAATCTTGGCAGACTTAACCCACCATGGGCAGCGCGTGTGCGTGGCGCGTGGTGGCAAAGGCGGTTTGGGCAACATACATTTCAAATCATCGGTCAATCGCGCCCCCAAACAATACACAAATGGCGAAGATGGCGAAGCGCGTACCTTGCAGCTTGAACTGAAAGTGTTGGCAGACGTGGGTTTGCTGGGTATGCCCAATGCGGGTAAAT
>NZ_JAUNEC010000015.1 GCF_030525755.1 Alysiella sp.
AAAGGTGTGTTTGTACCATGAACATCGATTTATCCGTCATGGTCAAACGCAGACCCGATACCCAAACCTTCAAGTATGCAAATAACCCCCGCCCAAATTAAAATCAACGCCCAACAATTCGCCCAACGCTGGCAAAACGAAACCGATGAAAAATCCGAATCACAAACCTTTTGGCACGAATTTTTCGCCATTTTCGGATTAGACCGCAAAGCCATTGCCATTTTGGAAAAGCGTTTACAAGCCCAAAAATCCAAAAAATTCGTGGACGTGTTCGTCCCCCAAAAATTGCTCTGCGAACAAAAAACCAAAGGCAAAAACCTCGAACACGCCGAAACCCAAGCCCGTGAATATTTAGAATTAATCCGCCAGCAAGAACCCGAAAATCTCCCCAAATATTTTGTCGTGTGCGATTTCGCCACTTTCCGATTTTTTGAAACGCTGGGCAACAAATCCACCGAATTTCCCATTGAAAAGCTGCATGAAAACATCGGCTTATTCAATTTCCTGCTGGATTGGGAAAGCGACATTCATCACGCGCAAAGCCAAGTCAATTTAAAAGCCGCCGCCCAAATGCGCGAACTCTATCAAGGCATTAAGGGCGAATACGATGCCGACACCGTTCGCAAATTTTTGATTAGATTGCTGTTTTGCCTGTTTGCGGAAGACACAGGGATTTTCCAGCCCCACCAATTCGCCTAACTGCTCGCCAAACACACCAAAACAGACGGCTCCGACACAGGCGCGGTGCTGAACGAACTGTTCCACGCGCTCAACAGCGACAAACGCCCCAAACACATGCCCGATTATTTGCAGGATTTCATGTATATCAACGGCGGCTTGTTCGGCGAAACCCTGCCCACCATTTATTTTGACGGCGAAATGCGCCAAAAATTATTGCACATCGCCCAAGACATCAACTGGGGACACATTTCGCCCGAAATTTTCGGCTCGCTGTTTCAAGAGGCGATGGACATCAACGAACGCCGCGAATTGGGCGCACATTACACCGAAAAAGAAAACATTGAAAAAGTCATCAATGCCTTGTTTTTAAATGATTTAAAGGCAGAATTTGCCCAAATTGGCAGCCTGAAACGCGACAAAAAACGCAAACTCGTTGAATTGCAACAAAAAATCGCCACGCTCAAATTTTTAGACCCAGCGTGTGGCACGGGCAATTTTTTGGTGGCGGCGTACAAAGCCTTGCGCGAATTGGAAATTGAAATTATCCAAGAATACAATCGCTTGGAAAAATCGCCCCTGCAATCGGGCGTGAGCATTGAGCAATTTTATGGCATAGAACTGGACGGTTTGGCGCGTGAAATTGCGGTTTTGTCCATGTGGCTGATTGACCATTTGTGCAATTTGGACGAGGGCGCGAAACTGGGCAAAGGCTACGGCAGCCTGAATATTCCCCTGAAAAAATCCGCCCACATTTTGCACGGCAACGCGCTGCGCTGCGATTGGGAAAGCGTGGATTACATTTTGGGCAATCCGCCGTTTGTCGGCAAAACCTATCAAACCGCCGAACAAAAAGCGGATACAGCATTGATTTGTCATGAAATTAAACTTTCAGGCAGCCTTGATTATGTGGCGAATTGGCACGTTAAAGCGGCGCAATATTTGCAACACAATCCGCACACGCGCGTGGCGTTTGTGTCCACCAATTCCATTACGCAAGGCGAACAAGTTCCTGTTTTGTTTAATTATTTATTTGGAAAAGGCGTACACATTCATTTTGCCTATCGCACTTTTGCGTGGACTTCGCAGGCGGCGGGCAAAGCGGCGGTGCATTGCGTGATTATTGGTTTTGGTTTGGCAAACATTGCCGATAAATATTTGATTGATGGCGAAAAAGTGGCAAAAGTCCACAATATCAATGGTTATTTGATTGAGGCGGATAATGCGGCAGTTGAAAAACGGAAAAATCAAATTTCAGGCGAAAATGAAATGGTTAAAGGTTCACAACCAACTGATGGCGGTCATTTAATTTTGTCTTTGGAAGAAAAAAACGATTTAATTCAACGCGAGCCATTAACTGAAAAATACATTCGTCCGTTTTTGGGTTCAGAAGAATTTTTAAATGATAAACAGCGTTTTTGTTTGTGGTTTCGTGGCGTGGATTTGCAAGTTTTGGCGAATGATTTGAAAAAAATGCCTTCGGTTGCAAAACGCATTGAATTGGTTAAACAAATGCGTTTGGAAAGTAAAAAAGAAGCCACTCAAAAATGGGCGGAAAAACCACATTTATTTACCGAAATCAGGCAGCCTGAAAGCGGAAATTATTTGGCAATGCCAGAAGTTTCATCGGAAAATCGTGAATTTATTCCGATTGGATTTTTGGATAGTGAAACGGTTGTGAGCAATAAAATTTACACTTTGCCCAATGCCACGCTTTACCATTTTGCGATTTTATCCAGCACCATGCACAATGCCTTTATGCGGACGGTGGCGGGGCGCATGAAAAGTGATTACAGCTATTCCAATACCATTGTTTACAATAATTTTCCGTTTCCCATGTCGGCGCAGGTGCGTGAGCAGGTTTACCCCCACCCTAACCCTCCCCCGCAAGTAGGGGAGGGAACAAAAGTGCGGCACAACACCGTTTCAGGCAGCCTGCAATCTGCTCCCTCCCCTGCTTGTGGGGGAGGGCTGGGGTGGGGGCAAAAAATCGCCAAATTGGAACAGCTCGCCCAAGCCATTTTAGATGTGCGCCAAAAATACCGCGACAACGCCATCGCCAAAGGCTTAACGCCCCCATCGTTGGCAGAACTCTACAATCCGCGTGTGGGGCTAGACCCGTTTCCTGAATTGCGAAAAGCACACCGCGATTTGGACAAGGCGGTGGACACATTGTATCGCGATGAACCTTTTGAAAATGAGGCAGAACGGGTGGCGTTTTTGTTTGAAATGTATGGGAAAATGAAATGAGCGTTCAGGCTGCCTTTCGGTACACGACAAAAATCTTTCGGCTGCCTGAAACCAGTTTCCTCTCCTTCTTGCATACATGGAGAAGAAGTAGCGTAGGGTGTGCCGTACACACCGAAACATGACCAAATTTGATTTTATGGCTTCTTAAAAGCGGTATGAACGGCGTACTTTAACATTTTTTATGTCGCAAACCCAAAGGCTGCCTGAAATATTTTTGAGGAAAAACATCATGATGGCATTGGGTTTACCCCAAACATGGAATAAGTCATATTTTGAAACAAAGCGGTAGAATTTTTTGCTTGAAATGCATCATGTGATGAGATGTTTTCAGGCAGCCTGATTGAGAGAAAATATCATGTTAAATAATTACACCATTGCCCATACTCATACTCAACAAATCCTTGAAATCATACCTAAAATGGCGAACCGACACGGTTTAATCGCGGGTGCAACGGGTACAGGCAAAACCGTTACCTTGCGTAAAATGGCAGAAACCTTTTCGGCGCATGGCATTCCCGTGTTTATGGCAGATGTGAAAGGCGATTTATCGGGCATTGCACTTTCAGGCAGCCACAGTGGTTTTGTTGCTGAACGCATGGCCCAATGTGGTTTAGACACAAGTTATCTGCAAGGTTTTCCTGTGCGTTTTTGGGACGTTTATGGCGAAACGGGGATTCCTACTCGTGTAAGCCTTTCTGAAATGGGACCTATGCTGTTGGCGCGTTTGATGAATTTGAACGATACCCAAGAGGGCGTTTTGAATCTGGTATTTAAAGTTGCGGACGACAAAGGCTGGCTCTTAATAGACTTAAAAGACTTGCGCGGTATGCTGCAATTTATTGCTGAAAACGCCGCTCAATATCGTGCCACTTATGGCAATGTTTCAGTAGCCAGTATTGGGGCAATTCAACGTCAACTGCTGCAATTGGAAAGTGAAGGAGCGGATTTGTTTTTTGGGCAGCCTGAATTGAATTTACATGATTGGCTGCAAACAGAAAATGGCAAAGGTGTCATCAATATTTTAAATTCAGAAAAATTAATGCGTTCGCCACGTGTATATGGTGCGTTTTTATTGTGGTTTTTGGCGGAATTGTTTGAAACTTTACCCGAAGTGGGCGATTTACCCCAACCTAAATTTGTGTTGTTTTTTGACGAAGCGCATTTGATTTTTGATAACGCCAGTAAAGAATTAACTGAACAAGTGGAACAAGTGGTACGCCTAATCCGTTCTAAAGGTGTGGGTGTGTATTTTGTTACCCAAAATCCGCTGGACTTGCCTGATACAGTATTGGGGCAGCTGGGCAATCGCGTGCAACACGCTTTGCGTGCTTTTACGCCACGCGACCAAAAAGCTGTGCGTACTGCTGCTGATACTTTCCGCAGTAATCCCAAATTGAATGTGGCGCAAGCGATAACCGAATTGGGTGTGGGCGAAGCATTGGTCTCTTTTTTAGACGAAAAGGGTCAACCCAATATCGTAGAACGTGCTTACATTATGCCACCACAATCACAACTGGCACCGCTGCCTGAAAACGAGCGCAACAACCATTTTCAATATGACAGCCTGTATCCGCATTATAAAGACATGATGGATAATTTTTCTGCATACGAAGCCTTGCAACAAACAGGACACAATCATCAGTTAGCCACGCAACAGCCCAGTATCATAGAAGGTTTTTTGGGTGGTTTATTGGGCAGTCGCAAAAAAGTAGGGCAAGGCATAGGCTACAATCTTGCTGATAGTGTGGGCGACCAAATCAATAAACAAATTACCAAAGCCATTTCGCGCAGTTTAATGGGTGTGATGAAAAAACTATTGAAGTAGGGTTCTGATTTAATTTGAAAGTGGGTTTTGTAAAGGTTTCAGGCAGCCTGAATTTCGTTAATCAATGCGGCTAAACGCGGCAAATCGTTTTCGGTTAAACCTGTGCTGGATTGGCACAAAAACACGCGGTCTAGGTGGCGTTGAAAATGGCTGCCCATGTCGTCCAAAGCCAACCATTTTTCAACGTGATGGGCTTGGCAATATTTCAAAATTTCGCGTTCTCGTCCGCCAATGGGTTTGGCAAAACAGAATGATGAACTGGGCGTTTTGCCCACAATGCGTTCACGAAAATCGGGCGAAAATGGCTCGCGCAACTGTGTCAAATCGCGCCCGTGTCGCCATGTGGACGAAATCACAAAATCAATGTGGGCAAATTCAGGCTGCCTGAAAAAACCTTCCAAAATCGGTAATTGACTGTACATTGTGTCGTTTGAATGATGGTGCGCGGAATGCAATACGCCATCAAAATCCAAAAAAATCATCATTTCGCGTTCAATCCAAAATGCAAAAAGGCGGCTTCGGTTGCCATGCGTCCGCGCGGGGTGCGTTGCAAAAAGCCTTGTTGAATGAGATAGGGTTCAATCACGTCTTCAATGGTGTCGGTGGATTCGCCAATGGCGGCTGCCACGTTTTCCAAACCCACAGGTCCACCGTTGAATTTGTGCAACACGGCTTCAAGAAATTTTCTGTCCATCATGTCCAAGCCGATTTTGTCCACGTCCAGCATGGACAATGCGGCATCGGCAATGGCGGCATCGATGCTGCCTGAATGTTTCACTTCGGCATAATCGCGCACCCGTCTCAACAAACGATTGGCAATGCGCGGTGTGCCACGACTGCGCTTGGCGACTTCCCACGCGCCCTGCTCGTCCAAATCCATGTTCAATAATTGGGCGGAACGCGCCACGATGGTCGCCAAATCGGCGGTTTCGTAAAATTCCAAACGCGCGACAATGCCAAAGCGGTCGCGCAAGGGATTGGTGAGCATGCCTGCGCGTGTGGTCGCGCCAATGAGCGTGAACGGCGGCAAATCAATTTTGACGCTGCGCGCGGCAGGTCCTTCGCCTATCATGATGTCAAGCTGATAGTCTTCCATGGCAGGATACAAAATTTCTTCCACCACAGGGCTTAAACGGTGAATTTCATCAATAAAAAGCACATCGTGGGCTTCCAAATTGGTCAGCAATGCCGCCAAATCGCCAGCGCGTTCCAGCACGGGCCCTGATGTTTGGCGCAAATTCACGCCCAATTCTCGTGCCACAATATTGGCAAGCGTGGTTTTGCCCAAACCTGGGGGGCCAAAAAGCAAGGTGTGGTCTAGGGCTTCTTGGCGATTTTTGGCTGCCTGAATGAAAATGCCCAGTTGTTCTTTGGCTTTGTGTTGCCCAATGTAATCCGCCAACAATTTGGGGCGCAAGGCGCGTTCAAGTTGTTCTTCTTGTGCGGAAAGTTTTTGTGCGCCAATCAAACGCGGTGTGGTGATGGTGCTTAAATTATCGTTTTGAATCATGATGTTTCCAATGGCGGTCTTTCTTTACCTATCAGTACTGGCATAAATCAGGCTGCCTGAAAATAATAAATGGTGTATGCAACCAGTAAAATAATGGGTATGAATAAAGGGTAAACCTGTTTTTTTGCGCTGATTTCGTCGCGTAAATGATGACCAATCCATGCAAATAACACAAATTTAAATAAAAATACGGCTTCGCAAGCCAAAATGATGCCGTTAATCAATCGGTCTGCGTTGTCTTTGGGTGGTACAAAAGTAAAATACGCCAGTGTAAATGAGGGTATCAGTATGACTGTTGCCCAACGCAATAAAGTTTGTTGTGAGTTCATGATAAGCAACGATATCAGTTAAATAAAACAACATTATGACAGATTCATCTAGTCATCAAAAGATTTTCAGGCAGCTTGAAAACATAAAACACACCTTATTAGGGTGTGTTTTTGTTCACATTATTTTCATTACTGGTCTTGGTGTTTGTATAGCACTTTACCTGTTTTGGCATCAATTTTGATTTCATATTCACGCCCATCTTGACCATGAACTTCTACTTCAAAATGTGCGCCATATTGACGATTATATTCAAAATCCACATCGTCATGTTTCACATATCCACCACCTACACTTTCAATTGCAATTTCGCGTGCTTTATCGTGGGTAATGTATTGATTGCGATTTTCACGGTAAATGCGTTCATCATTGTCTGCCATTGCAGGCACAGAAATTGTACCCAATAACATGCTGACCATTAAAATTGACTGGATTTTTTTCATTTTCATACCTTGATATGGGTGTTAATAAAATTAAAACATTCAAATCAGTGTTCAAATGTCCTATCATTTTACGATAAATCACTGTCAATTTAACTTAAATAAACCACAATTTTTGCAAACACAGTCATTAAACAAATAAATCATTTTTCATTTAATAAATCATTGGTTTATGATTATCTTGGTTTGAAAATCCATTTATTCCTATTGGGTTGGTATAAAGCAAAACAGATACCCTTCATCAGTTTTGTTAAAGTATGTTGAGATTAAATCAATAAATGTTATCCTTGCCACGCTAATTGACAGAATGTGTCTGTTATTTGCATTTTAAGGTACGCCATAAACCCAACAAAATGGTTTTGGCATGGAAAACAAACACTCCAAAAGGAAAAAATCATGTCTGAAAAAACACATGACGCAGTTGGTTATTGGAAGGCAAACATCCGTTTGATTACGATATGTATGATTATCTGGACGGTTGTTTCATATGGCTTTGCCATTATTTTACGTCCTGCAATGATGGATTTAAAGCTGTTTAACGGCAGCGACATTGGATTTTGGTTTGGGCAACAAGGCTCTATGCTTGTGTTTATCGCGCTTATTTTCGGTTACTCTTGGAAAATGAACAAGATAGACAAAGAATATGGCGTAAGCGAGGAATGAAATCATGAGCCAATTTGTGATTAACTTGATTTTCGTGGGCTTGTCGTTTGCCTTGTATTTTGGTATTGCGATTTGGGCGCGCGCTGGCTCTACCAAAGAGTTTTATGTGGCAGGCGGTGGCGTTCACCCTGTGTTGAACGGTATGGCAACGGGCGCAGACTGGATGAGTGCTGCATCATTCATTTCAATGGCAGGTATGTTGGCGATGAGCGGCTATTCTGCATCAGCTTATTTGATGGGCTGGTCAGGTGGTTATGTGTTGTTGGCATTGTTGCTTGCCCCTTATTTGCGTAAATTCGGTAAGTTTACCGTGCCTGATTTTATTGGCGACCGCTTTTACAGCAAACAAGCACGTTTGATTGCCGTAATTTGCTTGATTATGGCATCTACCACTTACGTTATCGGTCAAATGACAGGTGCTGGCGTGGCATTCTCACGCTTTTTGGAAGTGGACAGCACCACAGGTTTGATTATTGCGGCAGTGGTGGTGTTGTTCTATGCGGTATTGGGCGGCATGAAAGGCATTACTTACACCCAAGTGGCACAATATGTGGTGTTGATTATTGCTTATACCATTCCTGCTGTATTCATTTCTTTTCAAATGACGGGCAATCCCATTCCACCTTTGGGTTTGTTTGGCAATGATGTTGCATCTGGCACACCTTTGTTGGCAAAATTGGACGGTTTGGTCAAAGACTTGGGTTTTGCGGCTTATACGGCCGATGTTCCCGATAAATTGAATATGTTCTTGCTGACTTTGTCGCTGATGATTGGTACAGCAGGTTTGCCACACGTGATTATCCGTTTCTTTACTGTGCCAAAAGTGTCTGATGCACGTTCATCTGCTGGCTGGGCTTTGGTTTTTATCGTATTGTTGTACACCGTTGCACCTGCTGTGGGTTCTATGGCGCGTGTGAATTTGATTAACACCGTGTATCCCAATGGTGTAAAAGAAGCCCCCATCAACCATGATGACCGTCCAAACTGGATGAAAACTTGGGAAACCACAGGTCTGCTGAAATATGAAGATAAAAATGGCGATGGCAAAATCCAATATTACAACGACAAATCCAAAGACACTGCATTCTTGGCAGAGACCGAAAGCAAAGGTTGGAAAGGCAATGAGCTGACCGTAAACAACGACATCATGGTTTTGGCAAATCCTGAAATTGCCAATTTGCCAAGCTGGGTAATTGGCTTGATTGCAGCAGGTGGTTTGGCTGCGGCATTGTCCACAGCAGCAGGTTTGTTGTTGGCAATTTCATCTGCCATTTCACATGATTTGATTAAGAAAACGCTTAAACCCGACATCAGCGAAAAAGGCGAATTGTTGGCAGCGCGTGTTTCTATGACTGTTGCGATTATTGTGGCAACATACTTGGGCATCAATCCCCCAGGGTTTGCGGCACAAGTGGTGGCATTGGCATTTGGTATTGCGGCATCGTCCATTTTCCCTGCTTTGATGATGGGTATTTTCTCCAAACGCATCAACGATAAGGGCGCAACGGCGGGTATGTTGGCTGGTTTGACGGTAACTTGCGTGTACATTTTCTTGTACTTGGGCTGGTTCTTGATTCCTGGCACGGCAACTTTTGAAAACAAACCTGAAAACTGGATTTTCGGTATTTCCCCATTGGCATTTGGTCCAATTGGTGCGGCGGTAAATTTCATCGTGGCATTTGTGGTATCACGTATGGGTAAAGAACCCCCACAAGAAATCCAAGATTTGGTGGAAAGCGTTCGCTATCCAAAAGGTGCAGGTCAAGCCATTGACCACTAATTTGATGTAATCAAAACGGCAATTGGGTTCAGGCAGCCTGATTGCCGTTTTTTGGTTGTGGCATAATCCACAAAAATGTTTTCAGGCAGCCTGAAAACACCATTCAAACAAAAAATTCAAATTGGAGAACAAAATATGCTTTGGGAACTCATCGCCACATTTTCATGCGCGTTTGCGGCGGCTGGCATTGTGCTGATGTTGCGCGTGTTTTGGAAAAAACAGCCCAAATGGTTGATACCTGCATCTGCGGCGGCGGGTATGTTGGCATTTCAAATTTACAGCGAATACACTTGGTTTGACCATATGCAAAGTCTGCTGCCCAAAAACACCACTGTGGTGGCAAAAATTGCCGAACCTGTGTTTTATCAACCTTGGTCGTATGTGAACGCACCTGTGCTGAAATTTGCTGTTGTGGAACACACCGCACAAAACATTGACAATGCCAATCACAAACTCACGCAACTGTATTTGTTTGAACGCCGCATGAGCGCGAAAACCTTGACCATTGCGGTGGACTGCCAACAAAAATTGCAAGCCACCGTGTTACAAGTCAATGGCAAAACCCAATACGACTGGGGCAGAGGCGAATACACCGACAATATTGTGCAAGCCGTTTGTGGAAAAGCACAGGCAGCCTGAAAAATAAAAATATGATTTAAATCAGGGATAATGCAACACTTTTTTGAGAAGATGAATTTTCAGGCAGCCTGAAAAAACAATCACAAAGGAAAATAAATCATGGAACGATTTGACTTCAGCTTTGCGCCCTATGCCAATCTCAATCACGTTCAACGGCAAATGCTGCAAGCATCGGTGGACATTGTGTTTTTCAACGATGATGAAGTGATTATCCAACCACAGCAAAAAATCGAGCATTTGTATGTCGTGATTAAAGGCGCAATAAAAGAACTCAACCCCGAAGGCGAAGTGCTGGCGGTGTACCGCGAACGCGATACTTTTGACGCACGCGCCCTGATTGAAGGCAGCAGCCAACATCAATTTATCACAGCAGAGCAAGCCCTTGTATACAGTATTCCCAAAGCCACCGTGCAGAAAATCATTGAAGACAACCCGCGTTTTGGCGCATATTTTTACGCATCGGTGGCAGACAAATTTGCCAATCTCAACAATAACGAATTGGACGGCTTATTCACAGCCCATGTGCGCGATGCCTATCGCAAAAATGCGGTTTGGCTAGATGGCAGCGACAGCATTTTCACGGTCGCACAAAAAATGAAAGAACACAAAAGCAAATCCGTGTTAATCAAACACAATCAGCAAGTTGGCTTGCTAACCGAATCCGTGTTTCGTGATTTGCTGTTGCAAAATGGTTCGCCACAAGACCCAGCGCATCAATGGGCAACTTTCAATTTAATCAGTATTGACATCAATGACTTTGTTTTCAATGCCTTGTTGAAAATGATGCAATATTATGTACAACGCGTGGCGGTGGTGGAAAATGGCGAAGTCATTGGCGTGTTGGAACAGGTGGACGTGTTGGCATATTTGTCCAACCACAGCCATTTGGTTGCACAGCGTTTGGAACGCGCCACCACTTTGGACGATTTGGCAGGTATAGCCGAACAAATGACACAGTCCATTTTCGTATTGCGCAACAATGGTTTACGCGCCCCACAATTGGCGCAATTGATGCAAGTATTAAACGGCAGCCTGTTTGAAAAAGCATGGCGCATGATTGCACCGCCCGAATTGTATGAACAATCCTGCTTAATCGTCATGGGTTCAGAAGGGCGCGGCGAGCAAGTCTTGAAAACCGACCAAGACAACGCCCTGATTTTAAGCGAAAATGCCGATTTGGAAATGGCAAAACAGGCAGCCTTAAAGTTTTCCGAATTATTGGAAAAACTGGGTTATCCACCATGTAAAGGCAACATCATGGTCAGCAATGAAATGTGGCGCAAAACGCTGCCTGAATTTAAGAAAATGGTGGGCGATTGGGCGCGAAAAGCATCGGGCGAAAACATGATGAATTTGGCGATTTTTTTGGACGCGCGCGTGGTGGCAGGTAACCCCGCCTATTTGGAAGAAGTGAACGAATATTTGCGCCAATTTTTAAACAACGATGTGGGCATGCTTATGGCATTTGCCCGCGCGGTAGAGCAATTTGATGGTGATGGACAAGGCTTTTTCTCAAAACTGCTGCACCGCAACGACAAAGAAAAAATGGACGTGAAAAAAATGGGCTTGTTCCCAGTGGTACACGGCATACGCGCATTGAGTTTGGAATACAAAATCAACGAAACCAACACCTTTGAACGCATTCAGCGTTTGGCACAAGCAGGCGTGTTGGAACAACAATTTGCCCAAGATTTAGCCGAAGCCCAACGCTATTTAATGGACATGCGCCTGAAAGCAGGTTTGGCGTGTTTACACGAAGGCAAAGTAACCGCCCCCAATCAGTTGGACATTGACAGTCTCTCCACACTGGAACGCGATTTGTTGAAAGACGCGCTGCAAGTGGTGAAGCGATTTAAAAACATCATCAGAATGCACTTTCGGTTGAATGCTTGATGTTTTCAGGCAGCCTGAAAATCCGCCCACAAAATACCACGCGCCACGCACCCCAAAGCGTGGGTATGGCGGCGCAACGCCATGTCCCCCGAAAAGGAGCAAACCCATGAAAATCATTGAACATTTCAAACGCCAATACGCCCTAAAAAAACTGCGCGACCCCAACTACCGCTTTTTGTTTAACGACAATATCCCAGATGAATACATCAGCTTTGACTGCGAAACCACCAGCTTGGACGTGAAAGAAGCCGAAATCATCTCAATAGGCGCAGTCAAAATTCGCGGCAAAAAAATCCTGACCAGCGAATCATTTTACGTTTTGGTCAAACCCGAAGGCATGATGGAGGCGCGTAACGTAACCATACACGGCTTGCGCCCCAAAGATTTGCGCAACGGTTTGCCCATAGAACAAGCCTTAAAACAATTTTTGGATTTTGTGGGTGGGCGACCTGTGGTGGGCTATTTTTTGGAATACGATGTGGCAATGGTCAATAAATTTCTGAAACCCATGATTGGCATAGGCATGCCCAATCGTCAAATAGAAGTGTCAGCCGTGTATCATCGCCAAGAAACGCGCTACAAATATTACGATGCCGAAATCGATTTGCGCATGGCAACCATGATAAAAAACTTGGGCATACCCGACCTGCCGCGCCACGATGCGCTGAACGATTCCATTAACGTGGCGATGATGTATTTGGCATTGCAAGCGCGGAAATAGCGTTTCAGGCAGCCTGAAAGTTCATAATTATGGAGAACACGATGACACTTTGTCCTTGTCAATCAAGTCAAGATTACGCGCAATGTTGCGCTCCTTTTCATCACTACTGCAAGCTGCCTGAAACGGCAGAACAATTGATGCGTTCGCGTTATGCGGCATATGTTCTTCAAAATATGGATTATATTTTGACAAGCACCGTTCCCGCACAACAAGATTTGTTGGATAAGGCAGGTCTGATTGCGTGGTCGCAACAAACCGAATGGCTGGGCTTAACGGTACATGCACATACACCACACATCAAACCGCATCATGCACAAGTTGAGTTTACGGCTTATTTTGAACAAGAGGGTGGGGTACAGGCACATCATGAATTGTCTGCTTTTGTGAAAATAGATGGGAGATGGTACTTCATAGACCCAACAGTTAGATTGCCCAGTATGAAATCACCATGTATCTGCGGTTCAATGCGGAAATTTAAGGTGTGTTGTGGGCAGTTTTTTAAATAGTATTGTTGGCAATCAAAGTCATACTTGCATTGTCAGCTTCTTTGCGTGTGCTGGGTAATGTTGTTTTGTTATAGGTTGATTTGAAACGATTATTATCATTTTCATTTGGTGGTTGGCTGGTGTTTAGGCTGCCTGAAAATGGGTGTATGGTAAAAATACGCGCGACGTTCCGTAATGCAAAATTGGTAAACGCAGCGCGTATTGTATTATCGGTATGGTATCGTATGTGGGTTCAGAACTTGAAATGCTATGTAGTTAATTTGGGTGGGGCGTAAAGAACATACGGTGTTTAACAGGCATGAAACCAGAACGATGATGATTGTGTTGACGTTCGCAAGGATTTTGCAGGTAGTGCACCTGCCCAAAACCCATTTCAGGTGCTTCTATACGCTGGTCTTGATTTTTATCCATGTATTTAAAAGTGGCTTCATCGCCTAGCGGAAAATTCAATGCCAAATTGTCGCTGATGTTGGCGACTTGCCATTCTTCCCAATCTAGAACGCGGTCGTTATTGCGGTCGTTGATGATGATAAAAGCAGCTGTGGCGGGTAAGTAGGTGCAAGCCAATGTGTATGATGACAGGAACAACAAGGTAAAACAGAATGTATGTCGGGTCATGTTTTTTCTCTTTGGACGTGGCTGTTTATTGGATTTGGACTGGGTGTTTAGGAGATGTGTTGGCTGCCTGCGACTGTCATTTTATCAATCAAAATTGAGCCAATTTTGTGGGAAGAACGGCGCAGGGCATCATCGGCACTTGCCACTATGCCCATGAGTATGTCTTGTAAACGTCCTGCAATTGTGATGCCTGCAACAGGGTGGCTGATGATGCCGTTTTCCACCCAAAATCCTGCGGCACCACGTGAATAATCGCCTGTGAGCAAATTCACGCCTTGTCCCATCAATTCGGTAATCAATAAGCCATTACCCATTTGTTTCAATAATGTGGCTTGGTCGGGTGCAGTTGCGGTTAAGTACAGATTGTGTGCACCACCTGCATTGCCTGTGCTTTGCATACCAAGTTTACGAGCGCTGTAACTACCCAGAAAATAGCCTTGTACCACACCATTTTCAATCACAAAACGCGATTGTGTTGCCACGCCTTCATTATCAAAGTAGCTGCTGCCAAATGCACGCGGAATATGTGGTTCTTCACGTAAGGACAAAAAATCAGGCAGAATGGGTTTACCTATGCTGTTGGTTAAAAAACTGCTTTGACGATACAAGGCACTGCCGCTGAGTGCGCCTACGATGTGGTTAATCAGGCTGCCTGAAACTGTACGGTCAAACAAAATGGGGTAGTTACCTGTGGGTAAACTGGCGGGGTTTAAGCGTTCAATCGTACGTTGGGCAGCAAGGCGACCGATGTTTTCGGTGCTATCTAAATCACCGGCATCACAGGCACTATCAAACCAATAATCGCGTTCCATACCGTTTTCGCTACTGCCTACTACACTGCATGAAATGCTGTGATTGGTGGCGCGTTGGTATTGCAAAAAGCCATGACTGTTGCCATAAACATATTGGTAATGAGCGGTTTGCACACCTGCGCCTTCGGAATTGCTAATGCGTTTGTCGTACGATAAGGCGGCTGCTTCACAATTTTGTGCCATTTCAATGGCAGTGGTCGCGTCCAAATCCCATTCGTGGTAACGGTCTAAATTGCCAAATTCTGTTGCCATTAAGTTTTCATCTGCCAAGCCTGCAAAAGGGTCTTGGGCAGTGTGTTTGGCGATGTCTATGGCTGCCTGAACGGCTGCGTTTAATGCTGTTGGGGATAAATCGGTGGTGCTGGCACGACCTTTGCTTTGACCACAATAGACTGTGATGTCCAAAGATTTGTCTTGTTGATGTTCAATTTGTTCAATTTGTTGTAGGCGCACTTGAATGCTTTGTCCGAGCGATTCGCTGACATCAATTTCAGCAGCTGATGCACCTTTTTGTTTTGCCAATTCAAGTGTTTGAGCAGCCAAATGGCTTAATTCAGAAGCGGTGTGTTGAAACATTTTGCTGTATCGTTATTTGCAAACTGGGGTATTGTAGCCGTTTTCAGGCAGCTTATGCGTTAAAGAATTTAAATTCTCTATCAGAATTTGCTATGATGTGTGTTTTAAATGTGTAAAGGCTGCCTGAAAACCATGACAGACATAATAAACAACCAAAATGAAGAATGGATAAGCAAAACTCGCAAAAAAAAGCAAATGGATGAATTGCAAGATTTGGGCATGGAGCTCACGCGCTTGTCGTCTGAAAGTTTAAAAAAAATCGGTTTATCCGAAGATTTATTGGAAGCGGTGCGTGAATACAAAAAAATCACGTCCAACAGTGCAGTTAAACGCCAACGTCAATATATCGGTCGTTTGATGCGTGAAATTGACCCAGAACCCATTCGTGCTTATTTGGCAAAACTGAAAGGCGACAATCAAGCACACAATGCTTTTTTGCAGCGTGTGGAGCAAATGCGGATGCGTTTATTGGAAAATGATGAAGCATTAACCCATTTTATCGTTGATTATCCACACGCCGATGCAGGCACATTACGGACTTTGATTCGCAATGCACGCAAAGAAGCAGAACAGCAAAAACCACCCAAAAATTTTCGTGCCCTGTATCAGGAATTGAAAACGGTAATGGAACATACATGACTTTTGAGTGATTAAGGCTGCCTGAAACAGAAAAACAGCCTCATTCACATGCATAGGTGTACTGTTATTCAAAATCAATTTGAGCGTTCTAACACTGGACATTGAGAAAACCGTTACTCGTTTGACAGATGCATTAAGTTCTCCGCAGGTTAGGTACTTGTATTCTACATTTTCCGATGAAATCACAAGATTTCTTGGATACAGGTATCTGACCTATGCGGTATCAAATTTAAGAATTTAATAGGTCTGTGTAGATTGGTCATGGGTAAGTTCCACCACAAAAGCTCAATGTCCTACCAATCCCTGATTGGGCGTATCGCTAGGCGGCGGTGCGGTGTGGGCGTATTTGCGCATGGCACACACAAAAATTGCCAAAGCCAAAGCCGCCAACATCGCACCAACCAATCCCACATTCTCTAAACCCCAATGCCGCATCACCACACCACCCAATAAAGCGCCGCTACCTATACCAATATTGAAAATGCCCGAATAAATCGCGTTTGCCACATCGGTTGCGTCTGGGGCGTATTGCAGCACGCGCATAATCATGCACAACGCCAGTCCGCCCATCGCCAAACCCCACGTCATCACCAAAATCAACAAAGCCGTCAAATTGCCCACTAATGGCAACAACACCAACAAAGACACCATTAACAAAACCAAACACACTACCATGAAAATCGTGGGAAATCGCTGATGAAATCGCCCAAACAACCAACTCGCCACCACACCCGCTACGCCAAAAAACAACAAAATCACAGTCGTCATATTCGGGTTCACGTTGCCAATTTGCAACATAAACGGCTCAATGTAGCTGTATGCCGTAAAATGCGCGCTCACGCCAATTAAAGTCAGCGTGTAAATGGACAACAGTAAAGGGCGTTTTGCCAAAAGCGGCAGACTTTTCAGGCTGCCTGAATTTTGACTTGGCAAACTGGGCAACAGTTTCCACAACAAAAACAAAATCATTAAAGCCATCGCGCCAATTATGGCAAACGTAGTACGCCAACCCCACATCTGCCCTAAAATCCGCCCCAATGGTAGCCCCAAAATCATCGCCAATGAACTGCCCATAGACAGCCAACTCAAAGCCAACGCGCTTTTGCCTTTTGGTGCGACACGCATTACCAACGAAGCCGTAATCGCCCAAAACACCGAATGCGCCAATGCCACCACAATCCGCGCCAACAGCAGCACTTCAAATCGCCACGCCAGCACCGTCAAAATATGTCCCACAATGAACACGGCAAACAACACAATCAGCAAACGGCGGCGTTCCCAATGCGCGGTAAACAGCATAAAGGGCAACGACATCAGGCTAACCGTCCACGCATACACCGTCATCATCAAGCCCGTGTCGGCAACGGGCATGGCAAAAGTCGCGCCAATATCTGAAAGCAATGCAACTGGAATAAATTCGGTGGTGTTGAAAATAAATGCCGCTACCGCCAACGCCAAAACGCGCCACACGCCAGCTTGTTCTTCATTTTTGATTTGAAACATATTGATTTTGATTGATAAAAGTTTGTGAAAGGCAAGGGTTGGTGCTTTTCAGGCAGCGTTGTGATTTTTTATGTGCTTGCCCAAAAGCCTGCCTGAAAAAAAGTTTTGTATTATACGCCTTTGTGCTTTGATATAATTCGTTTTTTAAAATAAATTGAAACAATCATGTCCAAAAAATCCAAAACAGAACTGGAAAACAACAAACTAAACAAACGTTTACGCCATGCCGTTGGCGATGCGATTAACGATTTCAACATGATAGAACACGGCGACAAAATCATGGTCTGCCTGTCGGGTGGCAAAGACAGCTACGCGCTTTTGGACATTTTGCGCCAATTACAAGCGTCCGCGCCCATTGATTTTGAACTGATTGCCGTGAATCTTGACCAAAAACAGCCCAATTTTCCCGAACATGTGCTGCCTGAATATTTGCAAAGCATAGGCGTGCCATACAAAATCGTGCAAGAAGACACCTATTCGGTGGTCAAGCGCGTGATTGAAGAGGGCAAAACCACCTGTTCGCTGTGCAGCCGATTGCGGCGCGGTGTGCTGTATCGCACCGCCAAAGAATTGGGTTGCACCAAAATCGCCTTGGGGCATCACCGTGATGACATTTTGCAAACCCTGTTTTTGAACATGTTTTACGGTGGCAAACTCAAAGCCATGCCGCCCAAGCTGGTGTCGGACAATGGCGAACACATCGTCATTCGCCCTTTGGCTTATGTGAAAGAAAAAGATTTGGAACGCTATGCCGAGCTGAAACAGTTTCCCATTATTCCGTGCAATTTGTGCGGTTCGCAGCCGAATTTGCAACGCCAAGTGATTAAAGATTTGCTCAACGATTGGGACAAGCGTTTTCCAGGGCGGATTGAATCCATGTTTTCCGCTTTGCAAAATGTGGTGCCATCGCATTTGGCAGATACGGAACTGTTTGATTTTGCAGGATTGCAGCGCGGTCAAAATTTGAAACACGGTGGCGATTTGGCATTTGATGGCGAAGAAATTTCATTTTCAGGCAGCCTGAACGATGGTGACGAACAATCTACAATCATGCTGCCTGAAAATCCCAAACATAAAGTCATCAATATTTTAGCGAGTAAGCCCAAAGTATCATGCAAAAATTAGTTGCCAATGTGTTTCAGTTTATTGGGCTAATGATTCTATTGAGTATTCCGCCCAGTTTTTTGTTTGGTTTTATGACATATAACCAGAACCATGTTGTTTCTGATGGGGTTTTACATTTGCAAACCTTATTGTTTATGGTATTGGTAGTAGGTTTGATTTGGGGTGTTTATGTCATTTATCGTAATACGCTACCTGAAAACAGTTATTTTCACAAATTGGGTTTTAAAATACCGTTTCAGGCAGCCCATTTATGCTTGTGTGTGCCTTATGTGATGGTGATGTTGTCTTTGGGTTGGTTTCACATCACATTGGTGGAGTGGGTTACGGGCGAAGTGATGGAAAATGGTTTGGAAACAGTCAATCAGTTAATCATTATGCAGTTGGTCGCCAATTTGCCGATGTTTATGATGGTGGTGGACATTGTATTATTCGCGCCGATTTTTGAGGAGTTGGTGTTTCGTGGTATTTTTTTTCATTATTTCAACACGAAAAATTTTGGCAGTAGACTGACGGCTTTATTGATTTCAGCAATGACTTTTGCTGCCGCACACACAGGTGGAGAATTGAATTTAGACGGTTTGGTTTATTTGGGCATGGGCTTAACATTGGGAACAGTATATTTACATACGCGTGATTTGCGTTATCCAATTTTGGTTCATATTGTAAATAATGCGGTTGCTGTGTCGCAATTATATGAATGGATTTAATATATTGATTTTTATAGTTTTTTTAAAATAAAAAGGCTGCCTGAAAGATTTTTCAGGCAGCCTTTTTATTTTCATTCAAAGCAGTTTCAAACTTTATTTTACAGGCGATGTAGCTACAGCAGAAGTAGCAGATGCTTCGGCTTTTGCACCATTAGCCGTTTGATTGCCCCAAGCTGCTGGGTATTTGTAACCCACAAAACGCGTTTGTGCATATTTTTTGAATTCATCGGAATGATAGGCTTCAGTAACGTCTTTGACCCACGTGCTGTCTTTATCTGCCGTACGAACCGCTGACCAGTTCACATAAGCAAAGCTGGGTTCTTGGAATAAGGTTTCGGTTAATTTCATACCAGAAGACATCGCATAGTTGCCGTTTACAATCGCAAAATCAACGTCTTGACGTGAACGTGGCAAATTGGCAGCTTCCATTTCCACCAATTTGATGTTTTTGGTGTTTTCAGCAATATCGGTTACTACTGCTTTAAGTGGGTCGATGTCTGATTTTAATTTAATCCAACCTAATTCGTTCAACATGACCAAAGCGCGTGCCAAATTAGACGGGTCGTTAGGAATGGATACGGTGCTACCGTCTTTGATTTGGTCCAGTGCAGTTAATTTGCCAGGATACAAACCCAAAGGCGCGGTAGGTACTTGGAACACTTCGGTTAAATCCAATTTGTGTTCTGCTTTGAAACCGTCCAAATAAGGTTTGTGTTGGAAGATGTTGATGTCAATCGCATTTTCTGCCAAAGCTTTATTGGGCGTAACGTAATCAGGATATTCAGTTAAGGTAACTTTGTAGCCTTTTTTCTCTAATATGGGTTGGATTTGGTCTTTGACCATGTCGCCAAAATCACCTGGTGTTGTGCCAAAACGGATTTCTGTTTTTTCAGGCGTAGCAGCAGATGCATTGCTTGCTGTTGCAGGCGCAGAAGTGGCAGCGGGGGTATTGTTTTGTTTCTGACCACCACAAGCCGACAATGCCAAAGCAATGATGCCAACTAAAGACAAGTTAAAAGTATTGTTCATAAGAAATACTCCGTAAAACAAAGAGATATGTGAAGAATAATTTTCAGGCAGCCTGAAAATGAAAGTTAGGCTAACTAAAAAAACCAAAATCACGTATTTTACCGTTTTTCAGGTAGCCTGCAAGAAAAAATCTACCGCTTTTTGAATGTGGATTTCGGTGCTGTCAAATAATTTGAGTGGCGTATCGTTTTGATTGATGAGCAAGCCGATTTCGGTGCAACCCAAAATCACGCCTTGTGCACCATTTTTAGATAAATAATTGATAATATTTAGATAAATTTTTTTACTGGCTTGTGTGAATTTGCCTACACACAATTCTTCAAAAATAATGCGGTGGATTTCCGCTTGCATTTCATCATTGGGAACAAGGGTTTGTATGCCACGCGCTGCCAATCCGCCACGGTAAAAATCATCTTGCATGGTAAAGCGCGTGCCGAGCAAACCCACGGTGTGCATTTGATTGTGTTGAATGTTTTCCGCGACCGCGTCCAAAATGTGCAAAAAGGGTACATCAATATTTTGTTCAATCAAATCAGCCACTTTGTGCATGGTATTGGTTGCCAACACAATCGCGTCTGCCCCTGCGTTTTGCAGATTTTTTGCCGATTGCGCCAAAATTGCGCCTGCTCCTTGCCAATCGCCCGATTTTTGTTTTTGGACAATTTCTTCAAATTCAAGGCTTTGTAAGATGATTTTCGCGCTGTGGTTGCCACCCAAACGCGCATTGACCAAACGGTTGATTTGCGTGTAATAAATCGCGGTGCTTTCGGGCGACATGCCGCCGATGATACCGAGTGTTTTCATTGCATTACTCCTTTTGATTTTTATTTAAATCATTGAAATTTAATGGTAAAGATTGTGTCCGTGCAATTTGGTGCAAAATCATATTAAACATTTGTTCTGGGGTAATTCCATAGTATTCAATGATTTCAAAGGCTTGTTTTTTGATATTTTCATTAAAAATATCAAAAGAATAGGCATTTTTGTTTATTTCGTTATTTTGATTGGGTTGATTTTCATGACCAAATTGTAGCCACGAAGGATTTACATCCAAAATATCAGCAAGTAATTCTATTTTTTGTGGGCGTGGCATACCATCTATTTCCCATTGTCTTACTGATTGTGCTGTAACACCCAATTTATCTCCAATATCTTGAAGAGTTAAACCTTTTTGTATTCTTGCTTGCTTTATTCTTTCATGTATATTCATCATAATCTCCTTTGTTCTAAATTCAGACACATAGATAGTAGGTCGGGCATTTATGCCCGACAACATGATGACGACAGATAGTCGGGCATGAATGCCCGACCTACAAATTGTCTTTAAGGCAGCCTGAAAAATCAACGCTTATTCAATTTTTTGGACAACACATTCCCCAAAGTTTGCATGGCAACCACCAACACCGTCAAAATCGCCACCACCGCCGCCATCACATCGGGCATATAACGCTGGTGTCCGTAACGTATCCCCAAATCGCCAATGCCGCCACCGCCAATTAAGCCTGCCGCCGCGCTTTCGCCCAAAATCGCAATCATCAAAATGGTAACGCTCAACACCAAGCCCGAACGTGCCTCGCTCAATAACACTTTGAAAATGATGGTTTTGCGTGATGCACCCATGGCTTGTGCGGCTTCAATCACGCCTTTGGGGACTTCGTTGAGATTTTGTTCCACCAAACGCGCAAAATAAAAACTTGCCGCCACGCTCAACGACACGCAAGCCGCGCCCCAACCAAATGATGTGCCGACTATCAGGCGTGTGAGCGGCATCAGCACTATCATCAAAATCACAAATGGAAACGCGCGCATAAAACTGACCAGCCAGCTTAACACGCCATTTAATTTTGTGTTTTCAAAGATTTGTCCGCGACCCGTTGTGAACAGCCACGCGCCCAACAGTCCGCCCAAAACCACGCTCACGCTGGCGGACACGCCCACCATTAACAAGGTTTCCAACAGGGCTTTTTGAAATTCGGGGAGTAATTTGATGATGTTTTCTAAATTCATGATTATTTTCAAAATAGTGTTAAAAAAGAGTTTCAGGCTGCCTGAAAAATTATTTTACTTCACGCAATTCACGCACAATATTTTGCATTTGTTGCAATCGTGCCGCGTAACGTTCATGTTTACACGCCAATAAACCCAATCCATAGCCTGCACCTTGTGCCATTGTGCTGGGCGTATTTTCAAATTCACAATCTTTTTCAATGAATTGCAACCACAATTTTTGTGATTGTTCAAAACTTTTGTGCGCGTCATGCGTGTTCAGTTTGACCAATTCGCGGTAAGTGGCGTTCATTTTCGGTTTGATTTTGGCGATTTCACGTTCATGGCAATCTATGTCTTCGTAAACATTGCCTTTTTCGCAAACGGCTTGTGCCAATAATGGCAAACACAACATCATTAAAAATAAAGATTTTTTCATCAAAATCACCTTTCAGGCTGCCTGAAAAATATTGGGTTTAATAATCGATGTCTTTCAAAACATAATTTTTCGGCTCAAGGTATTTGCCTGATTTGGCGTCAAAATTCATGCGGTAAACCTGTTGGCGGTATTTTTTCTGCCCCACATGACCGTCCACCGTGATTTGAATGGGGTAAAAACCGCCACTTGGCGTTTGGTCGCGCAAGATTTTGATTTTGCCGTCCAAATCAAACAAGGTGTTTTTCACGCAATCTTTTTGGCGTTTGGGTTCGTCTTCGTAAATTTCGCATTTGTCGCCATAATAGCCGTAATTGCTGTGGCTTTCGCCCAGCCAGCTTACGCCGATTTTGCGCCCGCCATTGTGGTGGAACAGCACATAATGGCTGCCTGAAACGCCTTGATGCACATCGCCGTGCGTGGTCAAAAAGCCCCATTTGTCTTTGCCAAATTCGTGGAACGTCCATTTTTCGGGCGCAACGCCAAATGAACCCACGCTTTCACGCGGTGCGCTGGCAAGCAACGCCCAATCATTGCCAGATTGGTGTTTCAACACAAAAAAGCCCGCCAAACCTGTAAACACGTGTGCGCTGTCTTCGCGGTTTTCGGTAAAATCAAAGCGGTCGCCTTTGTACAATAAATACATCAGCTTACCTTGTGCGGTGTCGCGGATTTCGCGTTTGTGGGGGCGCATGCAATAATCGCCCGCATCGCCATCTTGCACTTGATGGCATTGATTTTGTTGCGAATATTTGGGGTAGATTTTTTGGATAATTTGTTCGGGCGTTTGCGCGAAAACATTGCCGCTTAAAAACAATAAGCTGAATAATAAGGTTTTTTTCATGATTTTCTCCGTTTTAGGCTGCCTGAAACTTTATTTTTGCAATTTTTTCAATAAATGGGATTTGCTTTCCAGCCATTCGCTTGCCAATAGGCTGTACATCACGGTGTCGCGGATTGTGCCGTCTTTGCGAAGTTGGAAACCGCGCAATATGCCGTCTTTTTTTGCGCCCAAGCGTTCAATCGCGGCTTGCGAGCGTGTGTTGATGATGTCGGTGCGCCAGCCGATAACGTGGCAAGCCAATGTTTCAAAAGCATAATTCATCAACAAAAATTTGCACGTTGTGTTGATGTGGGTGCGTTGTGCGCTTTGGGCGTACCAAGTGTAGCCGATTTCCACGCGCGGCACTTGTGGGTTGATTTCGTAAAAACTGCTTGTGCCGACCACTTTTTCATTGGTTTCGTCAATCACGGCAAAGGGATAGCGTGTGTTGATGGCTTCTTGAATGTAGTCTGCCACTTCATGCGGTGCGGGGGCGGTGGTATAGGGCAAACGCCACAATTCGCCATCGCAAACGGCTTGGCGCAAACCCGTTTCATGTGCCAATGTGAGTGGTTCTAGGCGGACATGATTGTGTTTTAAAATCAAATCTTGGGGAATGAAATTCATGGGGTTTGCTTTCTTTCAGGCTGTCTGAAAAAATTGGCGGTATGTCAATTCAATCATCTCTTAACAATTCTTGCCCAATTTCCGATTGCGCCAAAATCACGCCATCTTTTACTTCCGCCACTTCCAATAATTTTCCTTGATGTAACAAAGCTGTACGATGACACAATTTGCGAATCACGCTCATTTCATGCGTTACAATCACAATGGTCACTTGAAAACGTTCGTTGATGTCTTTCAGGCAGGCTAACACGCTGCGTGTGGTAATCGGATCCAGCGCGGAAGTGGGCTCGTCTGCCAAAATCACGCTGGGATTGGGTGCAAGCGCACGCGCAATGCCCACGCGCTGCTTTTGTCCGCCCGATAATTGTGCGGGATAATGCTCAGCGCGTTCCGTCAAACCGACAATTTCCAAGCATTCTGCCACACGCGGTGCGATTTTTTCAGGCTGCCAGCCTGCAATTTCCAATGGAAATGCCACGTTTTCGGCAACGGTTCGGTTGCTCAATAAATTGAATTGTTGAAACACCATGCCGATGTGTTGGCGTGCTTGGCGCAATTGAGCTTCGTTCATGGCGGTCAGGTCTTGATTATTGACCCAAACTTTGCCCGTATCGGGGCGTTCCAACAGATTGATAAGGCGCAATAATGTGGATTTGCCCGCGCCCGAATAGCCCATCAAACCGAAAATTTCGCCTTGTTCTATGGTTAAGCTGGTTGGTTCTACGGCGGTAAAGCGCGTTTTGTCGCGGTTTTGGTATTGTTTGCTGACGTTTTCTAGTAAAATCATGATTGATATGAAAAAATAAAGCCCGATGTGCAAGACAAAGGGCTAATGACAATTGAAAATATGGCTTAGCAGTTGTCGCCCGCAAGCGTGAAAATCGGCGTAAAAATTGAGATGGAATTAAACGTGATTGAAAGTGTATTGTCAAGCTATTTTGTGCGTAATTTGAGTTGTTTGTTGTTGGTTAGGGGAAGCTGAATATCATGATTGGGGGTAAGAAAGGTGTTTGATAATGAAGTGGTATTTTATAGTTTTATTTAATAATGCTTATTAATAAAATAAATTTTTATTTTTGATAGATTATTTATAATGATTAAATTGATTTTTTAAACCCAATTTTGATTTTCAGTAATGGAGACTATGATGTCTGTTCAAATTAAAACTGCACAAGAATTAGAAGGTCAAGCAATCCCTTCGGTCGTGTTTCATACGCGTAAAGATGATGCTTGGGTAGATGTTTCTACCGATGATTTGTTCAAAGGTAAGAAAGTTGCTGTATTTTCTTTACCAGGTGCGTTTACGCCGACTTGTTCTTCTACACATTTGCCACGTTATAATGAATTGGCAAAGGAATTTTATGCACGTGGTGTGGATAGTATTGTTTGTGTTTCGGTAAACGATACTTTTGTGATGAATGCTTGGTTGGCTGATCAAGAGGCCGAAAATATTGTGGTTGTACCTGATGGTAACTGTGAGTTTACACGCGGTATGGGTATGTTGGTCAGCAAAGAGGCTTTGGGCTTTGGCGATCGTTCTTGGCGTTATTCTATGATTGTGAATGATGGTGTCATTGAAAAAATGTTCATTGAACCTGTAAAAGACGGCGACCCATTTGAAGTGTCTGATGCGGATACCATGTTGAAATACATTGACCCAGAATGGCAAGCACAAGAATCCGTTGCCATTATTACTAAACCTGGCTGTCAATTCTGTGCAAAAGCAAAAAGCTTATTGAAAGAAAAAGGTTTTTCTTTTGAGGAAATTGTGTTGGGTCGTGATGCTTCTATTACTTCGGTTCGTGCGATTACGGGTAAAGCGACTGCACCACAGGTATTCATTGGTGGTCAATACATTGGTGGTAGTGAGGACTTGGAAGCATATTTGAACAAATAAATTATTTTGACTGTTCGGTCAAGTGGCGGGTAGTTTTCTCCTCCTTTCCTATCCGTCCCCTGAATGACCGTTTTATATTTATTGGATTAGGTAAAATGCATGATGATGCGTTATCATGTACCATAATTTAAGCCACATTTTGTTATGACTTTATTTCTTGATACGCAACAATGGTTATTGAACGCGGGTAAAGGGCAGCAGCTTTTATCTGACGAACAATTTTTTTTTCAGGCAGCTTGTTCACATCAAATTATAAAGAACAGGGTGCTTGTTGTGGGTTGTGCGGCGTGTTCATTGAATTTGAGGTTGCCTGAAAGTGTTCAGATATTGCGACAAGATGTGTATGGGCGACATATTGATGTGTGGAGTTTACCTGAACATAGTCCATGGCAATCGGCGTGTTTTGATGTTGTACTGGCAAGTCATATTGCGGAATATGTTGAAACTCCTGCTGTTTTGTTTACGGAATGGTGGCGTATCAGTAAACCGCAAGCGAGTTTATTGATAACGGTGTTTAATCCAAATTCGTGTTGGAACAAGCTGCCTGAATTGCCACGTTTGTGTCATGATATGGGTAATTTGATTGAGACGGCTGAAAGTGTAGGTTGGCGATTGGAGCAATGTCGTTTCATTCGTCATCTGCCGCTTTTCAGGCAGCCTAAACTCAGCCAATATTGGCGATGGATTGAAAAAGTTGTGTCTTTGTTGTTGCCCAATAGTGCATTGGTCTATGGCTTGGTATTGACCAAGCAAGAATATGGTTGTACGCCATTATCAGAGACCATTTTCCAAGCCATTGAGCCAGAATTGGGGCAATTTGCCTTATCGCGTGAGATGAATGATTTAAAATAAAACATTTTGAAAATAAATGGATAACCATGATTACCGTACAAACTTTAAAACAAATGAAACACAATGGCGAAAAAATTGCCATGCTAACGTGTTATGAGGCTTCTTTTGCACTTGCAATGAATCAAGCTGGCGTAGATGTATTGTTGGTGGGCGATTCTTTGGGTATGGTGGTGCAGGGGCAAACTTCCACTTTACCTGTTAGCTTGGCAGATATGTGTTACCACACCGCAGCTGTTGCTCGCACTAATCAAAGTGCGATGATTGTGGCAGATTTGCCATTTGGTGCGTATCAACAAAGTAAAGAACAGGCTTTTGCGGCTTCGGCAAAACTGATGGCAGCAGGTGCACATATGGTTAAATTGGAAGGTGGGACGGTAATGGCAGAGACCACCGAATTTTTACAGCGACGCGGCATTCCTGTGTGCGCGCACGTTGGTTTAACGCCGCAATCGGTTAATGTATTAGGTGGTTATAAAGTGCAAGGTAAAGGCGATGCGGCTGATGTGGTGTTGCGTGATGCGCAAGCACATGAACAGGCGGGCGCAGCATTGGTATTGATGGAATGTGTACCAGCAGCATTGGCAGCAGAAATCACACGTACACTTTCTTGTCCAACCATAGGTATTGGTGCAGGTGTGGATACTGATGGGCAAGTTTTGGTTATGCACGATATGTTGGGTGTAAACAACGGTAAAACGGCACGTTTTGTGAAAAATTTTATGATAGGTCAGAACAGCATTCAGGCAGCCTTTGCAGCTTATGTTACAGCGGTTAAAGCGCGAACGTTTCCAGCAGCAGAGCACACATTCACCAATTGATTGACAAGCTAGGCTGCCTGAAAATGGAAATGCATGCGTTCAAATGGATTGCTTTTGATGCCGATGACACTTTGTTTCATTATCAAAGCTATGCTGGGTTATGTAGGGTTTTAGCACGTTATGGTGTGGCATGGAATGAAACCTTGCATCGCCATTTTCAGGCAGCCAATGCGTCTTTATGGTTGGCATTGCAAAACGGTGCAATCAGCATGACTGAATTGGCGCAACGGCGTTTCGCATCGTTGGCAGTACAAACAGGTCAAAGTGCATTGACCCTCAATCATGAATTGCAACTTGAAATGATACACATCAGTCAAGCTGTTGCAGGTGTACCACAATTATTGAAAAATTTGAAAAACAAAGGCATGGGCATTGCCATGATTACCAATGGTTTTTCTGTGTTGCAAAGACCGCGTTTGCAAGCTCAAGGTTTGTTGCAATACATTGATGTTTTGGTGGTTTCAGAAGAAGTAGGGTATGCCAAACCTGATGCTCGAATATTTGAATGGGCTTTGGCTCAGATGGGAAATCCTTTACCCGCATACGTTTTGATGGTGGGAGACAGTTTGATTTCGGATATTCAGGGTGCGAAACAAGTGGGCATGAAAACCTGTTGGTTTGCGGCTTCATCTTCACGTAAGCATGAAATAGAAAGTGTGCAAGCCGATTTTGTGGTGCGAGATTGGTTTGAGTTTGCTGCTAAAATGGGATTGGCACTTACTTAAACATATGGGCAAATGGAACAAGTGGGATATGGGATAGGGTTTTCACATAAGAGTGTTGGTCATGCTGTACTATTTGTATTTGAAACGACTATAAATAATGCTTATTTATGTAGGTTCGGTGCTTATCCTTACCATTTCAAGGCTGCCTGAAACTTTCAGGCAGCCTGTTTTTACGATTATTTGGCAAAATATTTGCTTTCTACTTCATTGTATTTGCCGTTTTCACGTACGGTTTTTAGTGCAGCATTCAAAGTATTCAATAATTCGGTATTGCCTTTTTTCACAGCAATACCGTAATTTTCAATTTCAAAATCAGGTACTTCAACCATAGTAAAACCTTTGTCATTGTTGTTTTTCACATAATTGGCAATGACAGCACTATCGCTGATGGCTGCATCCAAACCGCCATTCTCCACTTCTTTGAGCATTAAAGGTACGGTTTCAAAACGTGCAATTGCTTGGCTGGTTGTGCCGAAGATTTTCTGTGCTGCCAAGTCGCCTGTGTAGCCTGTTACCACACCCACTTTATTCATTTTTTTCAAATCTTCTACATTTTTGATGTCTTTGCCTGACGGTACCAACACGATTTGCTTGATTTGGTAGTATGAATCTGTGAAATCCATGCTTTGTTTGCGTTCATCGGTAATGGTTACGCCCGACATCACGATGTCCACATCGCCAGCATTGAGTTCAGGAAACAAGCTTTCCCAAGGTTTGTGCAGAAATTCCACTTGGAAACCGCCTGCTTGTGCCATCTCGCGCATTAAATCTACGTCAAAGCCTTCTACTTCTTGTTTTTCATTACGTGATTCAAAAGGTGCAAATTCGGCATTCATGGCAACGCGATACACTTTACCAGTTGTCGCAGGCGCAGAAGCCACAACAGATGCAGGGGTAGCAGGTGTTGATGGTGCAGCAGGTGTGCTTGCAGTATTGTTTTGACCGCCGCAAGCAGTTAGCGAAAATGCAGCACAAGATAGGGCGGTAGCAAACCATTTGTTTAATAGCATGATGTTTCCTTATGTAGGGCGTGAAAATAAAATGTGCATTTTACACCAAGATGATTGATTTGGCGTGAAAAAGTAGCATAAACATTCAATTTTTTTCGGATTGAAACAAAACTTGGTCGGCATGCCAGACCAGAAATAAAATGGGTACACCCAATACAGCGGTAAAAATGAAAAATGGAGCATAACCAATTTCGTTCACTATCGTGCCTGAATAACCGCCTAACATTTTGGGAAACAAAGTCATCAATGATGAGAATAAGGCGTATTGTACGGCGGTAAAACGGATATTGGTCAGTGCAGAGAGAAAAGCCACAAATACCGTTCCAGCCAGCCCCGCAGCAAAATTGTCCAAGCCGACTGCAGTGTACATCAGGGGTAAATCGTGTCCGTGCATTGCCAATAGTGCAAACAGCAAATTGGTTGCTGCTGCTGCAATCGCACCGAGCATCATCATGTTCATAATGCGAAATTTTTGTGCCAATAAACCACCTGCAAAACCGCCGATAACCGACATGATGACACCAAATGTTTTGACTGCCCATGCGATTTCTTCTTTGGAAAAACCTAAATCGGCATAAAACACATTACTGATTACGCCCGACACAATGTCTGAAATGCGGTATAAGCCAATCAATGCCAGTAACAGTATGGCGCGTTTGCCGTAGCGTTGGAAAAAGTCGGTTAAGGGTTCAAGTAATGTTTGTGTGGCGGTTTGTTTGGATACGATGTTGAGTTGAACGGTTAGCCAGGCTGTTGTTAAAAATGCCAGTAATGATAAGAGCATACGCACACTTTCCCAAATGAATTTGATGAAAGGTGTACCTGTTTCAGGCAGCAGGCTGCCTGAAACACGGAAAACCGCAATAAATGCAGCAATCGCCAACATAAAAGCCAGTAGTAATCGCCCATTTTCTTGATTGAGATGGTGTTTATGGTGCTGTTTTACAGTTGGTTCATGAATGAATAAGGTGGTCAATATGCCTATACCCATGATGGCTGCCATTATCCAATAGGTGTTGCGCCAAGCGTGGTATTGGTATTGTTCTGTTGTTGAGCCGAAGTGGGTGGCAAGTAAGAGAGAACCTGCGCCTGATACAAACATGGCGATGCGGTAGCCTGCGGTATAGGCTGCGGCTGCGGCGGATTGTGCAGCAGCATCATTGGGGGCGGCTTCAATGCGGTAGGCATCAATAGCGATGTCTTGTGTTGCTGAAGCAAAGCCCAATAAAACCGCACCGACCGCCATGATGTTCAGGCTGCCTGAAACTTGGGTATTGGGATTAACTGAAGCCATGATGCATACTGCCGCAATCATGAAACTTTGTGCCAACAATAGCCATGCACGTCTTTGTCCCAATTTGTGCGATAAGATGGGCAGTTTGAATGAATCCAATAAGGGTGACCAAATGAATTTGAATGAATAAGCCAAAGCTGCCCAACTGAATAGGGTAACGGTTTTGCGTTCAACACCTGCTTCGGTAAGCCACAGTGATAAAGTGGAAAAAATCAGCATTAAGGGTAAACCAGCTGAAAAGCCTAAAAGCAGCATGGTGGTCATCAAACGCCATTTGTGTGGGACAGGAAGGGCAGAGTGGGGCGACATGGGGTTTGTCCTGTTAAGGTAAAATTGTGGGTTTTAGGCAGTAGCCTGAATGTGGGTTTCAATTGGGTAATAAAGGTGCTTGACCGCGTTGTAAATAAACGGTGTGGTTGGGGTTTTTATGGTCAATGTGAATGGTTTCACTTAATAATTCTTCGCCTGCATCAAGTTGGCGGTAGCGTATGGTGTAGCTGCCTTGGTTTAAGCGGTCTAATATTAAGTGTTCGCGTTCGCGAATGAAAAAAGTACGCAATGGTATATCACTGCCTGCGATGGTCAATTCGGCATAAACGTCTGATGAATTGCGGACATTGTCCACATATAAGCGCAGTTTGCCTTGTCCATAGACAATTGGGTAACCGTCTAAATAACCGCTTGTTTGTGGCCATAGATTGCCATTGGGTGAAGTAGCAGCACGAATGTAGGGTGATGATGCTTGTTGGGTGTTTGCGGTGGGATTTTCAGACAGATTTGGGGCTGAAATGGGTGCAGTAAGTGTGTTTAGGCTGTCTGAAAAAGGAGCTTGATTGGGTTTGCGTTGAATCATGAGGCTGATGAGTTGCCAAGTCAATAATATCAATGCCACCAGAATGCCCAATATCAGCATAATGGTGTTTTTTTTGGTGAGTGTTGGTGGAGTGGATTGCGCAATAGTTGGTGAATAAATTGGGGAGGAAGAAACAGGGATTTGAGGGCTGGGGTGTTGTTGTGCTGCTATCCAACGGTCGTGTTCGGCACGGCGTTCTGGGTTGGACAACACTTCATAGGCTTGATTGATGAGTTGCATGATGCGATGGGCATCGGGGTCGGGATTTAAGTCAGGGTGGTATTGCTTGGATAAACGGCGATAGGCAGCGCGTATGGTTTGGGCATCGGCATCGGGACTGATGTGCAGATTGTCGTAATGGGTACGTACGGTCATGGTGTTGCAATAAATCAATGAGATAGGAATGGTAAAGGGGTATTGCGATTTTCAGGCAGCCTGTGTATGGGTCAGGCTGCCTGAAAACATGGGTTCAGTTTAATGTTTATTCCTTAAAGTGGCTTTCAGTCCTTGCCAAAATGGACGTGCAGGCATACTTCTCATACGCAGTAATACGATGGCAATACTGAAAACCAGTAGGTGCATGGGTAATAAACCCAGCCAAAACGAAATTTTGTTGTCTTCAATGGCATCACGCAGCAAGGTTAAACCGTTTTGATAAAACAAGAAGAAGCCCACAGCCAATAAAACATGATAGGAATTGCTGGAACGTGGATTAAAATAAGATAAGGGGATTGCCAAAATGCTTAATACAATTACAGTTAGCGGTAAAGAAATGCGCCACATCAATTCGGCTTGGTATATCGGATTATCGCTACTGATAAGTTGTTCTGTGGGAATGGTGCGATGATGTTCAATTGGATTAAGCAATTTGGGCGTGGCATTGATGATTAAATCCAGTTGTTGAAATGAAATATGGTCAAAATCGCCTTGTCCTGCGATGCCACTGTAACGGTGTCCATTTTTGAGTATCAAAGTACGTTTGTTGTTGCTTAAATCAAAATGTCCTTCTTGGGCAAAAATCACGTTGTCGCGTCCATTGTCTTCCATTTCACGCAAAAAAAGGTTTTTCATGAAACCATTTTCAGTATCAAAGGTTTCCACAAAATACACGCGGTTTTTATCTTTGCCCAATTCATTGAATGTACCTGCCTCCACTAAGGACAAGTTTTGTTTTTGTTTTAATAATTCTGCATATTCACGGCTGCGTAATTCAGCCCAAGGCAAAATGGACAGCTGCATTACGGTAACCAAAATTGCTAATGGTAAGGCAAATCCTAAAACAGGTTTAAGCCATTGGCACAATCCTAAACCGCCTGCTAACCAAACTGCCATTTCGCTGTCGCGCCAATAACGTGTTAAAACCGTCATGATGCTGATGTAGGAGGTTAGAACCACCAAAAGCGGTGCCATACCGATTGCCCAAAAGCCAATTAATGCCGCAACCGCATCAATCGCAATGCGACCGTCTGCGGCGCGACCCAGTAAAGTAATGCCTTGTGTGAACAATAAAATCGCCAACACAATAAAGAAAATGGCAATGGCGGTATAAGTGGTTTCTTTAATGAACTGTTTTTGATAAATCATGATGATACAAAAAGTGATGGTGGCACATTATACCGCACAAATGTGGATATTTTGGGGTAATGGATTTCAGGCTGCCTGAAAGCTCAATTCATGGTTAAAACACTCAATCCTGGCAAATTAGCGAAACCTTCTTCGCGAACGATATGACAAAAATCATTCAAAAAAGCACAGTTGGCATCTTCTTCACGCAAGGCAGCATACAATTCACTGCTTAAAGGGGTATCTGTGATTTTGCGTTCCACCACATAATTTTTTTCTACATAAGGCATCACCGCCCAATAAGGCAAAGCTGCAATACCACGTTTACTCGCCACCAATTGCACAATCGCAATCGTTAATTCGCTGTTGCGCCGTTGTGGATGAATGCCGCGTGGTAGTAAAATTTTACGCAATAAATCTAGCATATCATCGGGTACAGGGTAAGTAATCAATGTTTCATCAATAAAATCTTCTGCTTGCCATATGGGTTTCTGTGATAATGGGTGGTCGGGCGCACAAATACCCACCATTTCATAGGCAAAAAGTGGGCGGTAAACAATCCCTGCTTGTGGAGTGGCTTCGGATACAATCGCTAAATCAGCACGATGACTCAATAACAAAGCGACAGGGTCTGCCTGAAAACCCGACACAATGTCCAGTTCTACTTGTGGCCATTGTGGGCGGAAAATCCCCATTGCAGGCATCAGCCAATCAAAACAAGTATGGCATTCCACCGCAATTCGCAATTCTCCTGCTTCGCCATGAATGATTTGCATCAAATCGCGTTCCGCAACTGCTACTTTGGGTAACAATTCACGTCCCAATTTCAATAAACGCTCTCCAGCTGGGGTAAAACGCAAAGGCGAAGATTTGCGTTCAAATAAAGGCGTATCAAAATAATTTTCCAAAACACGGATTTGGTGCGATAAAGCCGATTGTGTTAAAAAAACACGTTGTGCCGCGAGAGAGACACTACCTGTTTCTTCTAATGCAAGTAAGGTTCGCAAGTGGCGCAGTTCTATGATGCTGTTGTCCATAATGTCAATTGCAATATGAATAAATGGCACGCATTATATTAAAATTTTTCATATTAAAAAACAGGCTGCCTGAAATTTTCAGGAAAAAGCTTTGGTAAAACACGGTTTGTAGGGAGTGATTGCATATCAAACCTTATTTTGAGTAACAAATCTTTTTTATTCGCCGCCAATTATGGTAAAAAAGGCGGATATGCAATCCGCCCAGATATCGGTTTTGATATGACTTTTGAAGCAAAACTTTCAGGCAGCTTAAATGGTTTATGAACATTTATGGCTGCCTGAATGGTTTGTTTGGCAATTAACCGACTTTATCGCCCGCTTTCGCGCCTTCATGCACGGTCAATAATTTCAACTGACCGT